>NZ_JBFTJJ010000003.1:0-391557 GCF_056395365.1 Variovorax sp. 10L421
TGCATCAGCGCGCGCTCGCGCGTCATCGCGTTCATGCCGGCCGCGCCGCGCTCGACCACGATGAAGCAGTTCGATTGCTGCACCAGCAGGCGCAGCAGGTTGGCCGTGGGCGGCAGGCGGTATTCGCCGGTAAGGATGGTGTACCAGCCCGCGCTCTGGTTTTCGATCAGTGACACCGTGCCGAGCGGCGATTCGCAGCGCTCGAGCTGGCTGCTTTCGCCGGCGGTGGCGCTGCCTGCGGCGCTGCCGGTGGCCATGGTCTTGGCCGACTGGCTGCCCATCTGCATGTCGGTCGCCGCGCAACCGGTGAGGAGAAGTGCGCCGACGGTGATGGCCGCGAGCGGGAACTTGGTGAACAGCATGGTGGACTCCCTCCGTTTATTCAAGAAATCTGGGGTTGGAAAAACAGCGGTCGAGGATACGCGCAAAGGATTGCAGGAATCAATCAAACGAACGCCAGCCCCTCGGTTCACAACACTAGGCCGTTCGGCGGATGCGTTCGATCAATCCGTTGAGGGCCTCGATGGAGCCGAAGTGGATGGCGAGCTCGCCGCTTTCCTCGACACGGCCGCCGCGCTTGCTGCGCTTCTTGATGCGCACCTCGACCTCGGCGGTGAGCAGGTCGGCCAGTTCTTCTTCCACGCGCTGCAGGTCGCGCGACTTCTCGCCGTCGTTGCTGCGCCGCGATGGCGTGAGCGTGAACTCGGCCGCGAGCTTCTTCACCAGCGACTCGGCCTCGCGCACCGACATCTTCTTGGCGGCGATCTGGTTGGCCGCCGTGATCTGCGTGCCGCGATCGAGCGACAGCAGTGCGCGGGCGTGGCCCATGTCGATGTCGCCGGCCATCAGCATCTGCTGTGCGGGTTCGGCCAGGTTCAGCAGGCGCAGCAGGTTGCTGGCCGCGCTGCGCGAGCGGCCCACCGCCTGCGCCGCTTGCTCGTGAGTGAGTCCAAACTCGCTCACAAGGCGTTGCAGGCCTTGGGCTTCTTCGAGTGGGTTGAGGTCTTCGCGCTGGATGTTTTCGATCAGCGACATCGCCGCCGCGGCCTCGTTGGGCACGTCGCGCACCAGCACCGGCACGCTGTCGAGGCCCGCGAGCCTGGCGGCGCGAAAACGGCGCTCGCCCGCAATGATTTCGTATTCCGCGTTCTTGGTGGCAGCCGATTCGGCATCGAGCCGGCGCACCAGGATCGGCTGCATGATGCCCTGCACCTTGATGCTCTCTGCCAGCTCGTAGAGCGCGCCTTCGTCCATGCGCGTGCGCGGCTGGTAGACGCCAGCAACCATCTGCTCGAGCATCAGCGTGTTCGGGTTCCTTGGCGCGCCGCCCTCTTCCGGGCCCACGTTGCCATTCAGTCCGTTGTCGACGGAAGGCGCGGCCGTCGGGCCGAGCAGCGCCTCGAGGCCGCGGCCCAGGCCCTTGGGTTTCTTGGTCGCCATCAGTTCTTTTCTTTCGAGATTTCGTTCAGGAGCTTCCGTCCTTCAGGCCAGTCGCCGAGGCCGGATTCAGCATTCAGGTGGCCGCCCGGGCCGGCATCGATGAAGCGCGCCCCCCAATCCCTGGCGAGCTGCCGCGAGCGCGGGGCTTCGCAGTACGGGTCGTCGTTGGCGGCGATCATCACCGCCGGAAACGGCAGCGGCTTGCGCACGATCGGTGCCCAGCCTGGAATCAGCTGGCGCAGGTCATCGCGCTCCACATCGCCAGGCGCCACCAGCAGCGCACCGCGCACCTTGTGCGTGTTGCGCGAATGCGCGGCCCAGGCCGCGACGAGGATGCAGCCGAGGCTGTGTGCCGCAAGAACCACCGGGCCGGGCGAGGCCAGCACCTCTTCTTCGAGCCGCGCAGACCAGTCGCCGCGCAGCGGTCGCATCCAATCGTGCTGCTCGACACGGCGATCACCGTGAACCGACTCCCACAGGGTTTGCCAATGGCCGGGGCCGCTGTTCTGCCAACCCGGCAACAGCAGGATGCGAGGATCTGTCATTTGCTACTAACTCGATAGCGCATTGCCAGCCGGTGGCATGCGTCAGGCGTTGTTTTCACTGGTGGAATCGGATGCTGGCGCGACAGCAGGCGCCATCACATCGTCGGGAATCGGCAGGTCCGGCGCAATGCGCGTGACCGGTGCAATCGGCGGCGCCACCGCGCCCGAGGCAAAAGCGCTTGCGGGCGGCATCTTGTCGATCAGCTCCTGGGCAAAGGCAATGAAGGCCTGGCTGCCGCGGGCGGCCGGATCGAACACCACGCCCGGCAGTCCGTAGCTTGGTGCCTCGGCCAGCCGCACATTGCGCGGAATCACCGTGTCGAACACCTTGTCGCCAAAGTGGGACTTGAGCTGCTCGCTCACTTGCTGCTGCAGCGTGATGCGCGGATCGAACATCACGCGCAGCAAGCCGATGATCTGCAGGTTCTTGTTGAGGTTGGCGTGCACCTGCTTGATGGTGTTGACCAGGTCGGTCAGCCCTTCGAGCGCGAAGTATTCGCACTGCATCGGCACGATCACGCCGTGGGCGGCGCACAGGCCGTTCAGCGTCAACAGACTCAGGCTCGGCGGGCAGTCGATCAGCACGAAGTCGTACTCGGCACCGACGGCGGCCAGCGCGGTGCGCAGGCGCTTCTCTCGGCGATCGAGTGCCACCATCTCGACTTCCGCGCCGGCCAGTTCGCGGTTGGCGCCCAGCACGTCGTAGCCGCAACCACCCTCCACCAGCTTGTCCGCCTTGACGCGGGCCTCGGACACCGAGGCCGATTCGAGCAGCACGTCGTACACCGTCAGCTCCAGCTGGCGCTTGTCGATGCCCGAACCCATGGTGGCATTGCCCTGCGGATCGAGGTCGATCATCAGCACGCGCTGGCCGACTTTGGCGAGGCCGGCGGCCAGATTGACGGTGGTAGTGGTCTTGCCGACGCCGCCCTTTTGGTTGGCGATGCAGAAAATCTTGGCCATGTGAGTACCGGGATCGATCGATCAGCGCGAGATTGCGAGCTTGACGCCGAAGGCGATCAGGAAACTGCCGGCAAGCTTTTCGAGCGTAGTGGAAATGCGGGGATTCGCGCGGATGCGCTCGGCCAGGAAATGCGTGAGCAGCGTGGAGGTCAGGCCGTACAGGAAGGTCAGCGCGGCGATGGTCACCGCCATTGCGCCGAAGGTGATCAGGCCCTGGTGCCGGGCCGGGTCCACGAACAGCGGGAAGAAGGCCATGTAGAACACGATCGCCTTTGGGTTCAGCAGCGTGATGGTGAACGCCTGGCGCATGAAATGGCTGGGCTTGATATTGAGGATGGGTGCCGAACCGGGCTTGGCCAGCAGCATCTTGATGCCCATCCAGGCCAGATAGGCAGCACCCAGCCACTGCACAGCCTTGAAGGCGGCCGGGTAAGCCGCCATCACGGCCGACACGCCAGCCACCGCCGCCCACAGCAGAAACTGGTCGCCGATGATGACGCCGGCCGTCGCAGCCAGGCCGCCTCGGATGCCGCCCTTGCTGGTCGAGGTGATCAGCGCCAGATTGCCCGGACCGGGAATCAGAAGAAACAGGACGATGGCGGCGACGAATGCGCCGTAGTCAGCAATGCCGAACATGGGTTTTGCCTCGAAAAAGCGAGTCGGAAGAGAGACCGAAGGGAGGCATCGAGTCTAAGCGAGCACGCCGTCACAGAGACTGTTCCGACACCGGCTTTTACCGGTGCCGCCACATCTTTTGCGTATTCAGTCGCTGATTTGGGCGAGGTCCTTGCGCGCCCAAACGATGCAACGCTCGGCATCCAGGCCCGGAACCGTCAGTTGTTCCACGTGAAACACTTTGACGCCCTTGGGCAAGATTGCAAGTTCATCGTTAGGCACCTTGCCCTTCATGGCCAACCAAACGCCGCCGGGCGCGAGGAGATTCATCGAACCGTTGAAGAAGTCTGGCAACGATGCGAAGGCGCGCGAGCTGATGACCTCGTAGCTGCCAGCCAGGGATTCGACTCGGGCGTGCAGTCCGCGAAGGTTCGGCAGTTCCAGTTCGGCTGCCACTTGCTGGACAAAGGCCGCCTTCTTGGCGACCGCATCGAGGCAGCTCACCTCGAGGTCGGGCCGCATGATGGCGATCACCACGCCGGGCAAGCCACCGCCGGAGCCGACATCGAGCAACTTGCCCTTCCCTGCCCACTCGCGTTGCAGCGGTGCGATGGCCGCGAGACTGTCGAGCAGGTGATGTGTGAGTACGCTGGCCGGATCGCGCAAGGCCGTGAGGTTGTAAACCTTGTTCCACTTAAGCATCAGCGTGCCGTAAGCCAAGAGGCGTTCGCCGTGGCTGTCGGACAGGGCGACTCCCATCGCAGCCGCGCCTGCGCGCAGCGTATCGATCGGCGCCGTCATTCCGCGGACTGCGGCTCGGTGGCTGCTTCCGTGGTGGCGGTGTCGCTGGCAAAGGCCTTGTGGCCACCCTTGCGCAGATGAATCATCAGCAAAGAAATGGCGGCTGGCGTCACACCGGAGATACGTGAGGCCAAACCCAAGGTCTCGGGACGGTGCTTGTCCAGCTTCTGCCGCACCTCGAAACTCAGCGCCTTGACCTGGCCGTAGTCGAAGTCGGCGGGAAGCTTGAGGTTTTCGAAGTGCGCCGCGCGCTCCACCTCGTCGTGCTGGCGTTCGATGTAGCCTGAGTATTTGGCCGAAATCTCGATCTGCTCGATCTCCGTTTCGCTCAGCGCCACCTGCGCGTTGTACTTGCCGCCGTCCAGCGACATCAGCGTTTCGTAGCTCACGTCGGGCCGGCGCAGCAGGTCGGCCAGGTTGTATTCATGGTCGATGGCCTTGCCCAGCACCCGCTCCGACTCGGCGGCCGGCAGGTTGCGCGGGTTCACCCAGATCGACTTGAGACGCTCTGTTTCACGTGAAACAGCATCACGCTTGCGGCTGAAAGCGTCCCACCGTGCGTCGTCGACCAAGCCAAGCTTGCGCCCTGCTTCGGTCAAACGCATATCGGCGTTGTCCTCGCGCAGCTGCAGACGGAACTCGGCGCGGCTCGTGAACATGCGGTAAGGCTCGGTCACACCCTTGGTGATCAGGTCATCGACCAGCACGCCCAGGTAGGCCTCGTCGCGACGCGGCAGCCAGGCGTCTTCGCCACGGCACTGCAGCGCGGCGTTGATGCCGGCGAACAGACCCTGGGCAGCGGCTTCTTCGTACCCGGTCGTACCGTTGATCTGCCCGGCAAAGAACAGGCCCTTGACCGAGCGGGTCTCGAAGCTGCTCTTGAGTTCGCGCGGATCGAAGTAGTCGTACTCGATGGCGTAACCAGGCCGAAGGATGTGCGCATTCTCCAGACCCGGCATCGAGCGCACCAGCTGGTACTGGATGTCGAACGGCAGGCTGGTCGAGATCCCGTTCGGGTAGTACTCGTTGGTCGTCAGGCCTTCGGGCTCCAGGAAGATCTGGTGGCTTTCCTTGTCCGCAAAGCGGTTGATCTTGTCTTCCACACTGGGACAGTAGCGCGGACCCACGCCGTCAATCTTGCCCGTGAACATGGGGCTGCGGTCGAAACCCGAGCGGATGATCTCGTGCGTGCGCGCGTTGGTGTGGGTGATCCAGCAGGGCATTTGCCGCGGGTGCATGTCGGTGCGGCCCATGAAGCTGAACACCGGCATCGGCCCTGCCCCGCCGGGCATGCCGTCGCCCGGTTGTTCGGTGCACTTCGAAAAATCGATGCTGCGGCCGTCGAGCCGCGGCGGCGTGCCGGTCTTCAGGCGGCCCTGCGGCAACTTCAGCTCCTTGAGCCGCGCCGACAGGCTGATCGCCGGCGGATCGCCCGCCCGGCCAGCCTGGTAGTTATCGAGGCCGACGTGGATACGGCCATCGAGAAAAGTGCCCGCGGTCAGCACTACCGTGCGCGCGCGAAAGGCAATGCCCACTTGCGTGACGGCGCCGACCACGCGATCGCCCTCCACCATCAGGTCGTCGACTGCCTGCTGGAACAGGCTCAGGTTCGGCTGGTTTTCCAGGCGGTGGCGGATCGCTGCCTTGTACAGGATCCGGTCGGCCTGCGCACGGGTGGCGCGCACGGCCGGGCCCTTGCTCGAGTTGAGAATACGGAACTGGATACCGGCTTCGTCGGTCGCAATTGCCATCGCGCCGCCGAGCGCATCGACCTCCTTCACGAGGTGGCCCTTGCCGATGCCGCCTATCGACGGGTTGCAGCTCATCTGCCCCAGCGTCTCGATGTTGTGGGAGAGCAGCAGTGTCTTGGCGCCCATGCGCGCGGCAGCGAGCGCGGCTTCGGTGCCGGCATGGCCGCCGCCAACGACGATCACGTCGAATTCTTCGGGATACAGCATTTGAAATGGGAGCGCACAACTGACGCGTGCGCGGCGCAAAAGGGGGCGCCAATTTTAATCGTCCAGGCCCCTTTGCGCCCGCTGTGTGGACAAGCTAGGGGCGCCTGCCCAGTTGCGCCCCAACGCCCGTTGTCATTGAACAGATTGCTATGTACTTTATAGCAATCGGGCGGCATCAATCGAGCGTCTTCTTCACCGCGCCAATGCCAAGCGCGGCCAGCACGATGAACAGAACCGCCAGTACCAGGAACAAGCCGAACAGCAGCTTCGCAATGCCGGCAGCACCCGCTGCCACGCCACCAAAGCCCAGCAACGCGGCCACAAGGGAGATGACCGCAAAAATGATCGCGTACTTCAACATTCGGAAACTCCTTCCGGCAGCCTCATGCCACCGTGCCGCGGAGCTTAGAAGAGCGGTCGACACGCTCGATGGTCACCGCGCGCGAGCCGCCGTAGGACAAGAACGCGAGGTTGCCAAACCCGCTAGCATCCGCTGCGGTCTCCCACAAAATCAACCTCCGTCATCCATTGGAGTCTTTTCGAATGAAGCTGTATTACTCGCCAGGCGCCTGCTCGCTCTCCCCTCACATCGCGCTGCACGAGGCAGGCCTCGCCTTCGAGCCGGTGCTGGCCAGCACCAAGAGCCACAAGCTGCAGGACGGCACCGACTACTACGGCATCAATCCGCTGGGCTACGTGCCGATGCTCGAACTCGACGACGGCGCCCGCCTGCGCGAAGGCCCGGCCATCCTCCAGTACATCGCCGACCTCGCCCCCACCAAGAACCTCGCGCCAGCCGCCGGCACCATGCAACGCTACCGCCTGCAGGAGTGGCTGACCTTCATCGGCACCGAAGTGCACAAGGGCTTCAGCCCCCTGTTCAACCCGGGCATGCCCGAAGAAGCCAAGGGCATCTTCAAGGACAAGCTCAAGTCGCGCTTCCAATGGCTCGACGGCGAACTGACCAGCAAGCAGTTCCTGATGGGCGATCATTTCAGCGTGGCCGACGGCTACCTGTTCAGCGTCACCAACTGGACCAAGCCGACCGGCGTCGACATCTCTGACTTTCCCAACCTGCTGGCCTGGCACGCACGCGTGGGTGCCCGGCCCGCCGTACAGGAAGCGATGAAGGCCGAAGGCCTCCTGAAGTAAGCCGAAGCACGCGAAAGCGTGCAGAAGCAGCGAAGCGAGCTGATCTCCTCCTAGGGAAAACCCGCATCGCTTCAGCCACAAGCCGCACGAAGCGGCTTTTTTTATGGCGCACGCTACGGGAAGGCTTCAGAAGGCCGAAGAAGGAATCTCCACCATGCCCGAGAAGACCCCTCCCGAACTGCGCGAAGAGATGCGAGGGCCCGTCATGTGGCTCACCATCGACCGGGAAGAGCGCCGAAATGCGATCAACGGCGCGGTGGTCGCGCGGCTGTCGGACGCTCTTGCCCGCGTCAACGGCGCCTGCATGGCGGGCGGCATGGGGATCATGGCGATGTGCGACATGGCGGTGGCCAGCAGCCACGCCGTGTTCGGCCTGCCCGAGGTGAAGGTCGGCCTCTTTCCTGCGCAGGTGCTCAGCGTGCTGGGCGGCCTGCTGCCGCGCCGGGTGCTGGCCGAGATGTGCATCACCGGAGAACCCATCACCGCCGCGCAGGCGCTCGAACTGCGGCTCGTGAACCGCGTGAGCGACGACGTCGACGAAAGCGTCGACTGGCTGCTCGGCCGCATGCTCGACAAGTCGCCCGCCGCCATCCGGCGCGGCCTCTACACGATGAAGAAGATCGAGGCGATGGCCTTCGAGGAATCGATGGCCTTCACCGAAAGCCAGATCGGCCTGTTCGCACTCACCGAAGATGCGGCCGAGGGACAACTCGCCTTCCGCGAGAAGCGCAAGCCGCAATGGAGCGGCCGATGAACAGCGGCAACGAACGCACCGTCCGCATCGGCGGCGCCTCCGAGCTGGGCTATGCACCGACTTCGTCTCCGCCGCGATGAAGGCCGTGTTGAAGGACGTCGTGAAGCATCCGCGTGGTGAGCAACGCCGGCGGCGTGAACCCGCAGGGCTGCGCCGATGCGCTCGCGGCGCTGGCCGCCGAACAGGGCATCGCGCTGAAGATCGCTGTGGTGAGCGGCGACGACGTGTCCCCGCTGCTGCCGCAGCTGCGCCAGTCGCAGCCGCCCGTGCGCGAGCTGCAGAGCGGCGCCGCCTTGCCCGAACGCGTGCTCACCGCCAACGCCTATCTGGGCGCACGGCCGATCCAGGCCGCGCTCGATGCGGGCGCGCAGGTCGTCATCACCGGGCGTTGCGTCGACTCGGCCGTCACGCTCGGCGTGCTCATGCACGAATTCAATTGGCAGCCGGGCGACTTCGACCTGCTTGCGGCCGGCAGCCTCGCGGGCCACATCATCGAATGCGGCTGCCAGGCCACCGGCGGCCTGCACACCGACTGGGACACCGTGCCCGATTGGCCCAATATCGGCTACCCCATCGTCGAATGCAGCGCCGACGGCAGCTTCGTCGTCACCAAGCCCGCTGACACCGGCGGCAAGCTCACGCCCGCGGTGGTGGGTGAGCAGATGCTCTACGAGATCGGCGATCCCGCGGCTTACCTGCTGCCCGACGTGGCGGCCGACTTCACGCAGGTGCGCATCGAGCAGGCCGGCGAACACCGCGTGCGCGTGCACGGCGCGCGCGGGCGTGCGCCGACCGCGAGCTACAAGGTCTGCGCCACTTATGTCGACGGCTTCAAGGCCGCGGCGCAGCTCACCATCGTCGGCTTCGATGCGGTGGCCAAGGCCAGGCGCACGGGCGAGGCGATCCTCGCGCGCACGGGTGCGCTGTTCTCGCAGCAGGGCTTCGGCCCCTACAGCGGCGCACTGCTCGAAGTACTCGGCGCGGAGTCATGCTACGGCCCGCACGCGCGGGCCCTGCAGACGCGCGAAGCTGTGCTGCGGCTCGCGGTGACGCATTCGCGCAAGGAAGCCCTGGAACTGTTCGCGCGCGAGGTCGCGCCGGCCGGCACCTCGTGGGCGCCCGGCACCACCGGCGCGGGCGGCGGGCGCGCCTCGGTCTCCCCATCGATCCGGCAGTACGCATTCCTGCTCGACAAGTCGCAGCTCGCGGCTCGCGTCGGCATCGACGGCGTGTGCATCGACGTGCCCCGCGCCACAGCGCCTGCGCCGCACGCCGGGTCCGTTTCACAGCCTGCCAGAGCCACGGAAACGCATGAAGCACCCGTGCCCGCGGACGCCGTCGAAGTGACGCTGCTGCGCCTCGCATGGGCGCGCAGCGGCGACAAGGGCGACACCTCGAACGTCGGCGTCATCGCACGCCACCCCGCCCTGCTGCCGCTGCTGCGCGAACAGCTCACCGAGGTGCGCGTGGCCGAATGGCTCGCACACCTCGTCAAGGGCCGCGTCACGCGCTACGAGGTGCCGGGCATCGATGCCTTCAACTTCGTCTGCGAACAGGCGCTGGGCGGCGGCGGCATGGCCTCGCTGCGCAACGACCCGCTCGGCAAGGGCATGGCTCAGATCCTGCTCGCCATGCCGCTGCGCGTGAGCCCGGCACTGCTGGCGCTGCTTCTCTAGCACCATTCGGGACAACCGTGCGACAGCAGGGTTGAGGCCGGGCGCTTAGCCTTGCGCCTGTTCCAACTCTGCCATTGATCGCACGATGTCCAACCTCTTCGACCCCATCCAGGCCGGCGACCTGAAGCTCGCCAACCGCATCGTCATGGCGCCGCTCACGCGCAACCGCTCGCCGAATGCGATCCCGCCCGACCTCGCCGCCACCTACTACGCCCAGCGCGCCAGCGCCGGCCTGCTCATCACCGAAGCCACCGCCATCAGCCACCAGGGCCAGGGCTACGCCGACGTGCCCGGCCTCTACGGCACGGAACAGCTCGACGGCTGGAAGCGCGTGACCGACGCCGTGCACGCCAAGGGCGGCAAGATCGTGGTGCAGCTGTGGCACGTGGGCCGCGTCTCGCACAGCGAACTGCAACCCGGTGGCGGCAAGCCCGTCGCCCCCTCGGCCATCACCGCCAGGACCAAGACCGTGCTCATCAAGGACGGCGTGCCGACCTTCGTAGAGACCTCCGAACCGCGCGCGCTGGATGCGGGCGAGCTGCCCGGCATCGTGCACGCCTATGCGGTGGCTGCACGCAGCGCGGTCGAGACCGCCGGCTTCGACGGCGTGGAACTTCACGGTGCCAACGGCTACCTGCTCGACCAGTTCCTGAAGGACGGCAGCAACAAGCGCACCGACGACTACGGCGGCAGCATCGAGAACCGCGCCCGCCTGCTGCTCGAATCCGCGCGCGCCGTGGTCGACGCCGTCGGCGGCGGCAAGACCGGCATCCGCCTGTCGCCCGTGACGCCTGCCAACGACGCGCACGACAGCAACCCGCAGCCGCTGTTCACCTACGTGGTGAAGCAGCTCGCCACGCTCGACCTGGCCTACATCCACATCATCGAAGGCGCCACCGGCGGCCCGCGCGAAATCGAAGACCGCCCCTTCGACTACGAGGCCCTCAAGGCCGCATACCGCCAAGCCGGCGGCAAGGGCGCATGGATGGTCAACAACGGCTATGACCGACCGCTGGCCGAGGAAGCGCTGAAGGAAGGCGATGACCTCGTGGCCTTCGGCAAGCCCTTCATCTCGAACCCCGACCTCGTGCGCCGCCTGCGCGAAAACGCGCCGCTCAACGAGCTCGACAAGGCCACCATGTACGGCGGCGGCGCGAAGGGCTATACGGACTATCCGGCACTGGCCTGAGCCACATCGCGCCAAGAGGCCATGGCAAGATGCGGCGGACCCATCCATCCGCCGTCACCCGCCGACAGGAGAGAAATGCCATGGCCCTCATTGCGCAACGACTGGCCTCGCTCGGCCTCGTGCTGCCGCCGCCCGCGATCCCGCCGGCCGGCGTCATCCTCCCCTTCCAGTTCGTGCGCATCGTCGGCCGCCGCGCGTTGATCTCCGGCCACGGCCCGCTCAACGCCGATGGCACCATCGCCGCGCCGCTCGGCAAGCTGGGCCGCGAACTGAACGTCGAACAGGGCTACGCAGCCGCGCGCCTCACGGCACTTGCGATGCTCGGCAGCCTGCAGCGCGCCCTCGGCGACCTCGACCGCATCACCGCGTGGACGCGCGTGTTCGGCATGGTCGCGAGCGCACCCGGCTTCGACAGGCAGCCCGCCGTCATCAACGGCTTCTCCGATCTGATCCTCGAATTGTTCGGCCCCGACGTCGGCGCGCATGCCCGCAGTGCGGTGGGCATGGCGGAGCTGCCGTTCAACATCCCGGTCGAGATCGAGGGCGAGGTGGAAATCGGCGCATGAGCACCGCCGACGAAGGCTTTCTGGTCGACGTGATCGCCGCGCAGCCCGCGTGTTCCTGCGCAAGCCTTTGAATTGATCCTTCCGATGCAACTCGACCGCATTCACCACGCCGCGATCATCTGCGCCGACTACGTGGTGTCGAAGCGCTTCTATACCGAGGTGCTCGGCCTGCGCGTGGTCGCCGAAAACCATCGCGCCGCGCGCGACTCGTACAAGCTCGACCTCGCCCTGCCCGACGGCTCGCAGATCGAACTCTTTTCCTTTCCCGGTGCGCCCGCGCGCCCCACGCGGCCCGAAGCGCAAGGGCTGCGCCACCTGTCGTTCGAAGTGCACGACGTGCAGGCTGCGGCCGATGAACTCGCATCGCAAGGCATCGCGGTCGAGCCGCTGCGCATCGACGAATACACGGGCCGCCGCTTCACCTTCTTCGCCGATCCCGACGGTCTTCCGCTCGAACTCTACGAGGCCGCGCCGGCCGAGAACCTCGAGGCGCTGCTGTTCGAACTCGAAGGCGCACTGCATCTTCGCGAGGTGCGCGCGAGCGCCGCGAAACTCGAAGAACTGCTCGACGACGACTTCCACGAACTTGGCGTCTCCGGCACGGTCTGGACGCGGGATGCCATCATCGATGCGCTGCGTGGCGAGGCCTTTTCGGCACGCACGATGTCGGACTTTCGCGTGCTGCGCGTGGCACCCCACGTGGCACTGGTCACCTACCGCGCGCACCGCCAAGCCATTGCGCAGCGACCTGCAGCTGACTCGCTGCGCAGCTCTCTGTGGAAGCGCCGGCATGGCCGCTGGCGCATGGCGTTCCACCAGGGTACGCCGCTCTAGCTTGCCGGCGCTTCAGCCCGCTTCGCCGAATGCCACGCTGACGCGCAAGCCAGTGGGCTCCGCCGCTTCGAGCCTCAGCTCGGCGCCCAGCAGCTCGGCATAGCGCGCCACGATCGACAGCCCCAGTCCCGAGCCCTGCCCCAGCTTCTCGCCGGCCGGACCCTGCGCCCAGCGCTGCATCAGGTCGCGCTGCGCCTCCAGCGGAATGCCCGGCCCGTCGTCGATCACACTCAGCGTGTGGCCCGCGAGCTCGACCGTGATGGTGCGCCCGCCATAGCGCAACGCGTTGTCGATCAGGTTGTCGAGAATGCCTTCGACCAGCGCCTCGTTGGCCTGCACGACCACGCCGTCGTCGAGGCCCCGCGCGCCCAGGTCGACACCACGCGCGTCGGCGCGCGCAAGGTGCCGCAGCACCGTCTGCTCGGCCAGCACGTCGAGCCGCACCGGCACGCGCTTGAGCTCGGTGCGCGCCTCCTCGGCCAGCGCCAGCGCCAGCAGCTGGTCGATCAGGTGGCTGGCGCGCGCCTGCCGTTCCGAGACGCGCTCCAGCTGCTCGCGCCACACATTGGTGTCGTGCTGCGCCAGCCCGTACTCGGCCAGCGCGCGGATGCCCGCCAGCGGCGTGCGCAGTTCGTGCGCCACGTTGCCCACGAACTCGCGCTGCGCCTGCACGCTGTGGCCGAGCCGCTCGAACAGCGAGTTGACCGCGTTGCCCAGGCGCTGGATCTCGCGCGAGGTCTGCGCCACCGCCACCGGCGACAGGTCGCGCACGTCGCGCCGGTCGAGCGCGCGCTGCAGGTCGCCGAGCGGCCGCAGGTCGCTGCGGATGCCGTACCAGAGCCAGATGGCCAGCAGGATGAGCAGCACGATCTGCGGCGCCAGCGCGTAGCCCAGCAACTGCCGCACCAGTGCAGTCCGGCTCAGCGTGGTCTGCGCGATCACCACGCGGTACGGCATGCTGATGTCGGGCTCGGCGTCGTGCTCGAGCACCACGGCGCGCAGCACGCTGCCCTCGTAGTCGATGTCGGCGAAGCGGTAGCGCGCCCCGTCCGCCGGCAACGGCGCCTGCAGGCCCGGCTGCCCGGAGATCAGCGTGCCGTCGAGCCGCTGGACCGCGAAGTACACCTTGTCGACCTGGTCGAAGAGCACGGTGGCTACCTCGCGCGGCGTCAGCAGCAGCTCGATGCCGCGTTCGCCCGCCTGCACGTTGGCCGACAGCGCATAGGCGTCGTCGAGCATGCCGCGGTCGAAGGCCTGCTCGGAAAAATAGTTGGCGATGACCAGCGCGATGACCGCACCGACCATCCACGTGAGCGCCAGCGGCACCAGCACGTTGCGCAGCACGCGCCGCGTGAGCGATGGCGCACGAACGGCCGCGGGCTGCGGTTCTGTCGTCTGCTCGGTCACGCGCGGATCACACCTCGGCTTCGAGCAGGTAGCCGATGCCGCGCAGCGTGCGGATGCTCGCGCCCGAGCCCTGCAGCTTCTTGCGCAGGCGCGAGATGAAGGCCTCGAGCGCGTTGTCGCCCAGCGATTCGTCGAAGCTCGAGAGCTTGTCGGACAGCGCCCGCTTGCTCACGGTGCGGCCCGGCGGACTCATGAGTTCCCACAGCACCTCGAACTCGCGTGCCGGCAGGTCGAGCGGACCACTCGCGGTCGAGAAGCGGCGCGCCTTGCGGTCGAGCTTCAGCTGGCCCAGCAGCACGAGGTCTTCGGTACCCTTTGCGCGGCGCACCAGCGCACGCAGGCGCGCTTCGACCTCGGCCAGGTCGAAGGGCTTGCCGAGGTAGTCGTCGGCACCCGCGTCGAGGCCCGCGATGCGTTCTTCGGTACGCCCGCGCGCCGTGAGCACCAGCACCGGCGTGCGGTCGCCCCGCGCGCGCGCCTGCCGCAGCGCGTTGAGGCCGCTCGCGAGGCCGCTGGTCGGGCTTGCGGTGGCCGGCAGGTTGAGGTCGAGCAGCACGGCATCGAAGGGCTGCACACGCCACAGGTGGTCGGCGTCCTCGACGTTGGTCGAAACGTCGACGCGATGGCCGGCATCCGCGAGGCTGCGCACCATCACGTCGCGCAAAACGGCGTCGTCTTCGACAAGCAGAATTCGCATGGTGTTTGAATGGTTGGGGGGTAATCTGCCTCGCGAACGACGGGTCAGCGGCCGGTCAGTCGCTCCAAGCGATAAACGCCGCATGAGCATACGACAGCACGATGAAACACGGGCCATTTTCATGGCTGGCACCACACGATGAGTGCGCGTGAACCCTCCGATCTGTTGAGCCTTGTGCCTCCGCAAGTGCAGCGCACCGCCGTGGTCCTGCTGCATGGTTTATGCAGCACGCCTGACGAGCTGCTGACCGTGCAGTCCGCACTGCGCAGCCGCGGCTACCCGGTGCACCCGCTGTCGATCGAGGGTTATTCGTTCGATGCCGCTGCGCCGCTGCAGCGCGCCGCGCCGTACGAACGCTGGCTCGACGCCATCCAGGCCCATGTGAAGGCGCTGCGCACGCAGCACGACCGCGTGATGCTGGTCGGCATTTCCGCCGGCGCCTCGCTCGCGCTCGGCGCGGCCATCCGCTGCGGCAGCGACGTCGATGCGCTGGTGCTCATGTCGACCACGCTGCGCTTCGACGGCTGGGCCATCCCGCGCACGCAATTCCTGCTGCCGCTGGCCTTCTACACGCCGCTCGGCCGGTTCTGGCAATACCGCGAGCGCCCGCCCTACGGCGTGAAGAACGAGCGCGTGCGCGCCTGGATCGAGCGCGAGCTGCGCCATCGCAAGGTTTCGCGCGCCGGAAGTTCCGTCATCGGCGTGGGACATCTGCGCGAGCACGACCGGCTCATACGCCACGTGCGACGCAACCTCAACGGCGTGCAATGCGGCAACGTGCTCGCGCTGCATGCCCAGCAGGACGAGGTGGCCAGCGTGGCCAACCTCGACATCCTCGCGCGCGGCCTGCGCTGCCGCGACTTCCGCACCGTCGTGGTCGCCAACAGCTACCACATGATCACGATAGACAACGACCGCCAGCAGGTGGTACGCGAAACGGTATCGTTCGCCGATGCCGTGGCGCATGGCACGACGCCAGAGCATCCGCTGTACGCCTGACCTCGTTCGACACGCCTGAAAGGAAAGCATCTCCATGTCTTCTTCCGCCTCCCCCACCTTCAACAGCATCGCGGCGATCCTCGAGACCGACTTCCGCATCGAGCGCTCGGCCATCTCGCCGGCCACCGCGCTGTCGGACCTCGGCCTCGACTCGCTCGCGCTGATGGAGTTCGTCTTCGCCGTCGAGGACGCCTTCCACCTGCGCATTCCCGAAGACCGCCTCGACCCGCGCGAAACCGGCATCACGCTGGAACGCCTGTGCGACGTGATCGACGCCGAGAGCGCCCCCGTGGCCGCCGTCCAGCCCGCCGAAGCGGCCGCATGAGCAGCGGCGCCGCCCACGCCGTGCTCGCCGCTTCGGCCACACGCGCCGCCTCGGCGCCGGTGCGCGTAAGCGGCATCGGTTTCGTCACGCCCATCGGCCGCACCATCGAGGCCTTCGACGAGGCGTTGTTCGCGGGCCGCTCGGCTGTGCGTGCACAAACGCTGGAGATCGAGGGCATGGACCCGATGGCGCTCGCCGTCGCCGCCTGCGACTTCGATTCGAATGGCATGCGCAGCACCTCCCGCCTGCCGCTGGACCGCGGCACCGCCATGGCCCTGGCTGCGGCGCAGGACGCGGCGCTGGAAGCAAAGATCGACCTCGACACCATCGACCGCGACCGCCTCGGCATCTTCTGGGGCAGCGGCCTCGCCGGCGCCGGCACCTTCGACAACACCACCAGCGCGCTCTACGGCGAACAGCGCCGCATGCGTCCGACCACCGTGCTCACCGTGATGCCCAACGCCGCCGTGGCCGAGCTCGCGCTGCACTTCGGCGCGCGCGGTTCGGCCATTGCCTACGCCTGTGCCTGCGCCTCCTCGGCCGTGGCCGTCGGCGAGGCGATGCGCGCCATCCGCGGCGGCTGGATCGACGTGGCCATCGTCGGCGGCCACGACGCCATGCTCACGCCCGGCGTGATGGCCAGCTGGAACGCAATGCGCGTGATGGCGCCGCCGCCGGCCGATGCGCCCTCCTCGGCTTGCCGTCCGTTCTCGGGCGACCGCGCGGGCTTCGCCATCGGTGAAGGCGCGGCCGCGCTGGTGCTCGAATCCGAAGCGCATGCGGCCGCACGCGGCGCCGAAGCCGCGCCCTTCGTGCTCGCGGGCTACGCCACCAACTGCGACGGCACGCACATCACCAACCCCGACACCGCGGGCCAGGTGCGCGTGATGCGCGCTGCGCTGCGCGACGCGGGCATCGAGGCCTCGGACGTCGGCCACATCAACGCACACGGCACGGCCACCTCGGCCGGCGATGCAGCCGAGGCCGCATCGATCCGCGAAGTGTTCGGCAGGGCCACGCCGGTCAGCGCGACCAAGGCGATCCACGGCCACGTGCTCGGCGGCGGCGGTGCCATCGAACTCATCGCCGCGCTGCGCGCACTGGCGCGCGAGGCGCTGCCGCCCATCGCCAACCTGCAGACGCCCGACGCCGCATTCGACCTCGATTTCGTGCAGGGCGAGGCGCGCGAGGCCAAGGGCATCCGCTATGCGCTGTCCAACTCCTTCGCCTTCGGCGGCACCAACGCCGTCATCGTGGCCGGCCGCGCGTGCGAACGCTGAAGATTCGCTGAACACTCTCTGAAAAAACGAACGCGGTGCACCGGCTGGTCGTTTTCGTCGTGCCTGTGTTCGCGCTGCTCATGGCCTGCGAGTTCGCCTGGGGCTGGCTCCAGCGGCGCAACACCTACCGCTTCAGCGACACGCTCGGCAGCCTGAGCCAGGGGCTGCTGAGCCAGGCACTCGCGGTGTGCACGCAGCTGTTCCAGATCGGGCTCTACGCCATGGTCTATCCGCTGGTCGCGATCTGGACCCGGCCCGGCTTCTGGGACAGCGCCGCAGGCTGGATCGCCGCCGTGCTGCTGTTCGACTTCTTCGACTACTGGCTGCATCGCGCGGGCCACGAGTCGGCCGTGTTCTGGGCCGCGCACTCGGTGCACCACCAGAGCCAGCATTTCAATTTTTCCACCGCGCTGCGCCAGGAAAGCACCGTGGTCTTCCTGGGCTGGTCCTTCTACCTGCCGATGGCGGTGGTGGGCGTGCCGCCCGAGCAGTTCGGGCTGGCGGGACTCATCGTGCTGGTCTACCAGTTCTGGATCCACACCGAGCACATCGGCAAGCTCGGCTGGTTCGACCGCGTGTTCTCGTCGCCCTCGAACCATCGCGTGCACCACGCGGTGAACGACGGCTATTTGGACCGCAACTACGGCGGCATGCTCGTGGTGTGGGACCGGATGTTCGGCACCTTCGCCGAGGAAACCGAACGCTGCGTCTACGGCACGCGCAAGGCGCTCGCGAGCTTCGACCCGATGCGCGCGATCCTCGGCCCCTATGTGCCGCTGCTGCGCGACGCATGGCATACGAAGCGCTGGCGGGACAAGATCGCCGTGTGGTTCAAGCCCCCGGGCTGGCGGCCGGCCGATGTCGCGGCGCGGTTTCCGGAAGCGCCTTTTTCGCTGGAAGAAGCCATGCACATCCACGCCCCCGCGCTGACGCGCCCGCAGGTCGCGTCGGCCGCCCTCCACTTCGCATGCTGGGTCGGCGTGACGCTGGCCTTTCTCTGGCGCGCCGACGACCTCGCGTTCCACACCGGGCTGACGCTGCTCCTGCTGGCGGTCGGCGGCTTCTGGTCCATCGGCGCGGTGCTCGATTCGCAGCTTCGGCTGCGCTGGTCCTGGTGCGCGCAGGCGGCGCTGCTGACGATGTCTGCGGTGCTGCTCTTCACCTGATCGACATCCGCTCACCCCCGCTATGCTCGGCGCCTTCATCGTTGCAAGGCACCCATCATGCGCAGGCTGGCCACACACGAAGACATCGACACGGTCTTCGCCCTCTACATGCACGAGAAGGTCGTGCCCTTCCTGGGCTACGACCCGATGCCGATCGAGGACTTCCGCGCCATCTACCAGGAACTGCTCGACGGCCGCAACTTCTACGTCTACGAGCGCGAGGGGCGCATCGCCGGTTTCTACCGGGCCACGCGCTACCCGGGCCGGGTGCGGCACGTGGCCTGCCTGGGCACGCTCGCGGTCGATCCCGCATTTCACGGCCAGGGCGTCGCGCTCGCCATGGTGAGCGAAGCCATCGACGCACTGAAGGCCATCGGCATCAGGCGCATCGAACTCTTCGTCGAAAGCGACAACGCACCTGCGATGCGCTTCTACGAAAAACTCGGCTTCGAACGCGAAGGCACCTTGCGCAAGTTCTACAAGCGCGCCGGCGATGCGCGGGCCATCGACGATCACGTCATGGGGCTGCTGATCGACTGAGCGGCAAGCCTCAGGCCCTCCAGCGCCGCAGCAGTAGCGCATTGGCCATCACGCTCACGCTCGACAACGCCATGGCAGCACCGGCCACCACCGGGCTCAACAGGCCGAAGGCCGCAAGCGGGATGCCGGCCACGTTGTAGGCGAAGGCCCAGAACAGGTTCTGCCGGATCTTCGCGACCGTGCGGCCCGAAAGCTCGAAGGCCTGCGCCACCAGCGCGAGGTCGCCGCGCATCAGCGTGATGCCGGCTGCTTCCATCGCCACGTCGGTGCCGCCGCCCGAAGGCGCCATCGCGATGCCCACATCGGCCGCTGCCAGCGCGGGCGCGTCGTTGGCGCCGTCGCCGACCATCGCTACGACGTGTCCGTTCTTCCTCAGCGCACCGACCTGCGCCGCCTTGTCGGCGGGCAGCACGTCGGCACGCACGTCTTCGGCCGCGATGCCGAGCCGTGCGGCCATGGCCTGGGCCGCGCGCAGGTTGTCGCCCGAGATCATCACCACGCGCAGGCCACGCGCATGCAGCGTGCGGATGGCTTCGGCGGCTTGCGGCTTGGGCTCGTCGGCGAAAGCGAGCAATGCCTGTAGATGCGCGGCGCCCGCCTCATCGAAGCGTAGCAATGCAGACACGGTGGCACCTTGCGCCTGCAGGCCGTCGACATCGGCGGCTTCGGGCATCGCGTCGAGTTCGCGGCACCAGCGCAGGCTGGCGATGGCCCAGGTGACGCCATCGACATCGCCGCGCACACCCCGGCCCGGCATCGCCTGCATCGCGCTCAATGCGCGCGGCTGCAGGTTGCGCTGCGCTGCGGCGGCCAGCACGGCCTTGGCCAGCGGATGCTCGCTGCCGCTTTGCAAGCTGGCGGCAGTTGCCAGCAGTTGGTCTTCGGTTGCCCGAATACCCGCCGCCGGTACCAGCGCAGTCAACACCGGCCGGCCCACCGTCAACGTGCCTGTCTTGTCGAACGCGACGGTATCGACGCGGTGCGCAATTTCCAATGCACGCGCATCCTTGATCAGAATGCCGTGCCGTGCCGCCACGCCCGTGCCTGCCATCACCGCGACCGGTGTCGCAAGGCCCAGCGCACATGGACAGGCAATGACGAGCACGGCCACGGCGTGGATCAATGCGGTCTCGATGCCTGCGCCCGCCATCATCCAGCCAGCGAACGTGACGAGCGCAATCACCAGCACCACCGGCACGAACACGGCCGCCACCTTGTCCACCAGCCGCTGGATCGGCGCCTTCGCAGCCTGTGCATCTTCGACCAGCCGGATGATGCGCGCGAGCACGCTCTCGGCGCCGACCGCGCTCACTTCGATGACCATGCGCCCGTCGCCATTGACGGCGCCGCCGGTCAACGCATCGCCCGGTCCCTTGGCCACCGGCAGCGGCTCGCCGGTGAGCATCGATTCATCGACTTCGGACTGCCCTTCGATCACCCGTGCGTCGGCCGGCACGCGCTCGCCGGGCCGCACCGCGAGGCGGTCGCCCACCATCACCTCGGCCAGCGGCACGTCGCTTTCCTTGCCGCGCGCGCCCACCAGGTGCGCCACTTCGGGCCGCAGCTGCTGCAACGCGCGGATCGCTGACGTGGCCTGGCGCTTGGCGCGCGCCTCCAGCCACTTACCGAGCAGCACCAGCGTGATCACCACCGCCGAAGCCTCGAAGTACAGGTGCGGCATCTCGCCATGGCCCGCATGCTCGCCGGTCGCCACGCGCCACCAGAGCCAGAGCGACAGGCCGAAGGCCGCGCTGGTGCCGAGAGCCACCAGCAGGTCCATGTTGCCGGTGCGCGCTTTCGCCGCATGCCAGCCAGCGCGATAGAAGCGTGCGCCCAGCCAGAACTGCACCGGTGTCGCGAGCAGCAGCTGCAACCATGGCGGCAGCATCCAGTCCTGCCCGAAAGGATCACCGAGCATGGGCGCCAGCAATGGGATCGACAGTGCCAGGCCCACAGCGACCGGGCCGAAACCGTGCCAGGGCGACAGCGCAGCGGCTTCGTCGGCCGCGGTGCTTGCCGCCCGCGGTTCGTAGCCGGCGGCGCGCACGGCGCGGCGCAGGCGAACGTCCATGCCTTCGTTGCCGCTCGTGACCACGCGGGCCGACTCGGTCGCGAGATTCACGCTCACGTCCTGCACGCCCGGCACATTCTTGAGCGCGCGCTCGACGCGCATCACGCACGAGGCGCAGGTCATGCCGCCGACCGAGAGGTCCAGCGTCATTGGAGGAGATTGCAGATTTTCCATGTCCCGAGGCTAAAGCCTCACACGATGGCAAGGTCAAGTGGCAGATCCAGTGTCCCTTTGCTGGACATTGACATCGTGAGAGGGTTCAAACTTGCGTCTCACATACTTCCATCACTTCCAAGGAGCCATCACGATGAGCCAGAAATTCCAGGTCACGGGCATGAGCTGCGGCCACTGCGTGAGCGCGGTGCAGAACGCGGTGCAAACGGTGGACCCCGAAGCACAGGTCACGGTCGACCTCGAGACCGGCCATGTCGACGTGCTGAGCGAACAGCCGCGCAAGGACATCGTCGCCGCGATCGAGAACGCGGGCTACGCCGTTCAATGAGCGCGGGCCACGTCGCCATCGGCGAAGCGGCGCAGCGCTCCGGCGTGTCGGCCCGCATGGTCCGCCACTACGAAGGGCTGGGCCTGCTGCCGGCGGTGGCGCGCACCGAAAGCGGCTATCGCCAATACGGCGATGCCGACATCCACACGCTGCGCTTCATCAAGCGCTCGCGCGACCTCGGGTTTTCAATGGAAGAAATCGCCGAACTCGTCGGGCTGTGGCACAACCGCCGACGCACGAGCGCCAGCGTGAAGCGCATCGCCGAGAAGCACCTCGGCGAACTTGAGCAGCGCATTGCGGACATGCAATCCATGCGCAACACGTTGGCCCACCTGGTGCACTGCTGCCACGGCGACGCCAGACCGGATTGCCCCATCCTCGATGACCTGAGCAAGGTCTAGATCAGGCGCCCCGCACCAGCGAAAGAACCTTGCCCACATCCAGCGTGCGGGCCTTTTCCTGGATCGCCGGCAGGTACTGCGTCTGCAGGCTCTGCCCTTCCTTCACCACGCCCGAGAACGCGTCCTTCAGCATCTGCGTCGAAAAGGTCCGGCCGCCGGCATAGTAGCGCTTGGCCACATGGCCCAGTGCATAGGTCGAGGCGAAGCTCATCCCCGAGCTCACGGCCTGGTTGCCCAGCCCGCGCAGCAAGCCACCGCCGGCCTTGCCGAGCAATCCGCCGAGGAGCTTGCGACCGGCCTGCTCCAGGTACTGCGAGGTCAGGCCCACGCCGACAGTCGCCAGGAAATCCTTCACGTGACCGCTGTCGAGCTGGTAGCCGTACGACTGGCCGATGCGGTAGACCAGCTTCATCTGCAACGGAATGATCGCCATGGTCGAGAGCGTCTCGGGCAGCAGTTCCAGCGCGCCGTTGAGGATGGCGGCATTGAGGATCGATTTGTCGAGCTCGGCGCTGTCCGGCGTACCGGGCGCCGCCACGGCACTGCCCCCAGCGGCCGTAGCCACCGGCACCGCCGCGATGTCTTCCGCGCGCTGCGAGAACGCGGCCGCCGAAGCATCCAGCCCCAGCGAAGTTCGCACGTCCGCCAGGAACATCCGCTCGGCCTCCGACTGCGTGCCGTCGGCATCGCACACGCACACCGCCATCTCGTAGGCCAGCTGCCTCGACTCGGTGCTTTTCAGCTCCCCGGCCACCGAAGCCAGCGACACGCGCTTCATCAGCACGTCCTGGTAGAGCGTCGGCAGGTTCAGGCCGTCGGCCTGCGACAGGCCCTCGGCAATCCGCTTGATCTCGGCGCGCTCGCGCTCGTGCTTCTCGCCGTCGACAAAGGCAGCCAGCAGCGACAGGGTAACTATCGACTTTGTTTCTGAAGGTGTCATTTGTACGAAATTTCGCAATATGAAGGATCCGGTTCGGTCGCCATGGCTGGCGAAGGTTCCGCCGCCGGTTCTCCCCACAAACCTTGGGCAACTCTGTGGATAACGTCGGCACTTCTGTGTAGTGGTTCGGCAAGTCATTGATTTACAAGGGAAATAAACAGTTTGCCCAAATTTTCAGCAATGGATTTCTCGCGCCGGAAACCGCCTTTCGCAGATTTTCCGGGGTGCGTCAAAGGACAACTCTGGGGACATTTTTTGAACAAGGCATCGGTTATCCACAGGCCGGAGCGGGTACCCCATGTTGTTCATATGCCGGGTACAAACCCGAAGCGCGGCTGCGCACAGTGACAGAGGTATGACAAGTGCTTGTCGCATAACGAAAAAAGCGGCATGTCCACAGAAGTGGGCGACCCTTATCTACTACTACTAATTTGAATAAGAAGAATAAGAAGATGGGAAAGGGGAAAGCTGCGCCCGAAAAAAAAGCCGCGAACGGCCGCGCCGGTCCACGGCGCCTCCGGTCCAAACCGGTCCTCCCGGCGCGTTCCCCTCGCTAACATTCGCGGATGAGCTTCAAACCCCGGATCCTGATCGCCGAAGACGAATCGGGCATCGCCGACACGTTGCAGTACGTCCTGAAAAGCGACGGATTCACGCCGGTGTGGTGTGCCACGGCTGAGGAAGCCATTGCCCAGTTCGCGCAGGAGGCGCCGGCCCTGGCCATCCTGGACATCGGGTTGCCCGATCTCAACGGTTTCGAGCTCTTCAAGCGCCTCCAGGCGCTGAACCAGGCCATGGGCGGCCCGGAGGTGCCGATGGTGTTCCTGACCGCCCGCAGCGACGAAATAGACCGCGTGGTGGGCCTCGAACTGGGCGCGGACGACTACATCGCCAAGCCGTTCTCGCCGCGCGAACTCGTCGCCCGCGTGCGGACCATCCTGCGGCGCAGCGCGAGAAACGGCGCAGGAGCCCCGGCAACAGCCGCGGTTGCAAACCATGGGGTGCCCCATCAAATTCCGGCCCAGACGCCTCCTGAGAGCCCTCAAGCACCCGCAATGCCCTTCTCGCTCGACCACGAGCGCATGCAGATCCGCTATTACGGCCGCGTGCTCGAGCTCTCGCGCTACGAATACGGCCTGCTGAGACTGCTGGTGCAGCGCCCGGGGCGCGTCTTCACGCGCGACGAACTGCTCGAACTGGTCTGGGACGATTCCAGCGACAGCTTCGACCGGACGGTCGACGCGCACATCAAGACCCTGCGCGCCAAGCTCAAGGCGATCGCGCCCGAAGTCGAGCCGATCCGCACGCTGCGCGGCACCGGCTACGCACTGAACGAAGAACTGCCGACCAAGGCGTCGTGACAAGACGCACGCGCATCTTCATCGGCATCCTGCTGATCTACACGGCGGGCATCGCCTTCCTCCTCTATCGCGTTGTTTCCGACATCGATCCGCGCTACCGCGAGTCGGCCGAGGAATCGCTGGTCGAGACCTCCCAGTTCATGGCAAGCCTGGTCGAGCAGGATGTGATTGCCGGGGCCATCAACACCGCACGGCTCGAGCCGCTGTTCCGCACCGTCTACGCGCGCGAGTTCTCGGCGCAGATCTACAACCTGCACAAGAGCCGCGTCGAGCTGCGCGTCTACGTCACCGACCGCAGCGGGCGCGTGATGTTCGATTCGCTCGGCAGGCATCTTGGCGCCGACTATTCGCAGTGGAGCGACGTGAGCCGCACGCTCGCCGGCCTGTACGGCGCACGCACTTCGCGCGACGTCGATGGCGATCCGCGCACTTCGGTCATGTACGTGGGCGCGCCCATTCGCTGGAACAACGAGATCGTCGGCATGGTCAGCGTCGGCAAGCCGGTGCAGAGCTTCGGCCAGTTCGTGGAAGACGCACGCATGCGCACCATCTGGGTCGGCGTCGGTTCGGCGCTCGCACTGCTGCTGCTCACGCTCATCGTTTCTGTGTGGCTGGTGCGCCCCTTCGGCCTGATCCGCGACTACTGGACCTGGGTGCGCGCACAGCGCAGCCTGAGCCTGGCGCGCATGGCGCGGCGCGCGGTCGACGGCGTGCGTACCGGCTTCAGCGAGATGCGCGACGCGCTGACCGGCCGCAACTACGTGGCCGACTACGTGCAGACCTTCACGCACGAGGTGAAGAGTCCGCTCTCCGCCATCCGCGGCGCGGCCGAGCTGCTGCAGGAGCCGTCGATGCCGCATGCCGAGCGCGAACGCTTCCTGAAGAATATCGAAGGCGAGACGCAACGCATCCAGGAAATCGTCGACCGCATGATGGAGCTCACTGCGCTCGAGACGCGGCGCACGCTGGACCGCACCGAGCCGGTGGCGCTGGCTTCGCTGATCGACGACATCGCCATCAGCGCGCAGCCAGCGGCTGCAAGGCGCAACATCAAGTTGCTCGTGAACATCCGCGACGAAGCCCGCACGGAAGGCGACCCGTTCCTGCTGCGCCGCGCGATCAGCAACCTGCTGGACAACGCCATCGATTTTTCACCGCGCGACAGCGAAGTGCTGCTCACGCTGGAAACCACGTCGAAGCTCGCCCGTGTGAGCGTGCGCGACCGCGGTCCGGGCATTCCGGAGTACGCGCAGGAAAAGGTCTTCGAGAAGTTCTATTCGCTCGCCAGGCCGCACAGCCAGAAGAAGAGCACGGGGCTGGGGCTGGCGTTCGTGAAGGAGATCGCGGCATTGCACCGCGGCCGCATCGAGCTCGGCAATGCGTCGCGCGGCGGGGCCGTGGCGACGCTCACGCTGCCGCTGTTGTCAAATCATTGAGCCGCGGGACGGCCGATCAGCGCGCTGTACGCACGGCGCGTCTCCGGGCTCACCGCCCCGAGCGCCTGCAGATATTGCGTCTGGTGCTGCGCGATCATGCGTGCCGACGCCACCGTCTTCGAGCGGCAGTACCAGTGGCAGGTGTGCTGCATCAGGAACAGCTCGGCCGACATGGTGAAGGCCTTCGACTTGGGCGTACGGCCGGCTTCGTTGCGCATGACGCCGGCGATGCCGCTCGCGTGGATCAGCAGGGCCTGCCGCATGTCGAAGGTCGCGGCCGGAAAGAAGTGGGTGAACATCGGAATGGCAACCGGCAGTTTGCTTACGCGCGTGACAGCTTCGGGCAAGCGCGAGAACTCGGCGGCGAAGCTGTCGAGCTGGGCGGAGAGCTTTTCCTCGGTGGCGTCCAGCAAGTGCCAGATCTGCTGGCGGCGCTCGGCGTCGTCTTCGCCGAGGCAGCGCATGTAGCCGGAGGTGAGGCTTTCCATCAGCTTCTCGATCTGGTGGCGGCCGAGGTGGCTGGCCAGCAGCGCGATGCGCAGGCGCTGTTCCCTGGACTTGAGGATGTAGAAGCCGGCGGCAAAAAGCGCCACCAGAGTAAGAATTTCCATGTATGCGTGGAGAAAAAAAGAGAAGGCGGGAAGCAGCACCGAGTGTAGGCACCGCGACCCGCCTTCGCTTTTTCCGCTTCGACTTCTAGCGGAAGAAATCGAGGATCTTGTTGCGCTCTTCGGGCGGCGGCGGTGCCCCGATTGGCGCACCCGTGAGTTCTTCGGCCGGCGGTGGCGGCGTCTCGCTGTTCTCCAGGCCCAGGCTCGCCACGCTGTGGCCCGGCGTGAAATCGTCGAAGTACCACTCGCCGTCGACGTTCACCACGCCCGCCGGTTCGGCCGGCTGCGTCACGGGCACGCCCTGCAGTGCTGTCTGCATGTAGCCGATCCAGATCGGCAGGCTCAGGCTGCCGCCGGTTTCGCCGCGCACGCCGAGTTGGCGCGGCGTGTCGTAGCCGATCCACGCGATGCCGACCATGGTCGGCTGGAAACCCGCGAACCAGGTGTCGAAGGAATCATTGGTGGTGCCGGTCTTGCCATAGAGGTCGTCGCGCTTCAGCGCCTGGTGGGCCTTGAAGCCGGTGCCGCTCTTCACCACGCTCTGCAGCAGCGAGTCCATGATGAAAGCGTTGCGCTGCGGAATGGCGCGGCGTGTTTCGTCGAGCACCGGCGCTTCGGTTTCCATGATGACCTTGTCCCTCAGGTCGGTGACGCGCGTGACGAGGTACGGATTGACGCGATAGCCGCCGTTGGCGAACACGGAGTAGCCCACCGCCATCTGCATCGGCGTGACGGAACCGGCACCCAGGCCCATCGGCAGGTTGGCGGGATGCTTGTCCTTGTCGAAGCCGAACTTGGTGACCCAGTCCTGCGCATAGGGCGCGCCGATCGACTGCAGCACGCGCAGCGTGACGAGGTTCTTCGATTTCATCAGCGCGGTGCGCAGCGGCATCGGGCCTTCGTAGGTGCCCTCGAAGTTCTTCGGCTCCCACGGCTGGCCGCCGTTGGCGGCGGCATCGAAGTACAGCGGCGCGTCGTTCACCACGGTGGCGGGCGTGAAGCCCTTTTCGAGTGCGGCCGAATAGATGAAGGGCTTGAAGCTCGAGCCCGGCTGGCGCCAGGCCTGCGTGACGTGGTTGAACTTGTTCTTGCCGAAATCGAAACCGCCCACCAGCGCCTTGATGGCGCCGCTGCGCGGGTCCATGCCGATGAAGGCGCCTTCGACTTCCGGCAGCTGCGTGATTTCCCACGTGTTCTTCGGCGTCTTCGCCACGCGGATCACGGCGCCGCGGCGGATCTTGATGTTGGGCGGCGCCTTCGCGGCAAGGCCGGACTGCGCGGGCTTCAGGCCATCGCCAGTAATCTGGATGGTTTCGCCATTGGCGCGCACGGCGCTGATTTCCTTGGCGTTCGCGTCGAGCACCACGGCAGCCACCACGTCGCCGTTGTCGGGATGCTCGGCGAGCGCGTCGTCCACGGCCTCGTCGACTTCCTTCTGCTCGGTCGGCAGGTCGACGAACTTCTCCGGGCCGCGATAAGGCTGGCGCCGTTCGTAGTCCATGATGCCCTTGCGCAGCGACCGGTAGGCCGCGGCCTGGTCGGCCGCCACGAGCGAGGTGTAGACCTTCATGCCGCTGGTGTAGATGCTGTCGCCGTACTGCGCGTACATCATCTGGCGCACCGTCTCGGCCACGTATTCGGCATGCAGGCGGTTCGGGTCGCCGGCGTCGCGCAGGTGGAGTTCTTCCTTCTTGGCTTCGGCGGCCTGCTCGGCGGTGATGAAGCCGGTTTCGTGCATGCGGTCGATCACATACAGCTGGCGCGCCCGCGCGCGGCGCGGATTGGCCACCGGGTTGTTGGCGCCGGGCGCCTTCGGCAGGCCGGCCAGCATCGCGGCTTCGGCGACGGTGACGTTCTGCAGCGGCTTGCCGAAGTAGGTTTCGGCGGCGGCGGCAAAGCCGTAGGCACGGTTGCCGAGGTAGATCTGGTTCAGGTAGATCTCGAGGATCTGGTCCTTGGTGAGCTGCCGTTCGAGCCGCAGCGCCAGCAGGATCTCGTAGGTCTTGCGGCTCATCGTCCGCTCGGAGCTCAGGTAGACGTTGCGCGCCACCTGCATCGTGATGGTCGATGCGCCCTGCTTGCGGCCACCCTTCAGGCTGGCGACCGCGGCGCGCAGGAAGCCCTTGTAGTCCACCCCGCCGTGGTCGTAGAAGCGCGCGTCTTCCACGGCCAGCACAGCGTCCTTCATGACCTTCGGAATGCTGGCGAAGGGCGTGAGGTTGCGGCGCTCTTCACCGAACTCGCCGATCAGCTGGCCCTCGGTCGAGTACACGCGCAGCGGCAGCTTGGGGCGGTAGTCGGAAAGCTCCGAGACATCGGGCAGCTTCGGGTAGATGGCAACCACCGCGACGATGGCCGCGACCAGCACCACGAGCGCGCCGGAGCCCACCCCGATGGCGCCCCAGCCGGCAATGCGTTTCCAGCGGTGGCGGGGATCGACCGGCGCCGCGCTGTCGTCGTCGGAAGGTTGGGGGCTTGAGCGTTTGAACATAGGAATTGGCTACTGGCTGGCGAAAGGTTGGAGCCGCCGCGCGCTGCTGCGTTCCAGCATCGAGAGGTCGAGCGCGCCGCACTGCGCCGCCTGCTGCGCGCAATGCATGGCATCGAAATACTTGTCTTGGTCGAAGGCGATCGGCAACAGGTCCACCCTGGCGCCAAGGGCGCGGACGGTGGCATCGCAGAGACCGCGGTTGCAGGCCGCGCCCATCGTGAAATCGTCGGTGACGAGCAGGCCCTGACAGCCCCATTCGCCTCGAATCACCTGTTGCACGATTTTGCGCGAGAAAGAGACCGGATATTCGGCGTCGAGTTCCGCAAGGATGGCATGGCCCGGCATGATCGCGGCATCCGAATGTTTCGACACGTCTTGAAACGGTTTTCGGCCGCGCGCCCTCAGCAGCTTCATGGCGCCTGCGCTTCGGGTGCCGCGACCGAAGCCGGTTCCACGCGGCGAGAGAGCGCGTACCAGTCGACCTTGCGCGTGACCAGCATCAGCACCGCCAGCATGCCGAAAATCAGCAGCGCACCCAGCAGCAGCGCGTTGCTTTCGGAAGCCAGCAGGCCGTAGAGCGCGCCATAGAGCAGCGCAACGAAGGCGCCGAACGACAGGCCGCGCCGCCAGCCTCCGAGGACTGTGCTGAAGTACACGGTCAGCAGGGCGACGCTCGCCGCGGCGGCGCCCGCGTAGGCCATCCAGAACGCGAATTTCTCGGAGAGCGCGAGCAGCAGCAGGAAGAACAGCGCGATCGACAGGCCGACCAGCCCGTACTGGATCGGGTGCAGGCGCAGCTTGCGGAACAGCTCGAACATGAAGGCGGCCATCAGCACCAGCCCGATGAACAGCACGCCGTACTTGCCGGCGCGCGTGCTCATCGAATAGACGTTGATCGGCTGCGCGAGCGACACGTCGAAGGTCTGCAGCGGACCTGTGTTGCGGTGCGCGGCGGTGGCAACAACTGCGGCGGCGGCGTTGTCGTCGGCGGGACCGCCGCGGGCCGAGAGACCCGCGCGCACCTGTTCGCGCGCCGAAGTCACGAGCGAGGACACGCGCCAGTGCGCGTCGAAGCCCTGCGGCGTCACGCTGCGCTCGGCCGCGAGAAAACGCCCGCCGAAGCTGGGGTGCGCCCAGGGCGAACGCAGGTGCGCAGTCGTTTCCTCGGCGATGGGCGCGATGGCGAGTGTGTCCTGCCCGACCAGGCCGAGCTTCATGTCGAAAGAAACCGGCGTACCGGCCTGCCATGCGGTGAGCGCCGCGCCCGTGACCGGTGCGTGGATGCCGTCGGCAAACCAGGCGCTATCGGCCAGGCCCGGCACGCGCTGCCTGAAACGCAGCGCCTCGCCGCCCATCGTCATCGCTGGCGAACCGTCGAGGCCGCGCAGGTCGCTCACGTTGAAGGCGATGAAGGGCGCCTTGAATTCGATCTTCGAATCGGCCTCGCTGTGCGCCACGGCCTTCGGGTCGAAGGCAGCGAAGCCACCGGTGAGCGTGGCGCTGAGTGTGTAGAACGGAATCCTGAAGATGCCGCGGTAGCGTTCCTGCGGCGCCATCGAGCCCTCGATGTGCAGCTTGTCCGGGAACACCACGTGGGCCATTTCCTTGCTGCGCGGCTCCTGGCCGATCACCTTGCCTTGCGCGTTGCGCAGCGGCTCCATCCAGCGCTCCACGTACGGCACCAGCAGCAGCGGGCCGACCATCGTCTGGCGCCCGGCATAGGTGGCGGCGAGCTCGTCGGCCGCTTCGCGCTGGCTCTCGCCGCGGGCGCGGTTGAGCGATTGGATCTCCCCCAGCGGAATGCACAGGAGCAGCAGCAGGAACAACAGGCCGGCGACCTTGGCCAGCATGGAATTCAGCACGGCCTTGAACAACTGAAGCATTTTCTTCTCTCCTCGTCTGTAGCGAAGCCGCGATGCTCGCCGCGCGACCCGAAGGCCGTGTGAAGCGTGCGCGCCGCCTCGCTTCACACAGACTTCACACAGCGGCCGATGGCGCCGTTCGACTTCAACGCGCCTTCCAACTGCCTTCTCGTGCGGTGCCGACAGTTGCGGCTGTGCAAGTTCGCACGGACAAGGAACCCCGCCATGGATGCCCACACCACCCCACGTCCCGGCCGCTGGCTCTGGCTCGCCACCGTGAGCCTGGCGGCTGCGGGCTTCATCGCCACGGGCGTGCGCCCGGCGCATGCGCAGGAAGCGCCCGCCGGAGCGCGCCCGAAGACCGAGAGCCCCTATTTCTTCGTGAAGAGCGACGATCCCTCGGTCGACCGCCTGCCCCTGAAGGGCACCGAGGTCTCGGTGAAGATCTCGGGCGTGATCGCCGACGTGACGGTCACGCAGACCTACCGCAACGAGGGCCAGCGCGCCATCGAGGCGAAATACGTGTTTCCCGGCTCGACCAAGGCCGCCGTGAGCGGCCTCAACGTGCGCCTGGCCGACCGGCTCATCACCGCGCAGATCCGCGAGAAGCAGCAGGCACAGATCGAGTACGACACGGCGAAGAAGGAAGGCAAGACCGCCGCGCTGCTCGAGCAGCACCTGCCCAACGTGTTCCAGATGAACGTCGCCAACATCCTGCCGGGCGACGATGTGAAGGTGGAGCTGCGCTACACCGAGCTGCTGGTGCCGCAGTCGGGCAACTACCAGTTCGTGTTCCCGACAGTGGTCGGGCCGCGCTACAACAGCCCGCAGTCGGAGAACGCGCAAGCGAAATGGGTCGCGCAACCGACGCTGGCCGCGGGCGTGGCGCCCAACACCAGCTTCAAGCTCAAGGCCAGCATCGACACGCCGATGGGCCTGAAGGAAATCCGCTCGGCCACGCACGCCATCGACGTGAAGAAGAGCGACGAAGACCGGCACGCCGACATCGTGCTCACCGCCGACGGCCGCCCCGCCGACAACCGCGACTTCGTGCTCGACTACCGCCTGGCGGGTGAAAAAATCGAATCGGGCCTGATGCTCTACAAGGGCCAGGGACAAAACTCGGATGGAAGCGCCGAGAACTTCTTCCTCGCCATGGTCGAGCCCCCCAAGGCCGTGGCCGCCAGCGCGATTTCGCCGCGCGACTACATCTTCGTGGTCGACATCTCGGGCTCGATGCACGGCTTTCCGCTCGACACCGCGAAGACGGTGCTCGAACGGCTGATCGGCGGCCTGCGGCCGAGCGACACCTTCAACGTGCTGCTGTTCTCGGGCAGCAACAGGATGCTCTCGCCGAAGTCGGTGCCGGCCACGCGCGCCAACATCGAGCAGGCGCTGGCCACCATCCAGAACTACAGCGGCAGCGGCAGCACTGAACTCATTCCGGCGCTCAAGCGCGTGTACGCCGAACCGAAGGAAGACAGCGTGTCGCGCACCGTGGTGGTGGTGACCGACGGCTACGTGACGGTCGAGCGCGAAGCCTTCGAGCTGGTGCGCAACAACCTCTCGAAGGCCAATGTGTTCGCCTTCGGCATCGGCTCGTCGGTCAACCGCAGCCTGATGGAAGGCATTGCGCGCGCCGGCATGGGCGAGCCCTTCATCATCACCGACCCGGTGCAGGCGCCCGAGCAGGCCGCGCGCTTTCGCCGCATGGTCGAGGCGCCGGTGCTCACCAGCGTGAAGGCCACCTTCGGCGGGCTCGACGTGTACGACGTGGAGCCGCAGGCGCTGCCCGACGTGCTCGGCGAGCGCCCGGTGATCGTGTTCGGCAAGTGGCGCGGCGAAGCCAAGGGCCGCGTGATCATCGAAGGCCGCAGCGCCAATGGGCCCTACCGCCAGGAAGTGCGCATCGACGAGCGCGCCCGCCATGACACGGCCGCGCTGCGCACGCTGTGGGCCCGCCACCGCATCCAGAGCCTGAGCGACCAGGAAACGCTGGAAGGCGGCGTGGCCTTCAAGGAACGCATTACCGAACTCGGCCTGAAGTACAGCCTGCTCACGCAGTACACGAGCTTCATCGCCGTCGACAAGGTGGTGCGCAATGCGGCGCCGCAGAACAGCGTGGACGTGAACCAGCCGCTGCCGATGCCGCAAGGCGTGAGCGACCTTGCACTGGGCGCCGAGGTGCCGAGCACGCCCGAGCCCGAATCGCTGGGCGCCATCGCCGTCGTGCTGTCGATGCTGGCCATGCTGCGCCGCCGCGCGCGCCGCAACGACGCCCGCCGCCTTACCGCCTGATCCATCGAGAAAGAAAAAAATGTCTCTGGCAACGCTCGCCCACCGCCACCCGCGCATCGTGGATTGGGGCATCCACATCGACCGCACGCCGGCCGCAGGCTGGCTCGGGCTGCAGCTCGTCGCGCTGATGCCGACCTGGGCCTGGATGGCGCAGCGCATGCGCGACGGCTCCGACGATCCGATGGGGCTGCTGGCGCTGGTCGCGCTCGCCGCCCTGGCCTGGAGCCGCCGGCGCGAACTGCGCGCCTCGCCGCGCCTGGGCTGGCTCGCGCTGGCGGGCGCGGGCACCGTGCTCGCGACGCTGCTGCGCACCGGGCTCGGCTTCATGCCCGCGCTGCCGCCGCTCGCGGCGGGGCTGGTGGCCGTGCTGTCGCTGGCGTGCGGGCTGCTCGCTTTCCTGCCGCGCCGCGTGGCTGCGCTGTCGGTGGCCGGCCTGTCGGTGCTCGCGCTGCCGCTGCTGTCGTCGCTGCAGTTCTATGCCGGCTATCCGCTGCGCGTGGTGACGGCCGAGGCCAGCCGCTGGCTGCTTGCGCCCGCTTTCGAGGTGGCGCGTGAAGGAGCGAGCCTGGTGGTCGACGGCCGGCTCGTGGTCGTCGATGCGCCCTGCTCCGGCGTGCAGATGGTGTGGCTCGGCTACTTCACGGCCTGCGCGGTCGCGCTGTGGGCGTCGCGCAGCGACCGGGCCTTCCTGCGCCGGCTGCCGATGGTCAGCCTCCTCGTGCTGGCCGGGAACATCGTGCGCAACAGCGTGCTGATCGCCTTGGAAGGCGCGGGCCATCCGCTCGCACCCTGGGCGCACAACGCGCTGGGCCTGCTGGTGCTGGCCGTGGTGTGCGGCGCCATCGCCCGCCTCATGGTGCCGGCACGACCCGTGCCCGAACCGGCCGAACTGCCCATCCCGGGCCTGATCACCACCCAGGGAGGCCGCCATGTCGACACCGTTCTTTGAGCGCTGGTTTGCGAACCATTTCATCAATCGCATCGGCCACAAGGCCGCCTTCGCGCTGGCAATGCTGCTGTGCGTGCTGTGGTCGGCCGCCGCGGCGGTGCGTACGCCGGCCAAACCGGTCGCCGCCGCCGTGCCGCGTGAATGGCCGAGTGAATGGGACGGCGCTCCGTTGCGCCCGCTGGCCCTGAGCGACGTGGAACAGCGTTTCGCCGACCGCTTCCCCGGCGCCATCGGCCGCATGACCGACGGCACGCAGACGCTGGTGATGCGCGAGGTGACGCAGCCCACGCGCATGCTGCATCCGGCAGCGGACTGCTACCGCGCGCTGGGCTATCGCATCGAACAGGCGCGCCTGGAACGCGATGCGCAGGAACGGTTGTGGCGCTGTTTTGTTGCGCAACGGCACGGAGCGCAAAAAATCCGCGTTTGCGAGCGCATCGTCGATGCCCGGGGCACCGCTTTCACAGACACTTCAAGCTGGTACTGGGCAGCGGCCAGCGGCCAATCCCATGGGCCGTGGCAAGCTGTCACCGTGGCGAGACCGATCTGAGAACGTGCCTGTGAAGAAGACCCTGCGATTCGTGCTTTTCGGCCTGCTGGCCCTGGTCATTACGGCCTGCGTGGCTATCTTCCTGATAGCCAAGCTGGCGCTCGCGCCGGCCGCCGGCGAATGGAGCACCACGGTGAAGGCGGGGCCGCTGAGTTTCGAGATCGGCGTTCCGACGGCCGTGCGCGTGGCCACCTCGCCGTGGTTCGCGCCGCATCTCGACGGGCGTTCGCTGGACACCCGCTTCGGCACCGTGCGCTTCGCCTGGAAGCCGGCCGGCGAGCTGCTGGAGATGCAATGCGCGCCTTGCAGCGCCGACGTGCCGGCGCTCGGCACCCAGCCGATCAGGATCGAGCGCCTGCTCGCCACCGTGAAGCGCGACGGCAACACGCTGAATGGCACCTTCGAAGCCACGCCCCAGAGCACCGACACCACCCGGCTGCAGGGCCATTGGGACGGCAAGGTCACGCTGAAGAACCTGCAGCTCAACGCCAGCGTGCAGGATGCGCCCATCGAGCGCTGGTACGCGGTGCTGGTGCCCCAGCTGCCCGAGCTGCAGCGCGCGCGCATCGGCGGCACGCTCGCGCTGCGAGGCCAGCTCGTACTGCCCGAGGCCACCTTCGCCGTGCAGCCCGTCATCAGCCAGTTCACCGTCGAAGGGCTGGGCACCGAGGCCATGCTCAACGCGCGCACCAGCTGCGGACCGTCGGCCAGGCTTGCCAACGACAGCTGGCTGGCGCGTGCCGTCATCGCCGCCGAAGACCAGCGCTTCTTCACCCACAACGGCTACGACCTGACCGAGATCCTCGCGTCGATCGACAACAACCAGAAGCCCGGCCAGATCCGGCGCGGCGGCAGCACGATCACGCAGCAGCTGGCCAAGCTGCTGGTGACGGGCAGCGACCGCACCGCCGAGCGCAAGCTGCGCGAGCTGCTCTACGCGGTCGAGATGGAGCAGACGCTGGGCAAGGCCCGCATCCTGCAGCTGTACCTGGACAACGCGCCGTGGGGCGGCAACGCCTGCGGCGCCGAGGCCGCGGCGCGCCGCTACTTCAAGCGCAGCGCGCGCACGCTCGAGCCGGCACAGGCAGTGTGGCTCGCCGCCATGCTGCACAAGCCGCAGGCCGTGCTCGAACAATGGCGGCAGGATGGCCACGTCGACGCCGACCGCATCAAGTGGATTGCCGAGGGTATCCGCGGGATCAGCCGGAACCAGCGCGAAGCGCTGCTCAAGGGCGTGGCCGCGGCGAAGTTCACGGCGCCGGAGGCCACGAAACAATGAACACCACACCCCTGGGCATCCCGGATATCGAAGCCATCGAGCGCGCCACCATCGCGGCGGTGTCGCCCGACCTGACCGAGGAGCTCGACGGCTGGCTGCTGCCCTTTGCCGGCGGCACCGTGAAACGCGCCAGGTCGGCCGTGCCGCTGCACCGCAGCGAGGTCGACCACGGCACGCTCGACCGCATCGAGGACCGCTACGACAGCCGCCAGGTCACGCCCGCGCTGCGGCTGGCCGAAGCACCGTGCTTCGAGGGCCTGCGCGCCGAGCTGGAGCGGCGCCACTACATCGACGACAGCCCGACCTGCGTGCAGGTCGGCTCGGCGCAGCGCATGCGGCAGGTGGTCGCAGGCGGCGCGCTGGCCGACGTCGATCACGCGCCCGACGCCGCCTGGTCGGCGCTGTTCCTCGGCGAGGGCTTCGATCCGGTGGACGGGGCCCATCGCGTGCGGATGCTGTCGCGGGCCAAAGGCTCGCTCTATGCGAGCGTGCGCGAAGGCGGCCGCACGGTGGCGGCGGGCGCGATGGCGTTCGGGCACGGCTGGGCCAGCGTGCACGGCATGCGCACCGAGCGGGCGCAGCGGGGGCGGGGCCTGGCGGCGCGCGTGCTGGCCGGGCTGGCGCAAGCCGCGTCGGCACGTGGCTTCGAGCGGGTGTTCCTGCAGGTCGATGCGCAAAACCATGCGGCGCTGTCGCTGTATCGCCGCGCCGGCTTCGAAACGCAGTGGAAATACTGCTACTGGCAGCGCCAGCAGTGGCCGTGACATGTCAAGCCGCCCGCTGACAGGCCGCGGGTGGCGCGGTGGGCGCGTTAGTGCCACCATGGACGGATGACGAACGCCAACCACCACGCCAACCATCCCACCGATCCCGTCGCCACGCCGCGCGGCATCGACCACATCGTGGCCGGTGTTTCCACCAGCGACGGCGACGGCGTCAAGCTCACCCGCGTGCTTCAGCAGCCGCTGCAGAAGCGGCTCGACCCTTATCTGATGCTCGATGCCTTCGGCAGCGACAACCCGGGCGACTACATCGGCGGCTTTCCCAACCATCCGCACCGCGGATTCGAGACCGTCACGTACATGATCGCCGGCCGCATGCGCCACCGCGACAGCGCCGGCCACGAAGGCCTGCTGGAGAACGGCGGCGTGCAGTGGATGACCGCCGGCCGCGGCCTCGTGCACAGCGAACTGCCCGAGCAGGAAGAAGGCCTGATGGAAGGCTTTCAGCTGTGGCTCAACCTGCCGGCCAGGGACAAGATGCGCGAGCCCTGGTATCGCGACATCCAGAGCGAGGAGATCCCGGAATTCACCACCACCGGCGGCGCGCACGTGCGCGTGATCGCGGGCGCCAGCCATGGCATCGAGGGTGCGGTGCGGCGCGAGCACACCGAGCCGCTGTACCTCGACGTCACGCTGCCGCCGGGCGCGGAGTTCGCGCAGCCGCTGCCGCACGACCACAACGCGCTGGTCTACGTGTTCCGCGAATCGCTGTGGATCGCGGGCAGCGAAGTCCCGACGCGGCGCATGGCGATCCTGGCCAACGACGCGGGCAGCGACGGCGTGGTGCTGCGTGCCGGCGCGACCAACCACAGCCCCGCGCGTGCGCTGCTCATTGCCGGCAAGCCGCTGCACGAGCCCATCGCGCAGTACGGCCCTTTCGTGATGAACACGCAGGAGCAGGTCCAGCAGGCGGTGCACGACTTCCAGAACGGCAAGCTGGGCTGAACCTGTAGTCGCCCGCCTACCGAAAGTCGGCATCGGCCAGGGTTCCGGCCACCGCATGGGCCCCCTAGATTGCGCTCATGCCCACCACGATCCGAAAAGGACAGGCGCCCGCCACGCTGCAACGCGCCCAGTTCCACGAACGCTTCATGCAGCCCTTCCAGGACCCGGCCTTCCAGGCCGAGGCCGAGTCGCTGCGGCGCATCGAACTCATCGCCTGGGAAGCTTATGAGCAAGGCCGCAAGGCGCCCGTCACCCGCAGGGCGGGGCCCGGCTATGCGGACCCGGACTACGAACTGTCCGTCGACTGGCTCGAAGCCAAGGCCCGCATCGACGCGGCGCAGCTCGCCTGGAGCCTGCCGCAGACGCCTTCGCGCGTGCTGCTGGTGAACGGCTCGCCGCGCAACGACGGCACCTGCCCCGGCGAAGTCTCCAAGACATGGCGGCTGGCCGAACTGGCGCGCGAGGTGCTCGACGGCAGCGGCATCGAGACCGACCTGCTCGACCTGAGCCTGCTCGCTTCCGAATACGGCCGGCAGATCCACCCCTGCAAGGGCTGCGTCTCCACCGCCATGCCGCTGTGCCACTGGCCCTGCAGCTGCTATCCCAACCATTCGCTGCGCCAGACCGGCGACTGGATGAACGAGATCTACGAACGCTGGGTGTCCGCGCATGGCGTGATCCTGCTCACGCCCACGCACTGGTACCAGGCGGCGAGTCCGCTGAAGCTCATGATCGACCGCCTCGTCTGCGCCGACGGCGGCAACCCGGACCCCACCAGCACGCATGGCAAGAATCCCGAGGAAGCCAAGGCGCTCGAACTCGAAGGCTGGGGCTATCCCAAGCACCTCGACGGCCGCGTCTACGGCGTGGTGGTGCACGGCGACGTGGCAGGCGTGGAAAGCGTGCGCCGAAGCCTCGTCGACTGGCTCGACTGGATGGGGCTGGTCGACGCCGGCACGCAGGCGCTGCTCGATCGCTACATCGGCTACTACGAACCCTACGCCACCAGCCACGACGCGCTCGATGCCGATGCCGACGTGCAGGAAGAAGTGCGCAACGTGGCGCGCGCCGTCGCCCGGGCGGTCGGCGACCTGCGCGCCGGCAGGCTGCAGGTGCCAGACCGCGGGCTGAAGCGGCCCCGGCCCAAGTAAAAAGTCACGCCACAGGCCGCTTTCGCGCTCGCTGTACATCATTCTTTACGCAAGCTCACGCCGGCCTAACGGAGGCGATACAGAGCGCTTCCACACTTCGTCTCACCTGCTGCCCATCGGTGGCGGGCTTCTTCGAAAGGAAGCACTTCTCATGATTTCTCTTCGCCAACGCATCGTCTGGGCCAGCCTGCTGGGTTCGGCCGCCCTCGCCTCTTCGGGCGCGTTCGCTCAAGCGCCGGCCGCCTCCACCCCAGCCGCACCCACCGCCGCGGTGGCCCAGGCCGACAACGCCGCGGCGCCCAAGGCGCAGCACAAGCGCATGGACCCCGCCCAGCGCATGGAGCGCATGCAGGAGCGCCGCACCAAGCGTCTTGCCGCCCTGAAGGACAAGCTCAAGCTCACCGCGGCCCAGGAAGGCGCATGGAGCACCTTCACCGCCGCGACGCAGCCGCCCGGCGGTCCGCGTCCGCACATGGACCGTGCCGAGTTCGCCAAGCTGACCACGCCGCAGCGCCTGGAGCGCATGGAGGCTCGCCGTGCCGAACGCAGCGCGATGTTCGCCAAGCGCGCCGAAGCCACGAAGACTTTCTACGCCGCGCTGACGCCCGAGCAGCAGAAGACCTTCGACGCCGAGACCGTGCACTTCGGCGGCCACCGGGGTGACCACGACGGCCATCGCGGCCATGAAGGCCAGCGCGGTGCGCCGGCACCTGCCAAGGGCTGATCCACACCCGCTGCGCCGGTGACGGCGCCATCGAATGAAAGCCCGCAACGCGAAAGCGCTGCGGGCTTTTTTCATCGACGGGCGGGTTTTACTGCGGCGTGCCCGTCTTGTCCGTCGGATTGGTCACCACGTCGGGGCGTTCGCCCTTCTGGCCGAACTGCGGCTTGACCTTGCGCCCCGTCTGGCTGACCTCCGCGCGGGACATCTCGCCGGTCGGCTGCGGCATGGCGTTGGGCTGGTGGTTGACGGTGGTGGACGCCTCGCCCTTGGGCACCACGCTGTTGGCATTGTTGCGGTTTTGCACACGGGCCTCGGCCTTCACCGCCTCGCGCGATATGGGCATCGAGGCGTCGGGGCGCTGCGGCGGATTTGCAACGCCGGCAGGCGTCATGGTGCTGGCTTCGCCGCCCACCGACGGGGCGGGCTGGGCGGGAATGGACGTGGCCTGTGCCGACGCGATGCCGGCCATGCCCAGCAACGCGGCGAGAACCGTGGCGTGAAAAGTGATTTGCTTCATCGATGTGCTCCTTGTGGCTTTGTGTCGGTGTCGAGGATGAAACGCGGGCTGCTTTCCGAGCCCTCGAAAATCACCGTAGAGGCAGCGAAATTCCCACCGTGTGGGGGTGCGGCAGGCCTGCCTGTAGGAGCCGGCCGCCCACGCGTGAAAGGGGGCGGAAGGAGGTGGCGAGTTCCTACAGTCAGGAGGGGCGCGGCAACGTACAACTTGCACAACGATGTCCTCCTCTCCCATTCCAGACGCCGCGGCGTCCGCGCAGGCCTCGCCGACCTCGCTCAAGGTCATGACGGTGAACACCCACAAGGGCTTCACCGCGCTCAACCGCAGGTTCATCCTGCCGGAGCTGCGCGACGCGGTGCGCACCGTGGGCGCCGACGTGGTGTTCCTGCAGGAAGTGCTCGGCACCCATTCGCGCCATTCGCGCAGGGTGAGCAACTGGCCCGAAGCGCCGCACTACGAATTCCTGGCCGACACCATGTGGCCGCAGTTCGCCTACGGGCGCAATGCGGTGTATCCGAAAGGCCACCACGGCAATGCGCTGCTCTCGAAATTCCCGATCGTGCATTTCCGCAACCACGACGTGTCCGTGAGCGGTCCCGAGAAGCGCGGGCTGCTGCATTGCGTGCTGCGGCTGCCGGGCCGTGTCGTCGACGTGCACGCGGTCTGCGCCCACCTCGGGCTGGCCGAGGCGCACCGGCAGCAGCAGCTCGAGCTGCTCTGCCACATCGTGCGCGACGAGGTGCCGGCCGACGCGCCGCTGATCGTGGCGGGCGACTTCAACGACTGGCGCGGCCGCGCGCACGAGATCCTGGAAAAAGGCGCCGCTCTGCGCGAAGTGTTCGTGCATGCCAACGGCCGCGCGGCCAGGACCTTTCCCGCCCGCTTCCCCGTGCTGCCGCTGGACCGCATCTACGTGCGCAATGCCGGCGCGCACGCGCCCGTGGTGCTGCCGCGCCGGCCGTGGTCGCACCTGTCGGACCACGCCCCGCTGGTGGCGGATATCGACCTGTGAGCGCAGTGAGCGCGCGAGCCATGAGCAGCGGGAACAACAACCACTGGACCGGCGGCAACCGCATCGAGTTGCTGGAGAACGGCGAGCAGTTCTTCCCGCGCGTGTTCGACGCCATCCGCAAGGCACGGCGCGAGGTGATCGCCGAGACCTTCATCCTGTTCGAGGACAAGGTCGGCCTGCAGCTGCACGCCGCCATGCGCGAGGCGGCGCAGCGTGGCGTGAAGATCGACCTGATGATCGACGGCTTCGGTTCGCCGGATCTCTCGCGCGAGTTCATCGAGGGCCTGACATCGGCCGGCGTGAAGGTGCGGGTGTTCGATCCGGGTCAGCGCTTCATGGGCCAGCGGCTGAACGTGTTCCGCCGCATGCACCGCAAGATCGTGGTGGTCGACGGCGAGCGCGCCTTCGTCGGCGGCATCAACTATTCGGCGGACCACCTGCTCGATTTCGGACCCAAGGCCAAGCAGGACTATGCGGTGGAACTCGCGGGCCCGATCGTGGGAGAGATCCACCAGTTCGTGCTGCGCGCCATCGCGCTCGGCGGCAAGGGCGCGAGCTGGTTCCGCCGCCGGCTGAAGTTGGCGCCGCCCGTGAACCAGGTCCGCGCCGGCGAGGCCGATGCGATGTTCGTCACGCGCGACAACCGGCGCCACACCAACGACATCGAGCGGCAGTACCGTGCGGCCATCCGCGCGGCGCGCAGGCGCATCGTGATCGCCAATGCGTATTTCTTTCCGGGCTACCTGCTCATCAAGGAATTGCGGCGCGCGGCGCGGCGCGGCGTGGACGTGCGGCTCGTCCTGCAGGGCGAGCCCGACATGCCGATCGTCAAGACTGCCGCGAGCATGCTCTACCACCACCTGCTGCATGCCGGCGTGCGCATCTACGAATACTGCGACCGTCCGCTGCATGGCAAGGTCGCGCTCATGGACGACAGGTGGAGCACCGTGGGGTCGAGCAACCTCGACCCGCTGAGCCTGTCGCTGAACCTCGAGGCCAACGTGATCGTGCGCGACGCGGCCTTCAACCAGGTGCTGTGGGAGCGCATGGACCGGCTGATGCAGCACAGCTGCAAACAGGTGGAGGCGGCCGATCTCGCCAGCGAATGGAGCGGCTGGCGGCTGGTGCGCAGCTTCTTCGTCTTCCACATCCTGCGCTGGTACCCGGCCCTGCTGGGCCGCCTGCCGCGACACGCGCCGCGCCTGACGCCGGCCGAGGCCACCGACCTCGCGAGCCGGCGCGGCAGCGGCCGCAGTGACCCGGCCGGCGGCGCCACCCGGACGGAAGCCGCCTGAGCGGAAGCGCCGCATCGAATCGATGAGCACCATGGCTCTCTCCCACCACGGCTGGTGGCCCTGGATTCGCCGCGCGGCGACGTGGGGCTTCTTCGCGCTGATCGCGTGGCTGCTCGTGCGGCAGGCGCGCACCATCCACTGGGACGAGGTGTTCGACGCGATCCGCTTGCTGCCTGCCGCCGTGCTGCTTGCGGCCGGCGTGCTGGCGGCAAGCAGCTTCGCGCTCTACAGCACCTACGACCTGCTGGGCCGGCACCTGACGCGGCACCGGCTCGGCACGGGCACGGTGATGGGCGTGACTTTCATCAGCTACGCCTTCAACCTCAACCTCGGGTCGCTGGTGGGCGGCGTGGCCTTCCGCTACCGGCTCTATTCGCGCCTGGGCCTCGCGAACGAGACCATCACTCGCGTGCTCGGCTTCAGCATGCTGACCAACTGGCTCGGCTACCTCGTGGTGGCCGGCGCAGCATTCCTTTTCTGGCCGATGAGGCTGCCGCCCGGCTGGAAAATCGACCACGAGGACCTGCGCATGCTCGGCGCGGTGCTGCTGATGGTGGCCCTGGCCTACCTGGTGCTGTGCGCAGCGGCGAAGGGGCGCGTCTGGCGCGTGCGCGGCCATGCGTTCAGGATCCCGGGGCTGGCCATGGCGCTGCTGCAGCTCGCCATGTCGTGCACCAACTGGTCGCTGATCGGCGGCGTGATCTGGTTCCTGCTGCAGGGTCAGGTCGGCTATCCGCAGGTGCTCGCGGTGCTGCTGGTGGCGGCGGTGGCCGGAGTCGTCACGCACGTGCCGGCGGGGCTCGGCGTGCTCGAGGCGGTGTTCGTGGCGCTGCTGTCGCACGAGGTGCCGGAAGCCCAGCTGCTCGGCGCGCTGCTGGCTTATCGCGGCCTGTACTACCTGCTGCCGCTGATGGTGGCCGCGCTGGGCTATCTGGTGACGGAGGCGAGAGCGAAGCGGCCGGGGATGGCGGGGCGCTAGAAGCGGTAGGCGTAGCGCAGCCGGACGAAGGTCTCGCCCGGGTTCGGCTTCTTGATGCCGCCATTCGAGAAGTGCTGCACGCGCAACGACAGTTCATGCGTGCCGTGCTCGCCGAAGCTGCGTCCGATGCCCAGCACCTCGGTGAACTGGAAGGCGGTGCTGAAGCTGCGGTCGGGCGTCCTGTAGACGTGATCCATCACGCTGCCGCCGACGCCACCTTCGGCAAACCAGGGCGAGTCGCCATGGTCGAAGCGGTAGCGCCAGGTGTAGATGGCGCCGATCTGCGTGTAGTTGCGCGGGCCGTTGCCGAGGGCCGGCGCATGCCAGTTGCTCAGGTACACATCCCAGTAGCCCGAGAGTGCGCCTTCGCGCACCGGCTGGCGCGGTGACCACGGGAAGGTCATGCCCACCGTCGCTGAATCGGCGCTGCCCATTTGCCCGTGCGGGGCGCGGCCTCCCTCGACGTACATGCCCGTTGCGCTGTCTTCGAATGCATGGGCCGCCGCGCCCGGCAAGGCCGAAAGGGCCGCGAACAGGGCGGCCCGAAGAGGTGTGGCGACGCGAAATCTCATGCTGCGGCCCGTGACGCGTGACGTGAAACAGGAAGACATCATCAATCTCAACCCTGTTCAGCATTCGCTCGGCACGTAATTTCCACATCGGGAAGTAGGACCCGATCAATAAAAATGCAGTGCCGGATTTGTTGCACTGCAGCATTTTCGGGCCGGCGAAGCCTATAGTGGTCCGACCTCCTCCAGCGCACTGCCCTCATGCCCTCCCTCACCTCCGCCGCCCGCCTGGCCAATCCGCTCATGCAGTGGTTCGACCTGGCCTTCAAGACCCATGAGATGCTGCTGTCGTCCGGCTCCGTGATCCGCATGCGCACCGAGCGCATCGCCAAGGCCGGACTCACGCCCAGTGCGGCCGACCTCGCGGAATTCCAGCTCATGGGGCAGGAAAAGCTGGCGGCTGCAAACGAGGCTGGCATCGCGATGGCGAAGCAGTGGCACAGCAGCCATTTCTCGCTCGCCAGCCGGGTGCTGCAGCAATGGGTCCAGGGCACGACGGCCTTCTTCTTGCTGGCGGGCAGCGTCACGCCGGCCCAGGCGGCCGCGCATGGCGATGCGTTCGTGCAATCGGCCGCGGGCACGGTCGATGCCGCGAGCCAGCTGCCGGAAATCGCGGCGCGCATCGCACGCGAGGGCCTGGAGCCGATCCACGCGGCGGCTACCTCCAACGCACGCCGGCTGGCCGAACTCGAATCCTGAGCAGGCTCTTCAGGACTTCGCCGGCACCAGCGTCAGCAGCGTGATTTCGGAAGGCGCGCCAAAGCGCTTCGGCGGGCCCCAGTAGCCGGTGCCCCGGCTCACGTACACCCACATGTCCTGCAGCCGGTGCAGGCCGGCCGTGAAAGGCTGCTGCATCGGCACGAACAGGTTCCAGGGAAAGAACTGGCCGCCGTGCGTGTGGCCAGACAGCTGCAGCTGGTAGCCGGCCGCCGCAGCCAGCGGCGCGCTGCGCGGCTGGTGCGCAAGCAGCACGCGCGTGTGCACCAGCGGCGGCGCGTCGTGCAGCGCCAGGTGCGGATCGCTGGCGTGCGCCGCGTCGAAGTGCCCGGCAGTGAAGTCGGTCACGCCGGCGAGTACGAGCGCGCTTTCGAAGAGCTCTTCATCGGTCTGCGCGCCGCGCACATTGCGCGTCTGCAGCACCACGTGCTCGTTGAGCAGCACCTTCAGGCCGAGCCGGCGCAGCTCGTCGATCCAGGCATGCGCGCCCGCGTAGTACTCGTGGTTGCCCGTGACCACGAAGGTGCCGTGGCGCGCACGCAGACCGGCCAGCGGCGCGATGTGCTCGCGCAGTTCCGGCACTGTGCCGTCGACCAGGTCGCCGGTGATCGCGATGGCGTCCGCGCCCAGGCGATTCACCGCATCGACGATGCGCTGGATGTACGCGTTCCGGATCGTCGGACCCACGTGGATGTCGCTGAGCTGCGCGATCGTGAAGCCTTCGAGTGCCTGCGGCAGGCCGCGGATGGGCACGTCCACCCGCTTCACGCCGGCCGTGCGGCGCGCATTGAGGAAACCGATCGCCGACGTGGCCGTGGCCATCGCCAGCACGGCCAGCGCGCTCCATGGCTGCAGCACATTCCACTGCACCGGCACACCGCCCAACGCGCTTGCGAGCCAGGCGAGCAGCAGGCCAGCGTCGCGCAGCAGCGTGAGCACGAACATCGACGAGAACCAGCCCATGCCGATCAGGCCGATCCACTTGAGCACATCGCCCGTGGCGGCATCGCGCCCGATGCGGCGCGACACGAAAGGCAGCGGAATCGTGACCGCGGACACCGCGAGCGCGAACAGCGCCAGCGGCCACGCGGGCGTGAGCACGGCCAGCGCGGGCAGCAGGCGCAGCGCGATATAGACGTGCAACAGCGCGGTCAGGGCGCTCAGGGGACGGATCGGCATCGGGGCAATGGGATCGGGCACTGCCCGGGACACCTCATCTGCAAGGCGCATGCCGCGCATTCAAGGCGCCGGGAAGTGCGGCGATAGCTATTTTTTCTATAGCGCAATGCGCCCGGATAGCAGGCTTCATGGCTCTGCCGGACCCACAAGAACGGTACCGGTCCGCCGCGGTGCCGGCGCCCACTTTCGCCGTGTTACTGCACCGTGCGCGTGCCGGCCGAAGCCATGTCGGTGCCTGCCGGCCAGATGAAGCTCGCCTTGGCCGGTGCGCCCTGCAGCACGTGCAGCTGCTGCTTCAGCACCTGGCTGCCGATGCGGGCCTCGACCTCATAGGTGCCCGGATCGAGGCGCGCCACCATGAACGGGCCGCCCGACACCACGTTGTCGAGCAGTGCGGTGCCGCTGCTGTCGCGCACCGTCACGTGCACGTTGGCCGCGAAGTCGGCGCCCTTGCTGTCCTTGACCGCGAATTCGAAGGTGGCGGGCCAGCGCGGCGACACCGTCTCCATCAGCCGGGCCTCGTCGCTGCCGATGCCGCCGCTCATGTATTCGACACCGTGCGCCATGTAGATCGGCGGGTTCACCGCCGCCTGCGCGGGCGAAAGCGCGCCGAGCACAACGGCGGCGCAGAACAGGGCGGCCGCCAGCGGCCGCATCGCGCGCGATGATGGAAAACGGGTGCCCATGGTCTGAATCCTTTCCTTGTCGTCGTGGCGAGAAGCCACGACGTCACTGTGCGGTTCGCGGCTTAGGAAAGGCTGACCGGAAAAAAGCTCAGCGGGCGGTGGACGTCTGCGCCAGCGCCTGTGGCAACGAAGGCGCGATCGAGGCCATGTCGAAATTCGAGGGCCACACGAACGACGCACGCGCCGGCATGCCGGCAATCACCACCAGCGACTGCGTCAGCGTGAGGCCGCCGAGCGTCACGTTCACGTCATAGGCGCCCGGATTGAGGCGCGCCAGCATATAGGGGCCTTGCGACTGCACGTCCATCACGACCTGGCCGGTGTATTTCTGGCGTACTTCAATAAGGGCCTTGGCGGGAAAGCCGGGCACCCCTGTCCCCTTGCCGTCGCTGACGCCGAAATCGATGGTCGCGGCCCAGCGCGGCGACACCATTTCCATGAACGCGGCTTCGTCCTTGGCGGCGCCGCCGCACATGTACTCGATGCCCTGCGCCACCTGGATGGGCGGGTTCGAGAACGCGTGGGCTGAAGTCACGGCCCCGAGGAATGCTGCTGTACCGCCCAATACCAGCGCGGCCAGGGGCCGGCGGAGACGCGTAGGGTTCATTGCTGTGTGGTCCTCGATCTTGCGTGACGTGAAATCCGTCGGGGATTTTGCTTAGCAAGAGTCGGGCTAGATATAGCGTTTACGAGGAACGATCTTCGGATTGAAGGTGAATGCTATTGTTTTCATAGCTGATGACGGCCTTGTGACGTGCATTGCCGGTGCTTTTACTGACAAGCCTGAGGGAAACCCTGATGTGCCTCGGTCTGCGGCGTTTTCGGGACGGATTCCGCCGGCGGGCATGGCGCGCGCCTACAGCCGCACATGGCGGTGCGGGTTAAGAACGGCTGAACGCAAACAAGGAGCTTCGGCCATGACATTCCAATCGACCATCGACGACTTCAGGAAAGTGGATGCCGCGCGCGCCGACTATCCCGGTGAGCATCTCGCTGTGCTGGGCGCCGGCGTTTTGCTGCTGCTGGCGGCGGGCCGCAGCCGCTCGTTGCTGGCGCGCATCGCCGTCGGTGCGGCCGGCGGTGCGCTGATCGGGCGCGCGGCGAGCGGCACCGGAGGGATCGCCCGGTTGGCGGGCGCATTGCAGGCCGGGGGCTGGCCATGGCTGCGGCGCTGAGAGGACGGCCTGGCCGGTCCTTTGGGCCTTGGGGGCCGCCGCAGTATTGGGCACCGTGCCTCGGGGTGGCACTCGTGGCGATGTTCCTGTTCTATGCGACCCTCCAGGGGCTGGTACGGGAAAGCGCGGCACGCGCGCCGGTTCAGGCGAGCATCCCGGCTGCGTTCGTCCAGCCGCCCGTTACGAGCGATCGCGAGGAAGCTGCGCGGCCTGTGAGGCCGGCCGCCCTCCCCGTCGCGTCTCTCGTTCCGCTGGAGGGTGCCCCTGTCGAGCCTCCCCGCGTGGCAACGCCCACCGTCAAGGTGACCAAGTGCATCGGCCCGTCCGGCGAAGCCGAATACTCCGACGGCCCGTGCTCGAACGGCGGGCTCGCCACAACCTTGCGCCTGCAATGAGAAACGCCCGGGTGACCGGGCGTTTTCAGGCTCTTCAGCGGTGCGGCACGGGGCCGTGGATGTGGGTGACGACCATCATCACACGTCGATATTCGCCGCCCGCAGCGCGTTCTGCTCGATGAACTCCCGGCGCGGCTCCACCTCATCGCCCATGAGCATGGTGAACACGCGGTCGGCTTCGATCGCGTCGTCGATCTGCACCCTGAGCAGGCGCCGCACGGTCGGGTCCATGGTGGTTTCCCACAGCTGCTCGGGGTTCATCTCGCCCAGGCCTTTGTAGCGCTGGCGCGAGGTGGCGCGCTCGGCTTCGCTGATCAGCCACTTCATGGCCTGGCGGAAGTCGTCGACTTTTTCTTCCTTGGCGCGTTCGCCTTCGCCGCGCTTGACCAGCGCGCCTTCGGGACTCAGCAGGCCGCGGAAGGTGTTGGCGGCTTCGGCGAGCGCTGCGTAGTCGGCGCCGTGGACGAAGTCCTGCGTGAGCACGCTGCTCTTGATGTTGCCGTGGTGGCGGCGGCTGATGCGCAGCAGCGGCTTGTCGGTGCGGGCGTCGAATTCGCTGCTCACCTCGGCCGGCACACCGGTCGTGTTGAGCTCGCGCAGCTTGGCCTGCAGCGCGACGGCCGAAGCCTCGGCGGCGGGCGTGGTGTCGAGGTCGAGCGCCACGCCGTCGGCAATCGCGCGCAGCGCCTCGGCGTCCATGAAGTTGCGCAGGCGCGCAATGACGGCCTCGGCCACCTGGTGCTTGCGCGCCAGCTCGGCCAGGGTATCGCCGGCGAGCGTGGTGGAGTTCGCGCCGCCGGTCTGCAGGCTCGCGTCCTTCAATGCCACCTTGAGCAGGAAGGCGTCCAGCGCGGGGCCGTCCTTCAGGTATTGCTCTTCCTTGCCGACCTTCACCTTGTACAGCGGCGGCTGCGCGATGTAGATGTGGCCGCGCTCCACCAGCTCCGGCATCTGCCGGTAGAAGAAGGTGAGCAGCAGCGTGCGGATGTGGGCGCCGTCGACGTCGGCGTCGGTCATGATGATGATGCGGTGGTAGCGCAGCTTGGCGACGTTGAAGTCGTCCGCGCCGCCGCCCGCGGTGGTGGCGCCGGCGCGGCCGATGCCGGTGCCCAGCGCGGTGATCATCGTGAGAATTTCGTTGCTGGTCAGCAGCTTCTCGTAGCGCGCCTTCTCGACGTTCAGGATCTTGCCGCGCAGCGGCAGGATGGCCTGGAACTTCCGGTCGCGGCCCTGCTTGGCGGAGCCGCCGGCGGAGTCGCCCTCCACCAGGTAGACCTCGCAAAGCGCCGGATCTTTCTCCTGGCAGTCGGCCAGCTTGCCGGGCAGGCCCATGCCGTCGAGCACGCCCTTGCGGCGCGTCATTTCGCGGGCCTTGCGGGCGGCTTCGCGGGCGCGGGCGGCCTCGACGATCTTGCCGCAGATGATCTTGGCGTCGTTCGGGCGTTCCTGCAGGTAGTCGGTCAGCAGCTTGCCGACGATGTCTTCCACCGGCGCGCGCACTTCGCTGGACACCAGCTTGTCCTTGGTCTGGCTGGAGAACTTGGGCTCGGGCACCTTCACGCTCAGCACGCAGCACAGGCCTTCGCGCATGTCGTCGCCGGTGACTTCGACCTTCGCCTTCTTCGCGAACTCGTTCTCTTCGATGTACTTGTTGATGACGCGGGTCATCGCGGCGCGCAGGCCCGTGAGGTGGGTGCCGCCGTCACGCTGCGGGATGTTGTTGGTGAAGCAGAGAACCTGCTCGTTGTAGCCGCTGTTCCACTGCATCGCCACTTCGACGCCGATGTGCGTGCCGGGGATGCCGCCGTAGGTGTCGGCCGGGCGCTCTCCCTCGGCGTAGAACGAGTTCGGGTGCAGGACGGTCTTGCCCTTGTTGATGAACTCCACGAAGCCGCGCACGCCGCCGGCGCCGGAGAAGTCGTCTTCCTTGCCGGTGCGCTCGTCCTTCAGGCGGATGCGCACGCCGTTGTTCAGGAAGCTCAGTTCGCGCAGGCGCTTGCTGAGGATCTCGTAGTGGAAGTCCGAGTTCTCCTTGAAGATCTGGGTGTCGGGCAGAAAATGCACCTCGGTGCCGCGCTTGTCGGTGTCGCCGATGATCTTCATGGGCGAGACTTCGACGCCGTTCACCGTTTCGAGCAGGCGGTCCTGCACGAAGCCGCGGCTGAATTCGAGCTCGTGGATCTTGCCTTCGCGGCGCACCACGAGGCGCAGCATCACGCTCAGCGCGTTCACGCAGCTCACGCCCACGCCGTGCAGGCCGCCCGACACCTTGTAGCTGTTCTGGTTGAACTTGCCGCCGGCGTGCAGTTCGGTCAGCGCGATCTCGGCAGCCGAGCGCTTGGGCTCGTGCTTGTCGTCCATCTTCACGCCGGTCGGGATGCCGCGGCCGTTGTCGGTGACGGAGATCGAGTTGTCGGAGTGGATGGTCACGACGATGTCGTCGCAATGGCCGGCCAGCGCCTCGTCGATGGAGTTGTCCACGACTTCGAACACCAGGTGGTGCAGCCCGGTGCCGTCGGAGGTGTCGCCGATGTACATGCCGGGGCGCTTGCGCACGGCCTCGAGCCCTTCGAGGATCGTGATCGAGCCTTCGCCGTAGCTGGTGTCGGCGGCTATGGCCTCGGGCGGCACGACCTGAACTTCAGGCGTGTAGACCGGTTCGGTGTGCGGCACTTCGGGCTTGTTTTCTTCAGCACTCATTCGGATATTCCTCTGTCTCTCACGGCATTCACGTGATTTTTCGGGCTCTCAAAAGCTCAATTCGCCGCCTCTTGAAAGCGCAAACCCGCGGAGGGCCGCGGGCTGTGTGCGCAAGGCGCTTCGGGGTCTGTCTGCTAGATACGCATCGGCATCACGACGTACTTGAAGGATGCGTTCTCGGGGATGGTCAGTAACGCCGAGCTGTTGGAGTCGGCAAGCTCCAGCTTGACCATGTCCTGGTCCATGTTCGACAGCGCGTCGATCAGGTAGGTGACGTTGAAGCCGATCTCGATGGCGTCGCCGCCGTAGTCGATGTCGAGTTCGTCCTGCGCTTCTTCCTGCTCGGCGTTGTTCGACGCGATGCGCAGCGTGCCCGGCTCGATGTTCAGGCGCACGCCCTTGAACTTCTCGCTCGTCAGGATGGCGGTGCGCTGCAGGCTGGCCAGCAGCGGCGCGCGGCCCAGCGTGACGCTGTTCTTGTGGTTCTTCGGGATCACGCGGTTGTAGTCGGGGAACTTGCCCTCGACCAGCTTGGTGACGAACTCCATGCCGCCAAAGCTGAACTTGGCCTGGTTGTTCGCGAACTGCATCTCGATGGCGCCTTCGGCGTCCGACAGCAGGCGCTGCATTTCGATCACGGTCTTGCGCGGAAGAATGACTTCCTGGCGCGGGACCTCGACGTCGAGCATGGCGGAGGAAAACGCCAGGCGGTGGCCATCGGTGGCGACCAGGCTCAACTGCTTGCCTTCGGCCACGAACAGGATGCCGTTCAGGTAGTAGCGGATGTCGTGTACGGCCATCGCGAACGAAACCTGCGAGAGCAGGTCCTTCAGCGTCTTCTGCGGCACGCTGAACACAGGGCCGAAATTGGCGGCTTCCTGCACCAGCGGGAAGTCTTCGGCGGGCAGCGACTGCAGCGTGAAGCGGCTCTTGCCGCCCTTGAGCACCAGCTTGCTGGCGCTCGACTCGAGGCTCACGGTCTGGTCGGCCGGCATGGTGCGCAGGATGTCGATCAGCTTGCGCGCGCCGATGGTGGTTGTGAAGCTGCCTTCGTCGCCGCCGAGCTCGGCGGTGGTGCGGATCTGGATTTCGAGGTCGCTGGTGGTCAGCTGCAGCTGGCCGCCGGTCTTGCGGATCAGCACGTTCGCCAGGATCGGCAAGGTGTGACGCCGCTCCACGATGCCCGCCACCGACTGCAGCGCGGCGAGGACTTTGTCTTGGTTTGCCTTCAAAACGATCATGTCTTCTTCCTCTTCTCTATCTCTTTGAATCAGCTTGTAAGGGCGCCATTCTCCGCTGTCGCGAGGGGCTTTCTTGATGACATTCGGCGGTCAGCCCTTGAGCGTCTGCTCGAGCACGTGAAGCTGCTGGTTGAGTTCGGTGAGCTGCTGGCGCTCGCCGGAGATCTTGCGCACCGCGTGCAGCACCGTCGTGTGATCGCGCCCGCCGAACAGCTCGCCGATTTCGGGCAGGCTTTTCTGCGTGAGCTCCTTGGCCAGGTACATCGCGATCTGCCGCGGCCGCGCAATGCTGGCCGGACGCTTCTTGCTGTACATGTCGGCGACCTTGATCTTGTAGTAGTCGGCCACCGTCTTCTGGATATTCTCGACCGAGATCTGACGGTTCTGGATCGACAGCAGGTCGCGCAGCGCCTCGCGCGCCAGGGCGATCGAGATCTCCTTCTGGTTGAAGCGCGAGTAAGCCAGGATCTTGCGCAGCGCGCCTTCGAGTTCACGCACGTTGGAGCGCACGTTCTTGGCGACGAAGAAGGCCACTTCTTCCGGCATTTCGGCCGATTCGGCGCGCGCCTTGTTGATCAGGATGGCCACGCGCATCTCGAGCTCGGGCGGCTCGATGGCCACCGTGAGGCCCGAATCGAAGCGCGACACCAGGCGTTCGTGGATGTCGGCCAGGCCCTTCGGGTAGGTGTCGCTGGTCATCACGATGTGCGACTTCTTGGCCAGCAGGGCCTCGAACGCATTGAAGAATTCTTCCTGCGTCCGGTCCTTGTTGGCGAAGAACTGCACATCGTCGATCAGCAACAGATCGAGCGAGTGATAGCGCTCCTTGAACTCATCGAAAGTCTTGCGCTGATAGGCTTTGACCACATCCGAGACGAACTGCTCGGCATGGATGTAGAGAACTTTGGAATCCGCCTTGTCGGCCAGCAGCCGGTTGCCCACAGCGTGCATCAGGTGGGTCTTGCCCAAGCCGACGCCGCCGTAGATGAAAAGCGGGTTGTAAAGATGGCCCGGCATGCCGGCCACGTGCATGGCCGCGGCGCGCGCCATGCGGTTGGCCGTGCCCTCGACCAGGGTGTCGAAGGTGAGACCGGAATTCAGCCTGTTCTTGAAGCCCGCGGCGGCCGGCTCCTCGCCCGGGCCGGCCACGTCGCGCGGCACGTCGGTTTCGGCCATGACGGCCACAGGTGCAGGGCGTACGGCCGCTTCGCGAGGAGCAAGCGCTAACTCAATGGCGACCGGCTGGCCGTACATCTTCTCGGCCATGGCGGCGATCTTGCCGGCGTACTGGGCCCGGATCCAGTCGAGCTTGAAGCGGTTGGCGACGAACACCGTCATGCGCGAGAGGTCGTCGGCGACCTGCGCAGTCAGGGGCTTGATCCAGGTGTTGAATTGCTGCTCTGACAGCTCCTGCGCGAGTTGGTCGACACAGGCCTGCCAGAGGCTTTCGCCGATGCCGTCAGTCGACATGGGCGCTTGAAAAAGTGATGAGACCCTCGGGCATTTTTTGGTATAGGTATTGTGGATATTCTCTGCTGGAAGGCGCCCGGCATTCTAACTTGTCAAAACCTTATCCACACGCCGCCGGGCCGATCGAAAGGCCCGCAAATCCACTCGAAGATTGTTCCGGCGGCCAATGTTTGCGATAATTGCGGGTTTCCCTGAAAACCTCTTGCGTCTTTCGGGGACCATCCGAAACACGCTCCCCCGGCGGCCCGCAGGTACTTCATGCTTTTTGTGCGAAGAACCGGCGCGAACAGGGAAATAGGAAATCACCATGAAACGCACTTATCAAGCATCCAAAGTCCGCCGCGCCCGTACCCACGGCTTCCTGGTCCGCATGAAGACCCGCGGCGGCCGCGCCGTCATCAACGCACGCCGCGCCAAGGGCCGCAAGCGCCTGGCCGTCTGACGGCAGCCCACCTGCCGTTGCCAGCAGCCGACACGTCAGCGCAGGCTTCCACAGCCAGCGCTTCCGGCGTATCCGGTCCGGCTTCCATGCAGCGGCTCAAGACCCGCGCGCAATTCCAGGCCGTCCTCGCAGGTGCCACCGTGGCGCGCACTGCTCATTTCGCATTGCATCGCTGTGCGCTCGATCTCGCATCGGGCGCACCGCCGTTGTTCGCGTCCGACGATGTCTGGCTGGGCGCCATGGTGCCCAAGCGCTGGGCGCGTCGCGCGGTCACGCGCAATGCCATCAAGCGCCAGATCTATACGGTGAGCGCCGCACCCGGCGTCGGCTTGCCACGTGCTGCGCACGTGGTGCGGCTGCGCGCCGGTTTCGACCGCAAGGAATTCGTGAGCGCCACTTCGGACAAGCTCAAGGCAGCGGTGCGCGCCGAGCTCCGGCAGCTGCTGGCGCGGGCGGCGCGTTCTTCCGCTCCCGCTTCGGCGCCTCCGCCCGCTTCCTCCTCGTCATGAAACGCCTGCTGATCGGCCTTGTGAAGGGCTACCGCCTGCTGCTGAGCCCCTGGCTCGGCCAGTCGTGCCGCTTCACGCCGACCTGCTCGGTGTATTCGATCGAGGCGCTGGAAGTGCATGGCGCGCTCAAGGGCAGTTACCTCACTCTGCACCGCATCGCGCGCTGCCAGCCATGGTGCGATGGCGGGCACGATCCGGTTCCACCGAAATCACAGCGTCGCACTGACAAGTCAGGCTCGCTGTTTTCGTCTCTTCTCTCCTCCGACAAGAAGTCTTCGTCATGAACGATATACGCCGCACGATCCTGTGGGTGATTTTTGGGTTCTCGCTGGTGCTGCTGTGGGACCAATGGCAGGTCTTCAACGGCAACAAGCCGACCTTCCTGCCGTCGAGCAAGCCGGCCGCGGTGGCCTCCGCCCCGGCCGCGGGCAGCGCACCCGCTGCCAGCAACGGCGTGCCGGCTGCATCTTCGTCGGGCGCGAGCGGCGGCAGCGCCGGTGCCGTGCCCACGCAAGCCGCTGCAGCCGCGCCGCGCGAGCAGGTCAGCGTGACCACCGACCTGTTCAAGGCCACGATCGACAGCGAAGGCGGCACAGTCAACCACCTCGAACTGCTGAAGTACGACGAAGCCGACCGCACCAAGCGCGTCGTGCTGTTCGAAAACGGCTCGCCGGCCACGCGCTATGTGGCGCAGACCGGCCTGCTGAATCCCGTCGACTCGGGTGAGCGCTTTCCCAACCACCTGACGCAGATGACGCCGAAGGCCGGCCCGCGCGAGATGGCCGATGGCCAGAACACGCTGGAAGTGGGCTTCGAAAGTGCCCCCGTCGGCGGCCTGAAGTACGTCAAGACCTACGTGTTCCACCGCGGCGACTACGCCATCGGCGTGCGCCACGAGGTGGTCAACACGAGCGACCAGCCGCGCGACGCCCAGCTCTACATGCAGCTGCTGCGCCATGGCACCGTGGCCGCCGGCACGATGTTCGGCACCAACACCTTCACCGGTCCCGCCGCGTACACCAACGAGAAGAAGTTCCACAAGCTCGACTTCAAGGACATCGCCAAGGGCAAGATCGAACCGCCCCCGCCGGCCAACGACGGCTGGATCGCGATGGTGCAGCACTACTTCGTGTCGGCCTGGCTGCTCAAGGGCGACCCGGCGAGCGAACAGCTGCGCCGCGAGTTCCGCGTGAAGGATCTGGGCGACAACCTGTTCACCGTGGCCATGGTGGCCACGCTGCCCAAGATCGCCCCCGGCGCCACGCAGGTCGTGAACAGCACGCTGTTCGCCGGCCCCGAGGAAGAAAAGAAGCTCGAAGCCATCGCGCCCGGCCTGGACCTGGTGAAGGACTACGGCATCTTCGCGATCATCTCCAAGCCGCTGTACTGGCTGCTGAACCAGCTGCACGGCATCCTGGGCAACTGGGGCTGGTCGATCGTCGCGCTGGTGGTGCTGCTGAAGGCGGCCTTCTACTGGCTCAACGCCAAGGCCTACGCCAGCATGGCCAAGATGAAGGCCATCAACCCGAAGATCATGGAGATGCGCGAGCGGCTCAAGGACAAGCCGCAAGAGATGCAGCAGGAGATGATGCGGATCTACAAGACCGAGAAGGTCAATCCGATGGGTGGCTGCTTCCCCATCGTGATCCAGATCCCGGTGTTCATCGCGCTCTACTGGGTGCTGCTGTCGTCGGTCGAAATGCGCCACGCCCCGTGGATCGGCTGGATCACCGACCTGTCGGCACCGGACCCCTGGTACATCCTGCCGATCGTGATGACGGCCACCTCGCTGTTCCAGACCTGGCTCAACCCGACGCCGCCCGATCCGATGCAGGCCAAGCTGATGTGGATCATGCCGCTCGCGTTCAGCGTGATGTTCATCTTCTTCCCGGCCGGCCTGGTGCTGTACTGGATCACGAACAACACGCTGTCGATCGCACAGCAGTGGTTCATCAACAAGCGCCTGGGCGTGCTCGGCGCCAAGAAGTAGCCGCACGACGCCCCAGTCATCCCCCGAAAGGGCCGCGAAAGCGGCCCTTTTTGCTGAAAGAATCCGTACCATGCTTGCCCGCACCACCGATCCCATCGTCGCCATCGCCACTGCCTCGGGACGCGGCGCGGTCGGCATCGTGCGGGTGTCGGGGGCCAGGCTGGCACCGCTGATCGATGCCATCTGCGGCCGCGTGCTCAAGCCGCGCGAAGCCACCTACCTGCCGTTTCGCGATGCGCACGGCGAGCCGGTCGACCATGGCCTGGCCGTTCACTTTCCCTCGCCGAATTCCTTCACCGGCGAGGACGTGCTCGAACTGCAGGCCCACGGCGGCGCGGTCGTGTTGCAGCTGCTGCTGGCGCGCTGCCTCGAAGCCGCGGCCGAGCCTGATCCCGTCACCGGCCGCGCTCGCCTGCCCGGCTTGCGCGTGGCCGAGCCCGGCGAATTCAGCCAGCGGGCCTTTCTCAACGGCAAGGTCGACCTGGCACAGGCCGAGGCCATTGCCGACCTGATCGACGCCAGCACCGAGGCGGCTGCGCGCAGCGCCGGGCGTTCGCTATCGGGCGCGTTCTCGCGCGAGATCCACACGCTGCGCGATGCGTTGATCCACCTGCGCATGCTGGTCGAAGCGACGCTCGACTTTCCGGAAGAAGAGATCGATTTCCTCCAGAAAGCCGATGCCACCGGGCAACTGGCAAAGCTGCAGTCGCAGCTCGCAGCCGTGCAGCAGCGCGCGAAACAGGGTGCGCTGCTGCGCGAAGGCATCAAGGTCGTGATCGCAGGCCAGCCCAACGCGGGCAAGAGCTCGCTGCTCAATGCGCTGGCCGGTGCCGAACTGGCCATCGTGAGCGCAGTGGCGGGCACCACGCGCGACGTGGTCTCGCAGACCATCCAGATCCACGGCGTGCCGCTGCACGTGGCCGACACCGCCGGCCTACGCGAGAGCAGCGACGAGGTCGAGCAGATCGGCGTAGCGCGTGCCTGGGGCCAGATCGAAAGCGCCGACGCCGTGCTGTTCCTGCACGACCTGACGCGCGCCCATCTGGCCGACTACGCCGCCGCTGATGCCGACATCCTGGCCGGCCTGCGCCAGAAGCTGCCTGCGAGCGTGCCGGTGCTCGACGTCTGGAACAAGCAGGACGCTGCGCCTGACGCCCATGCCGGGCATGGCATCGCCCTGTCCGCCAAGACCGGCCTGGGCATCGAGGCCCTGCGTGAACAACTGCTGGCCATGGCCGGCTGGCAGGCCGTGCCCGAGGGCGTGTACCTCGCGCGGGCGCGCCACGTGCAGGCGCTGGCCCGGGTCGAAACGCACCTGGCGCTGGCGGCCAGCCATCTGGCGGCGCAGGCCCAGTTGCTCGACCTGCTGGCCGAAGAACTGCGGCTGGCGCAGAACGCCCTGAACGAGATCACCGGCGAGTTCGGCGCGGACGACCTGCTGGGCGTCATCTTTTCGCGCTTCTGCATTGGTAAATAGCGACAGCCGGTTTGAAAAACGTAAACAGTTGTAGCCGAATCTCCTGAGCATCGCTGATACTTCGGCTCACATGCGGGGGCCGAAGAAAACATGTCCATCCAGAACCTGAGCCGCGCCATCGCGGAGAACACGAGCACCGACGCGTTTGCGTTGACGTTCAACGTCCAGCAGTGGGAAACACTGGCGGGCTATCTGCAGCCCATCGATACCGGCGTTGGCGACGTGCTGATCGAACAGGGCACGCCGGACCGCTCGGTTTTCTTCATCGAGAGCGGTGCCATCAGCGTGCACCGCGTCAGCAGCAAGGAGCAGATGCGGCTGGCCGTGCTCACGCCCGGCTCGGTGGTCGGCGAAGGCTCGTTCTTCTCGCGCCAGCCGCATTCGGCCAACGTGGTGGTCACCGGCGCAGGCCGCGTGTGGCGGCTCACGGCGATCCGCTTTGCGGAAATGTCGAACCGCCAGCCCAACATGGCGCTGGAAATCGCGATGGCGCTCGGCGCCGTGATCGCCAAGCGCATGGCGCACCGCTCCAAGCGCGTCGCCGTGACCTGAGGCTGCGCTGTCCGCCGGCGGATCGATCTGCCACATGCGGGCAGGCCAGCCAGCTTTTCGTTTTGACCCCCGAGAGTAGTCAGTAAGCAATCCATGGCCTTGATCTGTCCGGTCTGCAGCACGGAAAACCGCGGCGGCGCGAATTTCTGCAGGAGCTGCGGCGTCAAGCTGCCTGCCGCGGGAGACCGGATTCCCCCGCCGCCGAGTCCCGAACGCGAATGGGCCGCCACCGCGCCCGCCCAGTTGCGCGCGCCGACCATCCCGGCGCCGCTGTTCGATCCGGACGAGCCGCTGCCTGCGCGCGGATCTTTTTTCGGCAGGTCGGCCGCGCGGCAGAGCGACGAGCATGAACAGACCGTGCTCATGGTGCACGACGACGAACTGCCGCGGACACCCGCGCCGCCCGCTTCGCCGCCGGGCCTGGAGTCGACCTGGGCCCCGAAGTCCGGAACGAAAAGGAGAAGCCGGGCCAAGGTCCGGCAATCCGTGCCGGCCGAACGGCCGCCGCGCAAGCGCGTGATCCTGCTGTGGCTCGGTCTGCTGGTGGTCGCGGTGGCAATGATCGTCGCCGGTTGGTCCGGCAACGGGACGCGAAAGACGCCTGCGGCCGCTGAAGAGGCCACCGCCACAGCCATCGAAACTCCCGCGCCCGTAGCCCCATCGTCGCTCGCCGAACCATCGCCGGCGGCGCCCGAACCCCAGCCCGCCGAGCCGGCCGTGACGCCGCCTGCCGTGGAAACCGCACCGGCTGCCGCCGCGGCGCCCAAGCCCGCTACCAAGCCGCGCAACAAGCAGGCGATCACTGCCGCACTACCGTCGAACGCGCCCGAACCCGCTGCCGTGGTCGCTGCCCCCGCCCCGGCGCCGGCACCTGTCGCTGCGGCCGAGCCCCAGGCCATGTGCGGCGACCGCAACTTCATTGCCAAGGCGCAATGCATGGCGGCCCAGTGCCTGAAGCCCGAATTCAAGGCCCACGCGCAGTGCGAAGCGGTGCGCCGCCAGCAACGCATCGAAGAAGAAAAGCGCAACCCGACGCTGATCAACTGAGCTCGCCTCTACCGGGGCACCCTGCGAAGCGGGTTCCGCGGCGTTCCCGAACAAGAAACTAGCCTTTTTGCAGGCGGTCGATGGCGATCGCCAGCGCAGCCGGCTTGCCGGACAGCACCAGCGTATCGCCCTCCGAAAGCACCGTGCCGTCGGCCAGCGCACGCGGCTGGCCGTCGTGCCGGCGCAGGCTGGCCACACGCACGCCGAGCGCGGACAGCGCCAGCCGTTCCAGCGGCTGGCCCACCGCGCGCGCGCCGGCGTTGAGCGTGAAGCTGTTGAGGCGCTCGTGATCGAGTTCGTCGGCGTTGTCGTCATCGGCGCCGTGGAAGTAGCCGCGCAGCAGGTTGTAGCGGGCGTCGCGCTGATCCTGCACCACGCGGATCACGCGGCGCATCGGCACGCCGACCAGCGCCAGCGCATGGCTCGCGAGCATGAGCGAGCCTTCGATGGCCTCGGGTACCACTTCCGTCGCTCCGGCCGCCTGCAGTTTTTCCAGGTCGTGATCGTCCTGCGTGCGCACGATCACCGGCACGTGCGGCGCATGGGCGCGCGTGTTGGCCAGCACCTTCATCGCACCGGGCACATCGAGGTAGGTCACGACGACGGCACTCGCGCGCGCCAAGCCGGCCGCCATCAAGGCCTGCAGCCGCGCCGCATCGCCGAACACCACCGAGTCGCCGGCGGCCGCGGCCTGCCGCACGCGGTCGGGGTCGAGGTCGAGCGCCATGTACGGGATGCCCTCGCGTTCGAGGATGCGCGCCAGGTTCTGGCCGCAGCGCCCGTAGCCGCAGATGATCACGTGCTGTGCGGTGTTGATGGTCTTGCGCGCGATGGTCGTCATCTGCAGCGACTGCTGCAGCCAGTCGCTGGCCACGAGCTTTCGCACGATGGCGTTGCTGTACATGATGATGAACGGCGTCGTGAGCATCGACAGCACCATCGACGCCAGCACCGGGTTGGCCAGCCACGGCGGCAACAGGCTGCGCTCCTGCGCCAGCGTCAGCAGCACGAAGCCGAACTCGCCGGCCTGCGCCAGGTAAAGGCCGGTGCGCAGCGACACGCCCGAGGTGGCGCCCAGCACCCGCGCCAGCACCGTCACCAGCCCCAGCTTGAACGCCAGCGGCATCAGCAGCAGCACGGCCACCAGCAGCCAGCGTTCGACCACGATGTGCCAGTCGAGCGACATGCCCACGGTGATGAAGAACAGCCCCAGCAGCACGTCGTGGAAGGGACGGATGTCGGTCTCGACCTGGTGCTTGTATTCGGTCTCCGACACCAGCATGCCCGCGATGAAGGCGCCCAGCGCCAGGCTCAGGCCGGCCAGTTCGGTGAGCCAGGCCAGGCCGAGCGTGATCAGCAGCACGTTCAGGATGAAGAGTTCTTCGCTGCGCCGCCGCGCAACCAGCGTGAGCCACCAGCGCATGATGCGCGGGCCGCCGTACAGCAGCACGCCGATCAGGAAGCTCGCCTTCAGCAGCGCGAAGCCCAGCGCCTTGGCCAGCGCCTCGGGCGGTGCGCCCAGCGCGGGAATCAGCACCAGCAGCGGCACCACGGCCAGGTCCTGGAACAGCAGCACGCCCATCACGCGCTTGCCGTGTTCGCTCTCGAGTTCGAGCCGCTCGGCCATCAGCTTGACCACGATGGCCGTGCTGCTCATGGTGAGCGCGCCCGACAGCGCCAGCGCGGTCTGCCAGCCGAGCCGCCACGACGGCGGCAGCCAGTGGGCAATCAGCAGCGCGCCGGCCGTGGCGATGGCCATCGTCAGCAGCACCTGCAGCAGGCCGAGGCCGAACACGTGTTTTCGCATCGCGCGCAGCTTGGGCAGGCTGAACTCCAGCCCGATCACGAACATGAGGAACACCACGCCGAATTCGCCCAGGTGCTGGATGCCTTCGGTGTTCTGCGCCAGCGCGAAGGCATGCGGCCCGATCAGCACGCCGGCCGAGAGATAGCCCAGCATCGGCGGCAGCTTGAGGGAGCGGCACGCCACCACGCCGATCACCGCGGCGAGGAGATACAACAGCGTGAGATCGAACGAAGACATAGGCGGCGATGCTAGAGCAAGACCCGTGCGCAGCGCGTCGGGGAGGACACGCAGTGCCGAGCGTGGGGGCAACGAGCGCCGCCGGGCCGCCCCAAGGCGCGAGCGCCCCCTCGGGGGGCAGCGAGGACACGCAGTGCCGAGCGTGGGGGCAACGAGCGCCGCCGGGCCGCCCCAAGGCGCGAGCGCCCCCTCGGGGGGCAGCGAGGACACGCAGTGCCGAGCGTGGGGGCAACCCTCCGACCCGTAAAATCCGGCAATGAGCTCCCGTCCCGTCCCGGCCCCCGTGGTCGACCCCGAAGCCATCCTCGCTCGGGCACGTCTCACCTTCGACATCGAAGCCGAAGCCGTCACCGGTCTGAAGACCCGCGTCGGCCCGAGCTTCGTCGAGGCCGTGCGCAAGATCCTCGAAGTGCGCGGCCGCGTGGTCGTGATGGGCATGGGCAAGAGCGGCCACGTCGGCCGCAAGATCGCCGCCACCCTCGCCTCCACCGGCACGCCCGCGATGTTCGTGCACCCGGCCGAGGCCAGCCACGGCGACCTTGGCATGATCAAGGCCGTCGACCTGGTGCTCGCCATTTCCAACAGCGGCGAGGTCGAAGAACTCACCGTCATCCTGCCGGTCGTCAAGCGCCAGGGCGTGCCCCTGATCGCCATGACCGGCCGCCCTGAATCCACCCTCGCGCGCCATGCCGACATCGTGATCGACGCCGGCGTGTCCAAGGAGGCCTGTCCGCTCAACCTCGCCCCCACCGCGAGCACCACCGCCCAGATGGCGATGGGCGACGCGCTGGCCGTGGCGCTGCTCGACGCGCGCGGCTTCGGTTCGGAAGACTTCGCGCGCTCGCACCCGGGCGGCGCGCTCGGGCGCAAGCTGCTCACCCACGTGAGCGACGTCATGCGCTCCGACGACGATGTGCCGCGCGTGGCACCCGACGCCGGCATCGGCGAGCTGATGCGCGCCATGAGCAACAAGGGCTTCGGCGCCGCGGCGGTGATCGCGCCCGACGGCCGCGCGCTCGGCATCTTCACCGACGGCGACCTGCGCCGCCTGATCGAAGCCGGTGCCGACCTGCGCAGCCCCAAGGCGGCCGAAGTGATGCACCACAACCCGCGCACCATCCGCGTCGACGCGCTGGCGGTGGAAGCGGCCGAGCTCATGGAGCAGTGCGGCATCACCCGCCTGTTCGTGATCGACGGCGAGGGCGTGATCGTCGGCGCCATCAATACCAACGACCTGATGCGCGCGAAGGTCATCTGATGCCGCTCGAGTTCCAGGCCGAGACATTGCTCGCCGCGCAGGACGTGCGCATCGTCTTCTTCGACATCGACGGCGTGCTGACCGACGGCGGCGTGTACTTCACCGAGCACGGCGAGACGCTCAAGCGCTTCAGCATCCTCGACGGCTACGGCCTGAAGCTACTGCGCAAGGCGGGCATCGTGCCGGCCGTGATCACGGGACGCGACTCCAAGCCGCTGCGCGTGCGGCTCGAGGCGCTGGGCATCGAGCACGTGCGCTACGGCACCGAAGACAAGCTGCCCGCCGCGCAGGCCATGCTCGACCAGCTCGGCTTCACTTGGGCGCAGGCCGCGGCCATCGGCGACGACTGGCCCGACCTGCCGGTGCTCCTGCGCGTGGGCTTCGCCGCGGCGCCGGCCAATGCCCACGCGGAAGTGCGCGGCATCGCGCGCTACGTCACCCGCGCGCGGGGCGGCGAAGGCGCGGCGCGCGAGTTCTGCGACCTGCTGCTCACGGCCTGTGGCCAGTACCGCGTCATGCTCGACGCAGCCCGGGGCCCGAATACATGAACAATGTCAAACGCGCATGGGGCATGGTGCGCGACGTCCTCGACCGCGCAACGATCTACCTGCCGATCATCCTGACGGCGGCCGTCGCGCTCGGCACCTACTGGCTGGTGCGCAACGCGCCCAAGCTGCTGGAGCCCACGGCCAAGGCCGCGCCCACGCACGAGCCCGACTACTTCATGCGCGATTTCGTCATCAAGAACTTCCTGCCCAACGGCGACCTGCGCAGCGAACTGCATGGCACCGAAGGCCGGCACTACCCGGATTCGGACACCATGGAGGTCGACAAGGTGCGCATGCGAACGGTGTCGCCCGAAGGCCTCGTGACGCGCGCAACGGCCGACCGGGGCGTGTCGAACTCCGACGGCAGCGAGATCCAGCTGTTCGGCAATGCGATCGTCATCCGCGATCCGTCCGTGGGGCCCGGTGGCAAGCCTGCGCCGCGCCTCGAGTTCCGTGGCGACTTCCTGCACGCCTACGTCGACACCGAGCGCGTCACGTCGAACAAGCCGGTCACGCTGATCCGCGGCACCGACCAGTTCACCGGCGACACGCTCGACTACGACAACCTGAGCGGCGTGGCGAATCTGAACGGCCGGGTGCGCGGTGTGCTGATTCCTTCAGCGGCCGCTCCTTCAGGGAAGCGCTGAATGACTCCATCCCCGCTTGTCTTCATCACCGGCGCCTCGAGCGGCATCGGCCAGGCGCTGGCTGCGAGCTTCTACGATGCGGGCTACCGCCTGGCGCTGGTCGCCCGGCGCACGGGCGAGATCGAATCGTGGGCTGCGGCGCGCCAGCTGAGCGCAGACCGCTACCGGATCTACAGTGCCGACGTGGCGCAGACCGACAGCATCGTCGCTGCCGGCAATGCCTGCATCGCGCAACAGGGGCTGCCCGACGTGGTGATCGCCAATGCAGGCATCAGTGTCGGCATCGACACGGCCGAGCGTTCCGACCTCGACGTGCTGGCGCAGACCTTCGCCACCAACAACGTCGGCCTGGCCGCCACCTTCCATCCATTCGTGCGCGCGATGGTGCAGCGCGGCAGCGGGCGGCTGGTGGGCATCGGCAGCGTGGCGTCCATCCGCGGGTTGCCGGGGCACGGCGCGTACTGCGCCAGCAAGGCCGGCGTGGTGGCGTACTGCGAGAGCCTGCGCGGCGAGCTGCACGGCAGCGGCGTCAAAGTCGTCACCCTGTGCCCGGGCTACATCGATACGCCGCTGACGCAGGGCAACCGCTACGGCATGCCCTTCCTCATGAAGGCCGAGGATTTCGCCGCCCAGGCGCTGCGCGCCATCGAGGCCGGTACGAGCTATCGCGTGATCCCGTGGCAGATGGGCGTGGTTGCCAAGATCATGCGCATGCTGCCCAACGCCGTGCTGGACCGGGCGGTGCAGGGGCGCGCGCGCAAGAAGCGCAGCGGCGAGGCCTGACGAGCCGCACGCGCCGAGCGATCGGCCATTGAAAAAGGCTCCCGAGGGAGCCTTTTGTCTGTGTGCGCCTTGCAGTGCAGGGCTCAGTAGCCGCTGTTGCCGCCGCCGTAGCCACCGCCGCCACCGCCGGAACGGCCACCGCCGCCACCGCCACGGGGGCCGGCGCCGTAGGGGCTGCGGAAACCGCCATCGCCACCACCACCGCCGCCGCTGCGGCCACCACCACCGCCGTAGCCGCCGCCACCGCCGGAGCGGCCACCGCCACCACCACCGTAGCCGCCACCACCGCCGCCGTAGCCACCGCCACCACCGCCGCCATAACCACCACCGCCGCCGCCGTAACCGCCGCCACCACCGCTGCGCGGGGGACGTGCTTCCATCGGACGCGCTTCATTGACGACGACGCTGCGGCCGCCCAGGGGCTGGCCGTTCATGCCGTTGATGGCGGCTTGTGCTTCCGCGTCACTGCCCATCTCGACGAAGCCGAAGCCCTTCGAGCGGCCCGTGTCGCGTTCCATCATGACCTTGGCGCTGGTCACTGCGCCGAACTGCCCGAAGGCCTGTTCGAGATCTCCGTCGCGCACCGAGTAAGGCAGGTTGCCGACGTACAGTTTGTTGCCCATCAAGGGACTCCTATAAACACATCAAGAAAAGCGATGGAGTCCCGGAAAGCATCACTCAAACGAGAGCCGTCGAGCCGCGCGAAACTGACCGATCACCGAACTTGCCCCCCGACCAAAATGAAGAGGGAGGCTCGTGCATTATGGGTGAAATAGCCGAAATGCAAGCAGGAATTTGCGTCTTGAGGTAGCACCTGTCAAAACTCCTGGGAGCTAGCGCCTACTTGCGCGGTGAGGCGAGGTCCTTGGTGCTACATGTACAATCCGCCCGTCATTGGGGAGTAGCCGCCTTCCGATTTGCGAGAGGGGCCCGCGTCAACAGACTTGTCCTGCCCCACAGGACATGGCGCGTGCAGTGAACACACCTGGCGAGACCTTTGACCGTGCAACTTCGGGAATATGGCCGAAGGTGTTGCACGGTCAATTGCGTCCTTCGGCCCAAGGAACCCCTCATCATGGAAGCTTTTCTGGTTGCAACCGGCGTGGTTGCGCTCGCCGAAATGGGCGACAAGACCCAACTCCTGGCCCTCCTGCTCGCAGCCCGCTTCAGGAAACCCTGGCCGATCGTCCTCGGCATCTTCGCCGCCACCCTCATCAACCACGCGCTGGCCGGCGCGGTCGGCAACTACATCACGCGCTGGCTTGGGCCTGATGTGCTGCGCTGGATCCTGGGCGGCTCGTTCATCGCGATGGCCGCGTGGATGCTGATTCCAGACAAGCTCGACGACGATGACGCCCCGGGCGCGTCGAAGTTCGGGGTCTTCGGCACCACCGTGATCGCGTTCTTCCTCGCCGAGATGGGCGACAAGACCCAGATCGCCACCGTCATGCTCGCCGCCCGCTTCACGCACGATTATTTCTGGGTGGTGGCGGGCACCACGCTGGGCATGATGCTGGCCAACGCGCCGGTGGTATGGCTCGGCGAGAAGATCGTGCGGCGCGTGCCGATCAAGCTCGTGCACGGCATCTCGGCCGCGATCTTCCTGGTGCTGGGCATCATCATGATCATCGGCTGGTAAGAAAAAGGCAGGGGCCCTTCCAGAAACACCGCGGAACCGGCTTTGCCGGGCCGCAGGTGTTGCCCCCGAAGGGGGTTGGCGAAGCGACACGAAGTGCGCGCAGCCTGGGGGATATACTTTGCCTTGCGCCGATTTGCTTCAGCTTGCGGGCGCTTTATAAGTCCAGCTAAAGACAGGCGCGGCAGACCCGGCTCGTTTTTGGCGAGGCCGGGTTTTTTTCATTCATGTCGTCGTCACCATCCTTGGTCGTCACCTCGCAGTCGATGCAGTTCGCAGGCCCCCTGGCCCTGCGCAGCGGCGCGTCGATCAGCGACTACACGCTCGCCTACGAAACCTACGGCACCCTGAACGCCGAGCGCAGCAATGCGGTGCTGGTCTGCCACGCGCTCAATGCGTCGCACCACGTCGCGGGCGTCTACGAAGGCCAGGCCCGTTCCGAAGGCTGGTGGGACAACATGGTCGGTCCGGGCAAGCCGGTCGACACCGATCGCTTCTTCGTCATCGGTGTGAACAACCTCGGCTCCTGCTTCGGCTCGACCGGACCGATGCACGCCAACCCCGCCACGGGCCGCGTCTACGGCGCCGACTTCCCGGTGGTCACGGTCGAGGACTGGGTGGACGCCCAGGCCGTGCTGCTCGACGCGCTCGGCATCCGCACGCTCGCGGCTGTGATGGGCGGCAGCCTCGGCGGCATGCAGGCGCTCTCGTGGACGCTGCAGTATCCCGACCGCGTGCGCCACGCCGTCGTCGTGGCGAGCGCGCCCAACCTCACGGCCGAGAACATCGCCTTCAACGAGGTTGCGCGCCGCGCCATCGTCACCGACCCCGATTTCCACGGCGGCCACTTCTACGAACACGGCGTGATCCCCAAGCGCGGCCTGCGCATCGCGCGGATGATCGGCCACATCACCTACCTCAGCGACGACGTGATGAACGCCAAGTTCGGCCGCATCCTGCGCAGCGCCGTGGAGGGCGAGGCCGCGGGGCTCGACTACCGCTACTCCACGCAGGATGTCGAGTTCCAGATCGAAAGCTACCTGCGCTACCAGGGCGACAAGTTCAGCGAGTACTTCGACGCCAACACCTACCTGCTGATCACCCGCGCGCTCGACTACTTCGACCCCGCACGCAGCCACGGCGGCAAGCTCAGCACCGCGCTGGCCCAGGCCACCGCCCAGTTCCTGCTCGTGAGCTTCAAGACCGACTGGCGCTTCTCGCCCGCGCGCAGCCGCGAACTGGTGAAGGCGCTGCTCGACAACCGCCGCAACGTCAGCTACGCCGAGATCGATGCGCCGCACGGCCACGACGCCTTCCTGCTCGACGACGTGCGCTACATGGGCGTGGTGCGCTCCTACTTCGAGCGCGTCGCCAAGGAGTTCCTGCAATGAGCGACCTCGAGCATCAACGATTGATCGCCGAGCTGGTGCCGCGAGGCGCGCGCGTGCTCGACCTGGGCTGCGGCGACGGCGCCCTGCTCGATCTGCTGCAGCGCGAGCGCGGCTGTACCGGCTACGGCGTGGAGATCGCCGACGGCAACGTGCTGCAGTGCATCCGCCGCGGCGTCGACGTGATCCAGCTCAACCTCGACGAAGGCCTCGCGATGTTCGACGACGCCTCCTTCGACGTGGTGCTTCAGATCGACACTCTGCAGCACCTGCGCAATGCCGAGGTGATGCTGCGCGAGACCGCGCGCGTGGGCCGCATCGGCGTCGTCGCATTTCCCAACTTCGCGCACTGGCCCAACCGCCTGAGCGTGGCGCGCGGCCGCATGCCGGTGACGCGCCGCCTGCCCTACCAGTGGTACGACACGCCCAATATCCGCGTCGGCACCTTCAAGGATTTCGAGGTGCTGGCCGGGAAGAACAACCTGCGCGTGCTCGACGCCTTCGGCCTGCAGAACGGGCGCGACGTGCGCTGGCTGCCCAACGCGCGCGCCAGCACGGCGGTCTTCAAGTTCGAGCGCGGCGGCGGCTGAACGCCACGAAGAACGCCGGATGAGCTTCACGCTTGCACAGCCGGTCCACAGCGAGCTGCTCATCAAGAAAAGCCGCTTCATCGGCTGCGTGCAGCCGGTGGCCGACCGGGCGGCCGCGCTGGCCGTGGTCGCCTCGCTGCGCGCCGAACATCCCGCCGCCGCGCACGTGTGCTGGGCCCTGATGGCCGGCGGCCAGTCGGCCGCGAACGACGACGGCGAACCCGGCGGCACGGCTGGCCGGCCGATGCTGGAGGTGCTGCGCCACCAGCAGGTCGAAGGCGCGCTCGCGACCGTGGTGCGCTACTTCGGCGGCGTGAAGCTCGGCGCGGGCGGCCTCGTGCGGGCCTACACCGACGCGGTCGCACAGGCCCTGCTCGGCGCCACGCTCGTGCCGTTGCTGCGCCAGCGCAGCCTGCGCTGCGCCGTGCCCTATGCGCTCGAAGGACTCGTGCGGCGCGAACTCGCCGCGGCCGGGGCGGTGCTCGACGGCGTGCAGCATGGCGACGACGTCGCCTTCGCCTTCTCGCTCCCCGAGCCCGACGCCGACGCCTTCATCGCCCGCCTCGGCGATGCTGCGCAAGGGCGCGTCGTCTGGCCGCAGGCGTAACGCGCTTCGGCGGCACGCTGAGCGGCGCCGTCATCGCGAGGATGCCGCGCGGCGCCAATGGCATTGCTTCGTCATCGGGTCCGCGCCGCGCCATCTCCGCGGTCACGATGCCGGTCGGCACCGCGAGCACGCCCCAGCCCAGCAGCATCATGACGGAGGCGATCGCACGGCCCAGGTCGGTCTTGGGCACGAGGTCGCCGAAGCCCACCGTGGCCATCGTCGAGATGGCCCAGTAGATCGCCACCGGGATGCTGGTGAAGCCATGCACCGGCCCTTCGACCACGTACATCAGTGTGCCCATCACCAGCACCACCAGCATCACGAAGCCGACGAACACGGTGATCTTGCGCCGGCTCGATGCCACCGCCGACACCAGCGCGCGGTACTCCACCGAGTAGCGCGACAGCTTGAAGATGCGGAACACGCGCAACAGCCGCAGGATGCGCACGTCGATCAGGTAGGCCATCTCGGGCGCGAAGGCCACGAGAAAAGTCGGCAGCAGCGCCAGCAGGTCGATCACGCCATAGAAGCTCGTTGCATAGCGCAGCGGCTTGTTCACGCAGCTCAGCCGCGCGAGGTACTCCAGCGTGAAGAGAATGGTGAACACCCACTCGAGCACATTGAACAGCGGCCGCCACTGCTCTCGGATCGGCTGCACGCTGTCGAGGATCACCACCAGCACGCTGGTCACGATCACCGCGATCAGCGCCAGGTCGAACATCAGACCGGCGCGCGTGTCGGCCTCGAAGATCACCGTGAACAGCGTGCGCCGCCAGCCGTGCGTGGGCTTGTCGAAGCGTGAATCGGTGGCGGACGACATGGCGCGCGAGGCGTGTGCGGCGGAGAGGTTGTCGGTGTTCGAGCGGCTCATGGCGCCACATTGTCATGTCCATGGCCGACTTATTCGGTTACGCTTATTGCGCAATGAAGTGCCGCAGGCCGTGAGCGCGTTCTTACGATAGTCCCTTTCTTGAGGAGCTCCCCCTTGGCTACACAGTCCCCCTTCTTCGGCAAGCGTGATCGTGACACCGATTCGTTGACATCGCGCCCTGCACCGCTCGTCGGTTCGGGCACCAATCTCTCCGGAACCCCCGTCAATCCCTCGTCGCTGACCGCACAGCAAGGCGGCCTGAACGCGGCCGCCGCACCTGCCGCCAAGGAAGGCGGCAGCAAGCTCACCGTCGGCCCAAACATCAAGCTCAAGGGCGTCGAGATCACCGATTGCGACACGCTCGTGGTCGAAGGCCTCGTCGAGGCCACCATGGACTCGCGCCTGATGCAGATTGCCGAGCAGGGCGAGTTCAAGGGCTCGGCCGAGATCGACATCGCCGAAATCCGCGGCGTGTTCGACGGCAGCCTCACGGTGCGCGAAAAGCTCGTGATCCACTCGACCGGCAAGGTCACCGGCAAGATCCGCTACGGCAAGATCGTGATCGAGGAAGGCGGCCAGCTGTCGGGCGAGATCAGCTTCGGCGCCAAGCCGTCGCTGCACGCGGCGGCTTAAGCCTCCACCACGGGAGGCTTCCATCCCAGGCGCTCCAGCAAGGCACCGGCCGCGGCCGGTGCCTTTTCTTTGGCGCCGTTGATGAAGTAGACGAACACGTCGCGCTTCCTGGGCGACTCGGCCCAGCCCTGCGCGCGTGCGGCCCAGGTGTCGAGCGCCTTGGGGGCGTAGCCGGTCTTGAGCCCGGCGTCGGCCATCATGAGCCGTGCGTAGGCGACATCGCCCTCGGGCTCCTCGAACGATGGAAACTTGTCGGCGTCCGTGAACACGGTCGAGACCTTGTGCTTCTTCGCGAGTGCCTTGTAGGCGGGCACGATGAAGCTTTCGTGCCGCACGTCCATCACGTGCCGCAGCACGCGGCTGCCCTCCTTCTTGGGCAGCAGCTCTAGAAAAGCCTCGAAGTCTTCCGCATCGAACTGCTTGGTCGGCATGAACTGCCACACGATCGGTCCGAGCTTGTCGCCGAGCTCGCTCACGCCGCTGTCGATGAAGCGCTTGATCGAGTCTCCCGCGGTGGCAAGCACCTTGCGATTGGTGGTGAAGCGCGAGGCCTTCATCGAGAACACGAAGCCTTCGGGCGCTTCGTCGTGCCACTTGCGGAAAGTCTCGGGCTTGAAGGTGCTGTAGTAGGTGCCGTTGATCTCGATGGCGCTGACCTGTCGGCTTGCGTAGTTCAACTCCTTCGCGTGCGCGAGGCCCTTGGGATAGAAGTTGTCGCGCCAGGGTTCGTAGGTCCAGCCTCCTATGCCCACCTTGATCCGAGTCGATGCTGCCTTGCTCACATTGCGCTCCGGGTTGAGATCGCCCGCACTCTACGCGGGCTCGCCGCCGGGCGCAAAATGCGTTTTTTCGTCACCCGCGGAGAACCCTTCGATGAACGCCCCCCTGCACCGCGAAATGCCCACCGGCACGCTCGACGCCGAGCGTGCCCTGTCCGACGTCACCGCCCGATGGGACGGCGACATCCTCAAGCAGCTTACCGACTACATCGCCATTCCCGCCAAGTCGCCCGGCTTCGACAAGGACTGGTCGGCCAATGGCCACCTCGAGACCGTGCTGCGCAACGCCGCGGCCTGGGTCGAGGCGCAGAAGGTCGAGGGCCTGAAGCTGGAGATCGTGCGCCTCGAAGGCCGCACCCCCGTGCTGTTCTTCGAAGTGGCTGCCACCGGCACCGACATGGGCGAGACCGTGCTGATGTACGGCCACCTCGACAAGCAGCCCGAATTCACCGGCTGGCGCAACGACCTCGGCCCGTGGACGCCCAAGTACGAGAACGGCCTGCTCTACGGCCGCGGCGGCGCCGACGACGGCTATGCGGTGTACGCCAGCATCGCCGCGTTGCAGGCGCTCAAGAACCAGGGCGCGGCGCATCCGCGCATCGTCGGCCTGATTGAGACCTGCGAGGAAAGCGGCTCCTACGACCTGCTGCCCTACGTCGACGCGTTGCGACCGCGCCTGGGCAATGTCGAGCTGGTGATCTGCCTCGACTCCGGCGCCGGCAACTACGACCAGCTCTGGCTCACCACCTCGCTGCGCGGCATGGCCAGCGGCACGCTCAAGGTCGAGGTGCTGACCGAAGGCATCCACTCGGGCGACGCCTCGGGCCTCGTGCCCTCGAGCTTTCGCATCATGCGGCAGGTGCTCGACCGCCTGGAAGACAGCGCCACCGGCCGCCTGCTGCCCGCGAGCTTCCACTGCGAGGTGCCGGCCGACCGGCTGGCGCAGGCGAAGGCCACTGCGGCGATCCTCGGCGAAGAGGTCTACAAGCGCTTCCCGTGGGCGCACTACGACTGCGGTGGCTCCACCATGTTCGCGCTGCCGACCACCACCGACCCGGTGGAAGCGCTGCTCAACCGCACCTGGAAGCCGACGCTTTCGGTGACCGGCGCCGAAGGCTTCCCGGCGCTGAAGGACGCGGGCAACGTGCTGCGCCCGTACACCGCGTTCAAGCTCTCGCTGCGCCTGCCGCCGCTGGTCGATGCGGCCGAAGTGGTGCAGAAGCTCAAGGCGCTGCTCGAGGACAACGCGCCCTACCAGGCCCGCGTCACGTTCGAAAGCGGCGGCGGAGCCACCGGCTGGAACGCGCCGACGATCACGCCGTGGTTCGAGGACGCGCTCAACAAGGCCTCGCAGGCGCACTTCGGCGCCTCATGCGGCTACATCGGCCAGGGCGGCACGATCCCGCTGATGAACATGCTCAGCGCCGGCTTCCCCAAGGCGCAGATGATGGTCTGCGGCGTGCTCGGTCCGAAGAGCAACGCGCACGGCCCGAACGAGTTCCTGCATGTGCCCTACGCCAAGAAGCTCACCGCCGCCGTGGCCGAGGTGATCGCCGCGCTGCCGGCCGCGCACCGCGCCGCTGCATCGGAGCCGGCCGCCGCTTGAGCGAGGCGCTGCCTTTGCCGCAGCGCGTGTCGCTGTCCACGCCGGACGGCGAGACGCTCGCCTTGCGCCGGCTGCCGGCGCCCGGTCCGGCGCGCGCCGTGATCGTGGTGGTCCATGGGCTCGGCGAGCACGCGGGCCGCTACCACGCGCTTGCGGAATGCCTGCACGAATGGGACTTCGCCGTGTGGGCGCACGATCACCACGGACATGGCGAATCGACCGGCGCGCGCGGCGGCCTGCCCGGCGAGTTGCGGCTGGTCGACGACCTCGCCCTCGTGATCGACGATGCGCGCCGCGAGAACCCCGGCCTGCCGCTCGTGCTGCTGGGTCACAGCCTGGGCGGGCTGGTGGCCGCGAGCCTGGTGGCGCGCGGGGTGCGGCCGGTCGATGGGCTGGTGCTTTCATCGCCAGGGCTCGATCCGGGCCTGGGCGGTTTACAGAAGGCGCTGCTCGCGGTGCTGCCGCGCATTGCGCCCAACCTGCGCGTGGGCAACGGGCTCGACGACAACTACCTCTCGCACGACCCGGCCGTGGTGCAGGCCTACCGCGACGACCCGCTCACGCACGACCGCATCGGCGGCCGGCTCGCGCGCTTCCTGGCGTACGAAGGCGCGACGGTGCAGCAGCGGGCCGCCAGCTGGCCCGTGCCGACACTGCTGCTCTACGCGGGCGACGACCGCCTCGTGGTGCCCGCCGCCAGCCGCGCCTTTGCCGCAGCCGCTGCGCCCGGCGGCAAGGTCGAGGCGCACTGCTTCGACACGCTGTACCACGAGATCTTCAACGAGCTCGAAGCCGACCCTGTCTTCGAGGCGCTGCAGCGTTGGCTCAACCGGCGCTTTCCGTCGCCGGCCTGACGGTGCGCCTGCGCGCCAGCCAGACCAGCGCCGCGCCCGTCAGCACCACCGGCACCAGTGAACCGAGGTTCAGCAGCCGCCAGCCCTGCGTGGTGACCAGCACGCCGGAGGCGAACGAAGTCACCGCCAGCGTGGCGAACACGCAGAAGTTCAGCGCACCCTGTGCACGGTCGCGCTCCTCGGCGGTGTAGGTCGTGAGCGAGAGCGTGGTGCTGCCGGTGAACAGGAAATTCCAGCCCACGCCCAGCAGGCACAGCGCCACGACGAAGTGGTGCAGCTCGACGCCCGAAAGCGCGATCGCGATGCACCCGAGGTTGAGCACCAGCCCCACGCCCATCACCGGCAGCGCGCCGAAGCGGCGGATCAAATGGCCGGTGAAGAAGCCCGGCGCGAACATGCCGATCACATGCCATTCGAGCACCAGCGCGGCATCGGAGAACGGCAGGCTGCAGATCTGCATCGCGATGGGCGTTGCGGCCATCAGCAGGTTCATCACGCCGTAGCCCAGCGCGCCCGCGGCGGCGGCCACGATGAACACCGGCTGCCGCATGATCTCGCCCAGTGGCCGGCCCCCGGCGGGCCCCGTGCGCGTGGGCGCGGCGGGGAATTCGATGAAGTGCATCACCGCCATCGACAGCAGCGCCACCGCGGCCAGCGCGATATAGGCGCCCGCGAACGGCACGGCAAAGACCTGGCGCGTGGCCGTCGCAAGGTTGGGCCCCGCGACCGCGCCGATCAGCCCGCCCGCCATCACCACCGACACCGCCTTCTCGCGCCACGCCGGCGCCGCGAGCTCGGCCGCGGCAAAACGGTAGAGCCCCGCATTGGCGTTGTAGTAGCCCGCGACCACCGTGGCGAAGCACAGCAGCCAGAAATTCTTCGTGGCAGCCGCGTAGCAGCACAGCAAGGCCGACACCAGCGCCACCGCCAACCCGGTCTGGAACGAGCCGCGCCGGCCGAGGCGTTGCTGCGTGCGAGCTACCAGCCCGGTGCTGAGCGCGCCGCCGATCACGTAGCTCATCACCGGAAGCGTCGCCATCCAGCCGCGCGGCGCGATGCTCAGGCCCACCAGCCCATTGATGGCGATGAAGGTGACGTTGTTGGTCAGGAGCAAGCCCTGGCAGATGGCGAGCAGCCAGAGGTTGCGGTTCATGGTGTGTCCCGTATCGCGCGTTGCAGGTCGCGTTCGATTTCACTGAAAACGACAGGCGGCAGGTCGCCCAGCGTGCCTTCGGTGCCGTCGAGCGCCACCGCGCGCACGGTCTGAAGTTCCTTGCCGTCGGGGCTGTCCTGCACGAACCAGCCTTCTTCGATTTGCAGACAGATGCGGCGTCCGCCGGGCACGGCCTTGTTGAAGCTGTCGACCATGCCGCCGTCGCCCACCTCGCGTTGCCAGCCGCGCGTTTCCAGGCCCATGAGGGCGGCGTTCGATATGGCGCGGCCGGCCCAGTGCGGCAGCTCGCGGCGCGGGCGCAGCGCTTCGTCGAGCACGAAGACCGGGCGCATCAGCTGTTCGAAGGGCTGCACGATTTCGTAGTCGGCCAGCACGGCGGCCCAGGCAGTTGCCAGCGACGGGTCGAGGGCCGCGACTTCGAGCGGATGCGGCAGGCCGACGCGCGCGGTCTCGGGCAGCTTGACGGCGTCGTCCTGCAGGTCGGTCAGCTCGCCTTCGGCGCTGATGCGGAAGATGCCTTCGAGCTGCCTGCCCGATGCGTCGAACAGGCCCCAGACCAGCGGCCGGCTGAAGACCCGCAGCACCGGATGGTTGGCGAAGAAGGGAATGAATTCGTCGGGGCCCCAGCGGCGCTGCGCGCACATCGCGGCCTCGAGGCGCTTGACCTGCGTGGTGGCCACGGTCTTCGCGAGCTTGCGCAGCTCCTTCAGCTGCGTGGTCGCAGCGGCGGCCTTGCCGGCGTCGTCGTTGGCGCCCGGCTTGGGCAGCGTCTTGAGCACCTTGCCCCTGGCGTCGTGCACCACAGGCTGGAAGTTGTCGTCCATACGCACTTCGAAGCTGCGCGGGCCGAAGTCGAGCGTCAGCCGGGCGCGCGTGTCGAGGCCGAGGTCGGGGACGGTGCGATCGGCCAGCTGGTCGAGGCTGAGGCCGCGCTGTTCGGCCACTTCGCCGAGCATGCGGTCGGCGCGCGTGCGCAGGTCGTCGTGGCGGGTCTGGCGCGCGAGTTCGGCCAGGTGCATCAGCGCGGCATCGCTGCCGATCTCGCCGAGCATCGCCATCGCGTCGTAGGCGCGCACGCGGTCGAGCGCAACGCGCCACTGGCGCAGCAGGCCGTAGAGCTGGCGCGCGGTCTCGCCGTCGCCGAGGCGGCCCTGCAGCGTGAACATCCAGCGCTCCTTGGCCGGGCGGCCGTTGCCGATCCACCAGGCCAGCAGCGCGCGGCCGAAGCGCGCGAGGGAATCGGGCGTGAGTGCATCCAGCAGCCCGGCCAGCCCAGGATAGGGGGCGTCGGGCTTGCCGAGCATCATCGCCATCAGCACGTCGGGCACCACCGCCTGCGGTAGCGCGTGGCCGCCTGCCTTGAGGATCAGGCGGGGAAGCGCTGCCAGCGGCAAGGCCTTCGGCACCACGGGCAGGTTGTCGGGCAGGAGTTCTTCGGGCGCGATGGCCAGCAGCTGCGCCACCGCATTGGCGGCTTCGGCGCCGTAGGCGTGGGCTTGCTTGCGCACCGCTCCGGCGTGGCTGGCGCCGTGCAGCCAGCGCAGCGCGGCCTGCGCCGCCTCGCGCGCGGGGCCGGGTTCGCCCAGCGCGACGGGAACAAGGCCGCGCGCAGCCGTGTCGGGATAGCGCGCCAGCCACTCGCCGGCTTCGCGCCGGACCCAGCGGTTGGTGTGAAAGCCCCTGGCGATCCAGCCGGCGAGCGGATCCCATTCGATGACCGAGGCCAGCTCGAACATTGCGCGAGAGCCCTGCTTGAGAAAGCGCGGCAGCCCCGGCAGCGCGGCAGCGCCGAACGCATGGAGGATGGGCCGCACGCGCGAGACATCGCCCGAGTACAGGATGGGGGGTGGCCCATGCATGAATACCGCGACAGCCAGCGGCAGGGGCAGGTGCCAGATGCATTCGGCGACGCCCCAGCGGTTGCCCGGCAGCGGGCCGAAGTCTTCCGGACCGATCTCGCGGCCGTTCGCTGCGACGGCCTCGATGAGCTCGGGGCGCAGGCCCAGCATCCACAAGGCCTTGTGAACCGTGCCGCCCTCGCGCACCTCTGCAGGCGCGTCGGGTTGGTTGCGCGCGAACTCGTTCATCCACCGGTCGGCGCTTTCGCGCGAGACCCGGAGTTCGCGGGCCAGCCAGTCGGACGATTCGCCCGTGGCCTGCAGGTATTGCGGTGGCGGCAGATCGCTCCAGTGCAGCCGCGCCGTCGGCGGCAGGGGCTGCAAGGCCAGCGTCGGGATGACGGGCAGCGCCTGCCGGTTCTTCCACGGCGGGCGCCGCAGCAGCGCGGGCCAGGCATCGACAGCGGCATCGGTCACTCCGACGGAGCTGTCTTCCTGCAGGCGCGCGAGCGTCTTGCGCTGGGCGTCGTCGCAAGAGGCCTCCAGCGGTTTCTGCCAGTCGGGGTTCGCGGCCAGCAGCTCCAGGACCAGCGCGGCGCCGGCCTGGTGCCGCGCCGGGTTCGCCGACAGCAACTCGCGCAGCACGAACAACGGCCAGCGGCCCGCCTGCTTGACGAGGGCGTTCTTGCAGTCGATCTGCTTGACCTGGGCCACGAAGAAGCCAACGACCGCCGGATCGTGGATGGCCAGCAGGTCGGTCACGGCTTCCTTGTGCGGGGACGGCTCGAAGAACAGTTCCGCCGCCGCGGCGCCGTGCATGTCGAGCATGCGCAGCCGCGCGGCGCGCGGGGGGTAGAAGCGGGAGCGGTGGCGGCGAAAGAAGTCGAGGCTGTCGCAGAGGCGGCGTTCGTCGCAGAGCAGGCCGCCGCAGTGGCCGCAGGGCCGGTCGTTGAATTGCGCGAGCGCCTCGCGCATGCCCTTGGACCACCGCACGGTGCCATCGGGCTGCGCGTCCAGACCTTCTTCCTTCGACTTGCGACTGCCCGCCATGCCATTTCCCTCGATTGATGCCAGCGGGATTGTCGGCCAACACGCGCGGCCAAAAAAAAGCGCCCTCGCGGGCGCATGAATTCAGGAGAAGACAGTCCTTCGGTCAGGACTGCCTGCCTTGCAGCAGGCCGCTGAGCGAACCCAGCAGGTCGTCGTGGTTGCCCAGACCCTGGTCCGGGACTTTGCCGTGCGGCGTGAGCTGGTCGATCAGCGCTGGCAGCATGGTGGCCAGCATCGGCAGCAGCGTTTGCGCGTTGATGCCGAGCTTGGACGCGATGGCAGCGATGGTGTCGCTGCCCAGCGCGTTTTGCAGCTGATCGCCCGAAACCGGCTGGTTTTCCCCCTTGCCGATCCACGAGCCGATGACGTCGCCCATGCCCGCCTGCTCGAACTTCGAGACCAGACCGCCCAGGCCACCCTGCCCGCCGTTGTTGGCGAGCAGGCCGCCCAGCGCGCCGGCCAGGCCTCCCAGATCGCCCAGTCCACCGCCTTGCGGTTGCTGCTGCTGGGCCGCGCCCCCGAGCACCTGACCGAGTACTGAATCGAGCAATCCCATGGCTTTTCCTTTTGGTGTGTGACAGACCGACAGCATTGTTAGGCGCCGCGGGCCATAAGCTGAAAGTGGAACATCACTTTCAAACTGGCAACGTGACAAATTACTTGGTACGGGCCGTCCGTTTGGGGAGCAATGCGGGACTGACCCCTTGCACCCCCACCAGGCCCAGCACGGTGAGCAGCGAATTCTGCGCGCCTTTCCACGCGTCTGTCACGTCGATGGACTCGCTCAGCGAATGGAATCCCGAGCCCTTGCCGCCGCCGCCGACGATGATGGCCGGAATGCCCAGCGAGATCGGCACGTTGGCGTCGGTGCTGCCGCCGCGCAGCAGGGTCTTGTGGCCGAAGGCGCTGTTCGAGCGGACGGCGGCCTCCACGATCACCGAGTCGGGCGGCGTGCGGCCGCCGGGGCGGTTGCCGATGAGCTTGGTGCTCACGCTCAGCGTGTTGACGTTCCAGCGCTTGTTTTCCTCGACCACGGCTTCGTCGATGGCCGCGAGGATCTTCTTTTCGGTCTCCAGCAGCGAGGCCATGTCGTCCGACCGGATGTCGATGGCCATGCGCGCGTCCGGCGCGATGGTGTTGACCGAGGTCCCGCCGCCCACGGTGCCGACGGTGAACGTCGTCTTGGGAAAACTCGGCGTGTGCACGTCGGCGATCTTCGCGATGGCGCGGCCCATGCCGTGGATGGCGCTGGGCACCTGGCCGAAGGCGCCGAAGCTGTGGCCGCCCGGGCCCTGGAACGTGACCTCGTAGCGGTGGCTCGCGGTGCCGAGCACCAGCACCGCGCCCGGCGGCGACGGCTCCAGCCCCACCATGCCGTCGATGTCGAGGTGGTCGTTGAAGACGGCCTTCATGCCACGCAGGTTGCCGAGCTCTTCCTCGCCGACGTTGCCGACGAACAGCAGGTCGCCCACCGTCTGCACCTTGTTGTCGTTCAGCACCTTGAGCCACGACAGCAGCACGGCGAGCCCGCGGGTGTCGTCCGCAATGCCCGGTGCGTGGAGCCGGCCGTCGCGCTCCTTGACCTTCACGTCGGTGCCGGCGGGAAACACGGTGTCGAGGTGCGCGGAGATCAGCAGCTTCGGCCCGTTGCCCGTGCCCTTGCGCAGGCCGACCACGTTGCCTTCGGCGTCGATCTTCGCGTGCGTCAGGCCGAACGCCTTCATGCGCGCGAGAAAGGCTTCGGCGCGCTTCTGTTCCTTGAACGGTGGCGCCTCGATCTCGGTGAGCATCTTCAGGTCTTCGACCGAGCGCTCGTGGTCGGCCCTGACTGCGTCGAGCAGCTTCTGGATGGCCGGTGCTGCCATCAGTTGGGCATAGGCCTTGTCGACATCGGGGCTGACCTGCGCGGGCGTGGGGGCGACAGCCGGGCTCTGGGCGAGCGCGCCCTGTGCGGCGCACACCAGCGCGGCAAGGACGAGAGGGGCGAGGCGCAGTGGACCTGGCGAGCGGGACATCGAAAGTCCTTCTTTTGTCTCAGTAGAGTAACGATTGTTTCTCAGGCTTTCCGCGCGCGCGTTGCGGAAAACACCACCTTGCGCGGCCTGCCTAGAGGCCGGCGAGGCACACCAGCGCGGCCAGCGCCGCGGTTTCGGCGCGCAGCACGCGCGTGCCGAGGGTGACGGGGGCGAAGCCGCGGGCGATGGCCTGCTGTTCTTCCGAGCTGCTCAGGCCGCCTTCGGGGCCGCTCAGGACGACCGCGCCGTGGCCATCGGGGATCTGCACCGCAGGAAGGGCGCGCGTGCCCTCCGCGAGGCTCAGCACGAGGCGCACGGCGGTCGACCCCGTGTCGTGCTGCGCATCGAGCCAGCCCGACAAGGACTGCACCGGAAGGACCACCGGCACCCGGTTGCGCCCGCACTGCTCGCAGGCCGCGACCGCGATCGCCTCCCAGTGCGCCCGCTTCTTCTCGGCGCGCTCGCCCGACAGGCGCAGCACGCCGTGGGCCGTGGCCAGCGGCTGGATGCTCGCCACGCCGAGCTCGGAGGCTTTCTCCACCAGCCAGTCCATGCGCTCGTTCGCCGGCATCCCGACCGCGAGATGCACGGCGCGCGGGGCTTCACGCTCCACCGGCTGGTGCGCGCCGACCGTCACCGCGACCTCGCTGCGGCCCATGCGCTCGACCGTCGCCGCGTATTCGCCGCCTGCGCCGTCGAACAGCGTGAGCGCATCGCCGGGCTGCATCCGCAGCACCTGAACATGGCGTGCGGCGCCGGCCGGCAGCGCCAGGCTGGCGCCGGCGGTCAGCGGCACGGAACAGTGAAAACGCGGCATGCTGTGAAATCGATGGCGTGGGCAGCCGTTTTCCTTCAGACGCGGCCGTAGGCGAAGCCGGTGAGGGCCGAGGTGCCCTCGACTTCGTCGATCACGCGCAGCAGCGGCGTCAGCTCCATGTAGCGGCTGGCGGTGGCGCGGATGTAGGCGATGAAGCGCGGCGTGTCGGCCAGGTACTTGGGCTTGCCGTCGCGCAGCGTGAGGCGCGCGAAGATGCCGGCCACCTTCAGGTGGCGCTGCAGCCCCATCCACTCGACTGCGCGGTAGAAGGCGCCGAAGTCCTCGTCGACCGGCAGGCCGGCCTTGCGCGCCGCCGTCCAGTAGCGGATGGTGACGTCGAGCACGAATTCCTCGTCCCAGCTCAGGAAGGCGTCGCGCATCAGGCTGGCGACGTCGTAGGTGATGGGGCCGTAGACCGCGTCCTGGAAGTCGAGCACGCCGAGCGCGGGACCGTTGCCGGCCATGAGGTTGCGCGGCATGAAGTCGCGGTGCACGTAGACGCTGGGCGATGCGAGGTTGCTCTCGACGATCAGCTTGAAGCTGCGCTCCAGCCGCTCCTTCAGCTTGCCCTCGACCGCGATGCCGCGGTGGCGGCCGATGTACCACTCGGGGAACAGCGCCAGCTCGCGCTCCAGCAGCGCCCGGTCGTAGGGCGGCAGCACGCCGGGTTTGGAGGCCAGCTGCCAGCGGATCAATGCGTCGATGGCCTGGTCGTAGAGCGGGCGGCTCGCGTCGGGCCGGGCCGGATCGATCACGTCCAGCATGGTCTGGCGGCCCAGGTCGTCGAGCAGCAGGAAGCCGCGGGGCTGGTCCCATTCGAGCACCATGGGGGCGAGTACCCCGGCGCCGGCCATCAGCTGCGCCACCTGGACGAAGGGGGCGCTGTTTTCCTTGTCCGGCGGGGCGTCCATCACGATGCGCGTCGGCGCGGCGGGGTCGGCGGTGTCGAGGCGGAAATAGCGGCGGAAGCTCGCGTCGGCCGAGGCGAGCCGCACCGTGTCGGGCAGCAACCGGTGGGCAGGCGCGACGGCGGCCACCCAGGCCCGGAACGCTTCGGCCCGTTGCGGATCGGTCCAGGGGATGGTCTCGGCGGGGCTTGGGGCCAATGAGGCCGGGGGCGGGGGTGCTGTCATGGATAATCGATTCTACAAATCCGCCTGGCGCGGCAATCCCCCTTGGCCGGCTTCCGGCCGATGCGGGTTGCTGCTGGCCCCTGCAACCCGCCGGCCTGCCGCGCCGTCTCCCGACGATCCTTCGTTCCGAACCGATGCCTACGACCCAAAGCCCCCACGCTTGGCACCTTGTGCGCTCGCTGCCGCTCTCCCTCGGGGAGTCGGTGGCTTCCCTCGGAACAGCGGGGCGGGTGGCTTGATGCGCCGGCGTGTCGCCCTGCGGCGCTCCACCCCGCCGCTGCCGCTGGCCGTTCTGTCGCTGGCCCTGATGCACGCGCATGGCGCGTCCGCGCAGCAGGCCGGCAACCTCGACGGGCCGCTCACGCTGAAGCGCACGCCGCTGCTGACCGAAACCCTGACGCCCGCGGACCGCAGCCAGATGCCCAGCATCATCACCGGCGACCGCATCTCCGGCCGGCCCGACCTCGAGACCGTGGTCGAAGGCAACGCCACGCTGCGGCGCGGCGCGGTGTCCATCACTGCCGACCGGCTCGAGTACTACCAGCCGGACGACCGCGCCAAGGCCACCGGCAACGTGCGGGTCAACCAGGCCGGCAACGTGTACGAAGGCCCCGAGCTGCAGCTCAAGCTCGAGACCTTCGAGGGTTTCTTCAACAACGTGCGCTACCAGTTCCTCGCGAACGAAGCGCACGGCGAGGCCAAGCGCATCGACTTCGTCGACGCCAACGTGTCGGTGGCCCGCGAAGCCACCTACACCACCTGCCGCCGCGAGGACTTCCCGGGCTGGATGCCGGCCTGGCTGCTCACCGCGACCACGATGACCACGGACACCGAGGAAAACGAGGGCGTGGCCAAGAATGCGCGGCTGAGCTTCATGGGCATCACCACGCCGCCGATTCCGAGCGTGAGCTTCCCGCTGTCGAACGAGCGCAAGAGCGGCCTGCTGCCGCCTACCATCGGCGTCGACAACATCAACGGCATCGAGATCGCGCAGCCGTACTACTGGAACATCGCGCCCAACCGCGACGCCACGTTCACGCCGACGCTCATGAGCAAGCGCGGTGTCGATTTCAGCAACGAGTTCCGCTACCTCGAGAAAGGCTACAGCGGAACGATGCGCCTCGACCTGATGGGCAGCGACCGGCTCGTGGGCCAGCGCTACAACGAGCTGCGCGCCAGCCAGCTTCAGCAGCTGGCCAAAGGGGAGATCCAGGCCAAGGACCTGACCCCGGCGCCCGGCAGCACCAAGCGCTGGGGCTTGTGGGCCACGCATCACCAGGACTTCGATGCCAAGGCGCTGGGCCTGGATTCGTTGTCCGCCAATATCGCCATCAACAGGGTGAGCGACAACGACTACTGGCGCGACTTCACGCGCACGCCGTCGCTCACGCAGCGCCAATTGCCCAACGACGCATCGCTCAACTGGAGCAAGGGCGACTGGAGCGGCATGGTCCGCACTCTGAAGTACCAGAACCTGCAGTACAACCTGTCGCCGATCGTGCCCGCGTACGACCGGCTGCCGCAGGTCACGGCCAACTACAACAAGTACGACTGGCACGGCTTCGACGTGGCGCTCAACCTGGACTACACGCGCTTTCGCGTGAACACGATCCTGGCGGGGCAGCCCGGCTACGACGCCACCCAGCAGTCGCAGCCCGACGGCGACCGCGCCTCGGCCGTCGCCTCGATCAGCCGGCCGTTCATCACGCCGAGTTCGTTCGTCATTCCCAAGCTGATGCTGAACGCGGCCTCGTACAACTACTACCTGCCGCAGTCGGACATTCCGAAGCTGACGCTCAACGGGGTCCAGTACGTCAATGGCGTGCCCTACAACGCCAACTCGCTGTATTTCTTCCCGACCTCCAGCAACCGGACGGTTCCGACCTTCAGCCTCGACAGCGGCCTGATCTTCGAGCGCGACGCCAGCTACTTCGGCCGCGCCTTCCGCCAGACGCTGGAGCCGCGCGCGTACTACGTCTACACGCCGTACCGCAACCAGAGCATGCTGCCGAACTACGACTCGGCGGCCAACGACTTCAGCTTCGCGACCATCTACACCGAGAACGCGTTCTCGGGCGGCGACCGCATCTCGGACACCAACGCCCTCACGCTGGGCGTGACCTCGCGCCTGATCGATCCGGCAACCGGCGTCGAGGCCGCACGCTTCGGCATCGCGCAGCGGCTGCGCTTCAGCGACCAGAAGGTCACGCTGCCCGGCGGCACGCCGGTGACCGACCGCAAGAGCGACCTGCTCGTGGGCGCCCAGATCAACTGGACGCCCAAGTGGAGCCTGGATACCGTCGTGCAGTACAACCCCGACACGCGCAAGTCGGAGCGATCGGCCATCAGCGCGCGCTACAACCCCGAGCCGTACCACAACCTGAGCGCGGCCTTCCGCTACCAGGCGCCCAGCACCCCGACCGCGACCGACGGCAACAAATCGATCGACGTGGGCTGGCAATGGCCGATCAACGACCTCTGGGGTGACAAGGGCAAGAACCTCGGCCCCGGCAAGGGCCAGGGCGGCGGCCGCTGGTATGCGGTCGGCCGGCTCAACTACAGCCTGCAGGACAAGAAACTCACGGACGGCGTGCTCGGTTTCGAGTACGACGGCTGCTGCTGGATCGGGCGCGTGGTGCTGCAACGCATCACCACGGGCCAGGTGACGGCGAACACCCGCATCATGTTCCAGCTCGAATTCGTCGGCTTCTCGAGCATCGGCTCCAGCCCCATGCAGGCCCTGCGGCAGAACATCCAGCGCTACGAACCCTTGCGCCAACCGGGCGAGGCGCCGAGCCGCTTCACCAATTACGACTGAGACGACTGACTGAGCGACGCCATGAAATACATCCGTTCCATCATCACCCTGGGCTGCCTCGCGGCAATCGCTGCAAGCTCGGGCGCGCAGGGCTACCGCGCCGGCAGCGGCATCACGGACATCATGCGCGCCGGGCCGCGCCTGGGCCCGCCCGCAGCGCGTGCGCCGGCGGCTGCGCCCGCTGCGGCGCCCGTGCAGCGCTCGGCCGAATACATCGTTGCGCTGGTCAACTCGGAGCCGATCACCAACACCGACGTGCAGACGCGCGTGTCGCGGCTGATCAAGGAGAACCCCGACGCCGAACGCGTCCCCCGCGGCGAGCTCACGCGGCTCGTGCTCGAGCGGCTGATCACGGAACGTGCGCAGCTTCAGCTCGCGAAGGAAGCCGGACTCAAGGTCGACGAAGTGGCCATCGACCAGGCCGAGCAGACCGTGGCGCGCCAGAACGAGATCAGTCTCGTCGAGCTGCGCCGCCGCGTGGCTGACGAGGGCATCGCACTGCAGGATTTCCGCAACGACCTGCGCGATCAGCTGCTGCTCACGCGCCTGCGCGACCGCGAGGTCGAATCGAAGATCAAGATCAGCGACGCCGAGGCCGACGAATACCTGCGCGACCAGCGCAACCTCGCCGTCAAGAATGCGGCGCTGGAAAACCTCAACCTCGCGCAGGTACTGGTGGCCGTTCCCGAGAACGCCACCGACGCGCAGGTGGCCGCGGCGCAGAAGAAGGCACAGGACCTCGCACAGCGCGCCCGCTCCGGCGAAGACTTCGCCAAGCTGGTGCGCGAGAACTCCGATTCGCCCGACCGCGCCAATGGCGGCGCCATCGGCATGCGCAGTGCCGACCGCTATCCGTCGCTGTTCGTCGAAGCCACGCAATCGACGGCGGTAAACGGCATCGCCGGGCCGGTGCGCTCCAGCGCCGGCTTCCACGTGCTCAAGGTGCTGGCCAAGGCGCAGATCGGTTCGGGCGACGCGACGGTCACGCAGACGCAGGTGCGCCACATCCTGCTGCTCAACGATCCCAAGCGCACCACGGCGCAGGCGGTGGCGCAACTGGCCGAATTCAAGCGCCGCGTGCAGGCCGGCACCGCCGACTTCGCCGGCCTGGCCCGCGACAACTCGCAGGACGCCAGCGCCAAGGCAGGCGGCGACCTCGGCTGGTCGCGCCCGGGCCAGTTCGTGCCCGAATTCGAGGAAGCCATGGACCGGCTCGCGCCGGGCCAGATCAGCGACCCCGTGGTGTCGCGCTTCGGCGTGCACCTGATCCAGGTGGTCGGCCGCCGCGATGCCAAGCTCAGCCAGTCGGAGCAGCGCGAAGCCGCGCGCGCCGCGCTGCGCGAACAGCGCGTGGACGAAGCCTTCACCACCTGGGTACAGGAAGTGCGTGCGCGCGCCTACGTCGAATACCGCGATCCGCCCCAGTCTTGATGGCACACCCCCAGGCTGCGCGCACTTCGTGTCGCTTCGCCCACCCCCTTGCAGGGGGCAACACCTGCGGCCCGGCAAAGCCGGTTCCGCGGTGTTCCTGGCGTAACTTCCCTTTTTCCTCGTTGACGGTGGCTTGACGGTATGGCTCAGCACATCGCCAGGAAGCGGTTCGGGCAGCACTTCCTGTCCGACGGGGGGATCATCGATGCGATCGTGAGCGAGATCGCACCGCAGCCCGGCGATCCGATGGTCGAGATCGGCCCGGGGCTCGCGGCGCTGACGCAGCCGCTGGTCGAGCGGCTCGGCCGACTGACGGTCATCGAGCTCGACCGTGACCTGGCCAAGCGCCTGCGCGAGCACCCGCAGCTCGATGTCATCGAATCCGACGTGCTGAAGGTGGACTTCGCCGAACTCGCGGCCAGGGCGTCGAAGCCCCTGCGCGTGGTGGGCAACCTGCCCTACAACATCTCCACGCCGATCCTGTTCCACCTGCTGGGCTATGCCCACCTGGTCGCCGACCAGCACTTCATGCTGCAAAAGGAAGTGATCGACCGCATGGTGGCGAAACCCGCCACCTCGGACTACAGCCGCCTGAGCGTGATGCTGCAGTGGCGCTACGAGATGGAAAACGTGCTGTTCGTGCCGCCCGAGAGCTTCGACCCGCCGCCGCGCGTGGACAGCGCCGTGGTGCGCATGGTGCCGCTGGCCGAACCGCCGGCCGTGGATGCGGCGCGGCTCGGCGAGATCGTGCAGGTGGCTTTCAGTCAGCGCCGCAAGATCCTGCGGCACACGCTGGGCAAATGGCTGGAAACGCACGGCTACACAGGCGAATTCGATGCGCAGCGCCGCGCCGAGGAGGTGCCGGTAGCCGAATACGTCACCCTGGCCCAAGCTGTTCCCCCATGAAAAAGCCCCGCAGAAGCGGGGCTTTTTCAATCCCATGGTGCCGCCGATCCGGCTTTGCCGGTCGGCCAGCACCGCCCCCGGAAGGGGGTAGGCGAAGCGACACGAAGTGCGCGCAGCCTGGGGGGTGAACCGATTACGCGGCGGCGAGCCAGTAGCCAGCGTTGAAAGGGCTGCTCATGCGCAGCGCCAGGGGCGACACGTCGACCAGTTTGTCGGTCGGCATTTTTTCACCGGCCGGCTCGGTGCCGGCGGCGGCCGTTGCGGCGGCGTTGGGGTTCACTTCGATGCCATCGAGGGTTTCAGCGTTCGGCTGAGCCTCGTTCGCCCGTTCTGCTTGGCTGGTAGATGCAGAACGGGCTACAGAAAAGAATAGAAGCACCGGAACGGGACCTTGCGGTCGCCCCAGTAGTCCGAGGCGTCGCGGAAGATGTCGAGCAGCTGCTCGCGCGCTTCCTTGTCGAACTTGGCGTTGGCCGGAATCTGCTCCAGGACGATGACGAAACCAGGCTGTGGGCCCGATTTATGCAACGGGTCCGTCATGCAGTCGTACAGCGCGTCGAAGTTCTTCCCGAAGTGGGCCGGGAACGTGAACTGCTGCGCGATCAGGTCGAGCACGTCCTGCTTGGTCTGGGCGTTGCCCAGGTTGGCGTACAGGAAGTGCTGGCCGGCTGCGTTGGCAGCGTCCTGCAGGTCGCTCACGCGGAACGCGCGGATCGATTGCACGATGTTCGGGCGTACGGCACGAAGGGATAAGGTCATCTCCGCTGGTCTTTCCATAGTCATCATCATTTCTTCGGGGCGCTTCGGGGCGCCGCCCAGGTCGTTTTCATCGCTCATGGCGCAATCCGTCTGAAACTCGCATAGTGATCTGCCGTGTACCAGCAGGCCTCGGGCGCCGTGCGCTGCTCGCCGCCGCAGACGATCCGTTGTGCACCACGATTGCGTGAACCGGGCGTCTGCACCGTGTACTCGCGGTAGTGGCCACGGCGCGCCGGCGGCAAAAGACGCTCGCGATTGCCGAACACGGTGCCGTCCTTGTCATGCCGGAAGGGGCCGCCACTGAGGATGGCCTGGTAGGTTCGCTGGCCTTGCACCGGCAAGTCGGACAGTGCAATTGTTTCCTCGGCGGACGTTTTTCCGGCGCCGAACCATCCGCGGGCCTCGGCCCCCGTCGTCAACGCCGCCAGCATCAGGCTGGTGAGCGCAAACTTTGTGAACGAGGACGTGATCGAGGCGTAAGCCGCCATGGGGCACCACAAGAAAAGAGCGGGGGGTTCGAATCGGCGATCAACGTCGGGGTTAACCCGCAAATTCAAGCCCGCGAGTGTGCACCACGCTGGCGAAAATAGCAAGCGACTGCTCAAAGTTTGAGCAGTCGCAAGGGGAGTGAGTGGTACTTTAAGTTGGCGACCACTCTCGCCAAAGGGCCTATCTTTCGGCGTTTGCGTCAGCCACTGTCAAGGCTGTCATGTTCACGATGCGTCGAACAGTCGCGCTGGCCGTGAGAATGTGCACAGGTTTGGCCGCGCCAAGCAGAACCGGGCCGATCGCGATATTGCCGCCAGCCGCCGTCTTGAGCAGGTTGTACGAAATATTGGCGGCATCGATGTTCGGAAATACCAACAGGTTGGCGTCGCCGGCCAGTGCGCTGTGCGGCATGACGATCGCGCGCTGCTTGCTGTCGAGCGCCACGTCGCCGTGCATTTCGCCATCCACCTCGAGCCAGGGGGCCTGCACGCGCAGCAGTTCGAGCGTCTTGCGCATCTTGATGGCGCTGGGCTCGTTGCTGGTGCCGAAGTTCGAATGCGACAGCAGCGCCGCCTTCGGCTTCAGGCCGAAGCGCATCATTTCCTCGGCCGCCATCGTCGTGATCTCGGCCAGTTCCTCGGGCGAGGGGTCGTAGTTGACGTGCGTGTCGACCAGGAACACCTGGCGGTCCGGCAGGAGCAGGCCGTTCATGCAGGCGTACACCGGCACGTCCTGCGGGGTGCTTTCGCAGCCGCCGGGGCGCTTGCCGATCACCTGGTCGATGTAGTGCAGGTGGATCAGTGTGGTGCCCCAGGTGCCGCAGATCATGCCGTCCACCTCGTCCTTGTGCAGCAGCATCGCGCCGATCAGCGTGAGGCGGCGGCGCATCTCGATCTTGGCGGTCTGCACCGTCTGGCCCTTGCGCTCGGTCATGCGATGGTAGGTCTGCCAGAAATCGCGGTAGCGGTGGTCCTGCTCGACGTTGACGATGTCGTAGTCGAGCTCTTCCTTCAGGCGCAGGCCGAACTTCTCGATGCGCTGGGCGATGATGGCCGGGCGGCCGATCAGCGTCGGACGCGCAATGCCCTCGTCGACCACGATCTGCGCGGCGCGCAGAACGCGCTCTTCCTCGCCTTCGCAGTACGCCACGCGCTTCTTCGACGCGCGCCGGGCGCTGTCGAAAATCGGCTTCATCGTGGTGCCCGAGGCATAGACGAAGCTCTGCAGCCTGTCGCGGTAGGCGTCCATGTCCTTGATCGGACGCGACGCCACGCCGCTATCCTCGGCCGCCTTGGCCACGGCGGGCGCGATCTTCATCATGAGACGCGGATCGAAGGGCTTCGGAATCAGGTATTCGGGGCCGAAGGACAGCTTTTCACCGACGTAGGCCGCAGCCACGCGCTCGCTCTGCTCAGCCTGTGCCAGGTCGGCAATGGCGTGCACCGCGGCGATTTCCATCTCGTCGGTGATCGTCGTTGCGCCGCAGTCCAGCGCACCGCGGAAGATGTACGGGAAGCACAGGACGTTGTTGACCTGGTTCGGGTAGTCGGTACGGCCGGTGGCCATGATGACGTCGTCGCGCACCGCATGGGCGTCTTCGGGCGCGATCTCGGGATTCGGGTTCGCCAGCGCGAAGATCACCGGGCGCTTGGCCATCCTGGCGACCATCGCGGGCTTCAGTACGCCGCCGGCCGACAGGCCCAGGAACACGTCGGCGCCCTCGATCACCTCGGCGAGCGTGCGCGCGTCGGTCTTCTGCATGTACTGGCGCTTGTCGTCGTCCATCAGCTCGGTGCGGCCTTCGTAGACCACGCCGGCGAGGTCGGTGACAAACACGTTCTCGCGCTTCAGGCCGACCTTCAGCAGCAGGTTCAGGCAGGCCAGCGCCGCGGCGCCCGCGCCCGAAGCGACCAGCTTGACTTCCTCGATCTTCTTGCCCGCCACCTTCAGTCCGTTGACCATGGCGGCAGCCACCGTGATGGCCGTGCCGTGCTGGTCGTCGTGGAACACCGGGATCTTCATGCGCTTGCGCAGCTCGCGCTCGACGTAGAAGCAGTCCGGGGCCTTGATGTCTTCGAGGTTGATGGCGCCGAAGGTCGGCTCCAGCGACGCGATGATGTCGACCAGCTTGGCCGGGTCCTTCTCGTCGATCTCGATGTCGAACACGTCCACGCCGGCAAATTTCTTGAAGAGAACGCCCTTGCCTTCCATCACCGGCTTGGACGCCAGCGGGCCGATGTCGCCCAGGCCCAGCACGGCGGTGCCGTTGCTGATGACGGCCACGAGGTTGCCGCGCGAGGTGTACTTGAAGGCGTTGGCCGGGTCCTTGACGATTTCCTCGCAGGGCGCGGCAACGCCCGGTGAATAGGCCAGCGACAGGTCGCGCTGGTTGATCATCTGCTTGGTCGCCGCGATGGCGATCTTGCCGGGCACGGGAAACTCGTGGTACTCGAGGGCTGCACGTCGCAACTCGGCGCGTTTGTCTTCGGGCGTGGGAGTCGATGAGGTCGAGGGGGTCGAATCTGACATGTGCCGTAGCTCCTGGTGGCGCTTCTTCTGGGGGCGCCGATTGTAGACCTCGCTGCGCACCGGCCATACGTCGCATGGCCGGTGGTAGCCATGGCGAAAAGCCGGGTGCGCCGTCAAACCGGTGTGGCAATATGCACGGTTCGGACAAAACCTGAAAAAACGAGGAGCGACCATGGCACTGATGGATTTCATCAAGAAGCAGTTCATCGACATCATCCAGTGGACCGAGACCGGCGACGGCACGCTGGCCTGGCGCTTCCCGATGGCCGAGATGGAAATCCAGAACGGCGCCTCGCTCACCGTTCGCGAATCGCAGGTTGCCGTCTTCGTCAACGAAGGCAAGGTGGCCGACGTGTTCGGCCCCGGCATGTACAAGCTCACGACGCAGACGCTGCCCGTGCTCACGTACCTGAAGAACTGGGACAAGCTCTTCGAGTCCCCCTTCAAGAGCGACGTCTATTTCTTCAGCACCCGCCAGCAGGTCGACCAGAAGTGGGGCACGCCCCAGCCGATCACAATCCGCGACAAGGACTTCGGCGCCGTGCGCCTGCGCGCCTTTGGCAACTACAGCTTCCGCATCGGCGACGCCAAGGCCTTCCACACCGAGATCTCCGGCACGCGCGACATCTATTCGGTGGCCGACCTCGACGGCCAGTTGCGTGGGCTGGTACTGCAGAACATCAGCAACGCCATCGCTTCGAGCGGCGTGCCCTTCCTCGACCTCGCGGCCAACCAGATCCAGTTTGCGCAGGCGCTCGCCGCGCAGCTGGTGCCCGAGTTCGGGAAGATCGGCATCAAGCTCGAGAACATCACGGTGCAGAACGTCTCGCTGCCCGAAGAGCTGCAGAAGATCCTCGACCAGAAGATCGGCATGGGCATGGTCGGCAACGACATGGGCAAGTTCATGCAGTACCAGACCGCGCAGGCCATTCCCAAATTCGCAGAAGGCGCCGCTGGCGGCAGCGGCATCGCGGGCGACGCGATGGGCCTGGGTGCCGGCGTGGCGCTCGGCCAGGTGCTGGCGCAGAACCTCGCGCAGGGCCTGAGCCCGAATGCGGCCGCCCAAGCTGCGGCGACGCAGCAGCAGCCGGCCGTGGCCGTGGTGAGCCCCACCGACGTGATGACCACGCTCGAGAAGCTCGGCGAACTCAAGGCCAAGGGCATCCTCACGCAGGAAGAGTTCGACGCCAAGAAGGTGGAACTCCTCAAAAAGCTCGTCTGACCCCAGTATTGGTCTAACCTCCAGGCTTCGCGCACTTCGTGTCGCTTCTCCTCCCCCCTTGCAGGGGGCAACACCGACGGCCCGGCAAAGCCGGTCCCGTGGTGTTTCCCGCAACTGCATCCGTGGTTACAGCCGTCGATCTCCTGAGCCGCCATGGCTGAGGAAACCGGCAACCAACGCTACTACCGCGCGCCCTGCCCTGGCTGCGGCGCGCCCGTCGAATTCCGCTCGGCGCAGTCGACGCACGCGGTCTGCCCCTACTGCCAGAGCACCGTCGTGCGACAGGGCGACACGCTCGCGCGCACCGGCAAGATGGCCGAGCTGTTCGACGACTTCAGCCCGCTGCAGCTGTTCGCCGCCGGCCGCATCCAGGACAAGCCCTTCACGCTGATCGGCCGGTTGCAGTACACCTACCCCGGCGGCCGCTGGACCGAGTGGATCGCCGCGCTCGACGGCGACCGCACCGGCGTGCTCAGCGAGGACAACGGTGCCTACGTCTTCGCGCTGCCCTTCGACCTGCAGCGCACCGCACCGCCCTGGAACGAACTGCGCGTGGGCGCCACCACCGCCTTCGCGGGCCAGAGCTACGCCGTCACCTCGAACGAGCAGGTGGCGCTGACCTCCGCGCAGGGCGAACTGCCGCACCTGCCCGAGCTCGGCCGTTCCTTCGCGATGGTCGAGCTGCGCAACGACAAGGGCCTGGTCCTCAGCATCGACTACGGCACGCAGCCGCCCGCGAGCTACCTCGGCCGCTCGGTGCAGCTCGAAGACCTGCAGCTCACCGGCCTGCGCGAGGAATCCGCAAAGGACGAAAAGGGCCGCAGCTTCAACTGCCCCAACTGCGGCTCGCCCGTCACCGTCAACCTCGCCGACAGCAAGAGCATCACCTGCCGCTCGTGCAACAGCATCATCGACCTGTCGCAAGGCATCGGCGGCGAGCTCAAGCACGCCACGCAGGACGAGCCCGTGCGCCCGCTCATCGCGCTGGGCAGCATGGGCCAGCTGCAGGGCGCGCAGTGGCAGGTGGTCGGCTTCCAGCACCGCATGGGCAGCGCGCCCGGCGACGACGAGTTGTTCGGCTGGGACGAGTACCTGCTCTACAACAAGAAGCGCGGCTTCAGCTTCCTGGTGGACGCCGAGGACGGCTGGAGCATGGTCAAGCCGACCACCGGCGCGCCCGTGATGGCCGAGAGCGGCAACACCGCCACCTACCTCAACAAGCGCTACCAGCAGCAGTACGCCTACAACGCCGAGACCACCTACGTGGCGGGCGAGTTCTACTGGCAGGTCGAGCGCGGGCAGAAAACCTTCAACCGCGACTTCGCCAGCGGCGGCGCACTGCTGTCGATGGAGCGCTCGGCCAACGAACTCACGTGGTCGTCGGGCAGCAAGCTCGACAGCGGCCTGGTGGCCACCGCCTTCAAGCTCGATGCGCGCAAGGACATGTTCAAGCGCGCCGACGCGCTGCCCGTGAGTGCCGCATCCGGCATGGGCTGCGGCACCATCGTCCTCATCGTCGTCGTGATCATCATCGTGCTGATCATCATGAGCACCTGCAGCAGTACCAGCGGCTCCACGGGCGGTTACCGCAGCTCGGGCGGGTCATACGGCGGCTATTCGAGTGGCGGCGGGCACAAATGACCGCCCCCCAGGCTTCGCGCACTTCGTGTCGCTTCGCCTTCCCCCTCACCGGGGGCAACACCTGCAGCCCGGCGAAGCCGGTTCTGCGGTGTTCCCCGACTTGGGGGGCGCCAGTTCTGGCGCGCGTTGTGCGGTGACTGGGTGCAAACTGAATCAACTTTGACTGGAGGTCCTCATCATGGGATTTGAATGGCTGAAACCGGGCGTGGTCCTTGGATCGCTCGTGTATGCGCTGATCGGCGTCCTGGTCTTCTGGCTCTGCTTCCTGATCATCGACAAGATCACGCCGTATGACCTGTGGGGCGAGATCGTCGAGAAGCAGAACGTGGCGCTGGGGCTGGTGGTTGCCGCGATGAGCCTCGGCATCAGCATCATCGTCGCCGCAGCAATCCATTGAGCGACGCGGCCCTGCCCGCGCGCACCCCGGATGCGCGGGGGCCGCAACCCGTGGAGATCGCGCTGCTCGCCAGCGTGTTCGTGGTCGCCGCCTGCGGGCTTGTCTACGAATTGAGCGCGGCCGCGCTGAGCAGCTACCTGCTCGGCGACTCGGTGCTGCAGTTCAGCACCATCATCGGCACCTACCTGTTCGCGATGGGTGTGGGCTCATGGCTCTCACGCTATTTCGAGCGGCAGCTGCCGGCGCACTTCCTTCGCATCGAACTGATGGTGGCGCTGATCGGCGGTGCGCTGCCGGCGATCCTGTTCCTCGCGAATGCGTACATGCCGAGCGCCTTCCGGCTGCTGCTGTACGGCCTCGTGACGGTCGTGGGCACGCTGGTGGGGCTCGAGATTCCGCTGGTGATGCGCATCCTGAAGCGCAACATCGTGCTCAAGAACCTCGTGTCGCAGGTGCTCACCTTCGACTACCTCGGCGCGCTCGCGGTGTCGGTGGCGTTCCCGCTCGTCCTCGTGCCGCAGCTCGGCATGATCCGCACCGGCCTGCTGTTCGGCTTCATGAACGCGGCCGTGGCGGTGTGGGCGCTGTGGTTGTTCCGGCATGAACTGCGCCGCGTCGGCGCGCATGCGGTCGCGTGCTTTCTCGCGCTGGCCGCGCTGGTCGCGGCCTTCGCCTGGGCCGATCACATCACCACGCTGGCCGAGGACAAGTTCTACCAGGACCGCATCGTCTTCAGTGCCACCTCGCCCTACCAGCGCATCGTCGTCACGCGGGGGCTGCTCGGGCACCGGCTGTTCCTCAACGGCAACCTGCAGTTCGCCGAGCGCGACGAGTACCGCTATCACGAGGCGCTCGTGCATCCGGTGATGGCCGCGCAGGGCGCGCCGAAGAAGGTTGCGGTGCTGGGCGGCGGCGATGGCATGGCGGTGCGCGAGATTCTCAAGTACCCCTCGGTCGAGTCGGTCACGCTCGTGGAGCTCGACCCGAACATGACCCAACTCTTCACCGAGCACGAGACCCTGGCCGCGCTCAACGGCCACTCGCTCTCGTCGCCCAAGGTGAAGATCGTCAACACCGACGCCTTCCAGTGGCTGCAGCAGCCCGGGGACACCTTCGACGTCATCGTGGTGGACTTTCCCGATCCGACCAACTTCGCCATCGGCAAGCTCTACACCAACAGCTTCTACGCGCTGCTCGAGAGGCGCCTTTCGGCCAGCGGCTATGCGGTGATCCAGACCACCTCGCCGCTGGTGGCGCGCAAGAGCTACTGGACCGTGGCCACCACCATCGAATCGGTGGGCCTGCGTGCCACGCCGTACCACGCGCATGTGCCGAGCTTCGGCGAATGGGGCTACATCATCGCGAGCCGGCGGCCCTACCGCATGCCCGATGCGCTGCCTTCGGGCCTGCGCTTCCTCTCGCCTTCCACCTTGCCGCTGATGTTCGACTTTCCGCTCGACATGGCGCGCGTGCCGGCCGAAGTGAACCGGCTGTCGAACCAGACCCTTGTCACCACCTACGAGCAGGAGTGGGGCAAGGTGATGGCGCACTAGCTGAGTCATGCAACGGCGCGAATTTCTCGGAATGGCGGCAGGCGCGCTGGCGCTTGCCGGCTGCGAGGCGCCGCCAACGCCCATCGAAGGCGGCTTCACCGGCATCGACATGGCGCGCGGCCACGCGATGCGCGATGACGCGCTCAAGAGCCAGGCGCCCGCCGTCGTGAAGCGCACGCGCGTGGTGATCGCAGGCGGCGGTGTCGCGGGCCTCGCGGCTGCACGCGCCCTGCGGCTCTCGGGCATCGACGACTTCACGCTGCTCGAGCTCGAGGACACCGCCGGCGGCAACGCACGCGGCGGCGTGGTCAACGGCATCGCCTGTCCGCTCGGTGCGCACTACCTGCCCGTGCCGGGCGACGACGCGCGCGAAGTGCAGGACCTGCTCGAGGAACTCGGCCTGCGCCGCCGCGTGGCGGGCCGCTGGGAATACGACGAGGCCACGCTCTGCCACAGCCCGCAGGAGCGCCTGTTCTTCCGCGGCGAGTGGCAGGACGGCCTGTTGCCCATGCACGGCGTGGGCGAAGGCACGCTCGCGCAGTACCGCAAGTTCGCGCAGCGCATCGATGCGCTGCAGCACGCGGCGCATTTTGCGATTCCCACGCTCAAGGTCGCCGTCACGCCCGAGCTGCTGGCGCTCGACGCCATCACCTTCGCGGGCTGGCTCGACAGCGAAGGATTCAGCGACGCGCAGCTGCGCTGGTATCTCGACTACTGCTGCCGCGACGACTACGGCGCAGGCATCGAACACGTCTCGGCCTGGGCCGGCATCCATTACTTTGCGAGCCGCCACGGCTTCCATGCGCCCGGCGATCCCACCGGCAGCGTCAACGATTCGAGCCCCGAGCGCGACGGCATCCTCACCTGGCCCGAAGGCAACGGCTGGCTCACGAAGCAGCTGGCCAGGCCGCTCGGCGACCGGCTGCGCACCGGTCAGGTCGTCACGCGCATCGCCGAGGTGCGCGATGGCGTCGAGGTCGACGCGTGGGATGCGGCCACGAAATCGCTCGTGCGCTGGCAGGCCCAGCGCTGCATCGTCGCGCTGCCCGTGTTCATCGCCGCGCGCGTGGTCGAGAACCCGCCGGCCGTGCTGAAGAACGCCGCGGCCCACGTGCGCTACGCGCCCTGGCTCGTGGCCAACATTCACCTGCGCGGCCCGCTGGCCGACCGCCATGGCGCAGCGCCGAGCTGGGACAACGTGATCCACGGTACGCGCGGCCTCGGCTACGTCGACGCGCGGCACCAGTCGCTCGACCCCACGCCGCGTGGCACCGTCCTCAGCTGGTACCGCCCGCTGGGGCCGAGCGGCTACGACGCGGCGGACGGTCGCAAGCTGCTGCTCGATCGGCCGTGGAGCGGCTGGCGCGACGACCTGCTCGCAGAGCTGTCGGTGCCGCACCCCGACCTGCCTTCGCTCGCCGCGCGCATCGACGTCACGCGCTATGGGCACGCCATGTCCATCCCCAAACCGGGGCTGCTGGCGCAGATCCGCTCGCAGCGCACGGCACAGGACGCGGCGCACCGCGGCAGCGTCGTCGCGGGACGCCTGTCGTTCGCGCATGCCGACTGGTCGGGCTACTCGATCTTCGAGGAGGCGTTCACGCGTGGGCACCTCGCGGGAACGGGCGCGGCGGCGGCATGAGGACACACGTCCGAGGCGCAATCACGCCGACGGGGTGCTCTGCTCCGCGAATGTCCCCCGGCCTGCGGCCTCCTCCTTTATTTCGCTGCGCAGAGCACCCCATCGACGTGATCGTTCGGAGCACTGGTTGATCGAGCGGAAGAAACGCAGCGTGCCCTGTGCGAAGGGCACCCGGTGTCCTTCGCACTCGCCCTGAAAAAACACCCAGCAAAGCAAACGCACCATGAATCCTTGAAATGGCCCCGGCGCAGCCCCGTGCAGTTTTCACGCGGACTTCACACACGGCGCCATTGCTTCACAGACGGTCGGCAAACTCGCGAACGCCAACAAAAACATCGGGGGAGCTTCCATGCTTCAAGTCGCCAACAGAAAACTCGCGTCGCTCAGCGACGTGCTCTTCACCGGGCTGGGCCGCGTGCTCGGCTTCCTGCGTCCGCTGGCCCGCGGGCTCATCGGTTCCTGGCGGCCGCCGGGCTGGCTGCGCATTGCCGGCGCCTTCGTGCTGCTCGGATTGCAGTGGCTGCAGCAGCGGTTGGCGTGGCTGGTGCTGCTCCTCTTATTGGTGCTGGCCGGTTGGATGGCGAGCCCCCATGTGTTGAAGTGGTGGCACGGCCTCACGCCCGACCGCGTCGAGCCCGTCGTCGCCACCGCGAAGACCGAGCCGCCGCAACGTACGCAGATCGAGCTCGACAAGGGGCCGAACCCCTTCGTCATGAACTTCTCCGCCTCGGTCGCGCCCATTGCGCGCATCGGCCAGGAGGCCACCGGCGTCATCATCGAGCCCGCCATTGCCGGCCGCTGGACCTGGACCAAACAGAACCGCCTCGAATTCCTGCCCGCGCAGGACTGGCCCATCGGCCAGCCCTACAAGGTGCAGATCGCCGGCAACGCGCTCGCGCCGCACATCGAGATGGCGCAGCGCAAGTACGAGTTCACCTCGCCCGAATTCACCGCCCAGATCGCCAGCGCCGAGTTCTACCAGGACCCGGTGCAGGCCAACGTACGCCGCGCGCTTTTCCAGGTGCGCTTCTCGCACCCCGTCAACACGGCCGAGTTCGAAAAGCGCCTGGTGCTGACCTACGACCAGCCCTGCAGCAGCTCGATCTTCAGCGTCGGCAAGTGCGCGAGCGAGAAGTTCACGGTCAGCTACGACAGGCTGCGCCTCAATGCCATCCTGCAGTCGGAGCCGCTGCCGATTCCCGAGAAGACGCGTCCAGCGATTCTCAGCCTCACGGCTGGCACGGTCGCGCAGAAGGGCGGTCCCGCGCTGCGCAACGACCAGTCCCGCGCGGTCGACATCCCCGGCCTCTTCAGCCTGGCCATCGCCGGCATCGAGCCCACCATCGTCACCGGCGAGAACGGCGAACCCGAGCACGTGATGCACGTCACCGCCTCGATGCCGGTGCACGAACGCGAAATGGCGCGCGTGCTGCAGGCTTGGCTGCTGCCGGCCACGGAAGAAGCCAAGGGCGATCCCGACGACAAGTTCGACTGGTCGGTCGAGCCCACGAAGATCACCGACGCCGTGCTGCGCCGCGCGAAGAAGATCAGCCTGCAGCCCATCGCCAGCGAGCGCGAAGTGACCGAGATGGTCAGCTTCCGCATGCCGCAGGCCGAGGGCGGGCGCTACCTGCTGGTGCGCGTGGCCAAGGGCCTGAAGACGCCCGGCGGCTACCAGCTCGGCGCGGCGCGCCAGGACGTGCTGCTGCTCAAGACCTTCGCGCCCGAGCTCACCATCATGAGCCAGGGCTCGCTGCTCGCGCTGTCGGGCGAGCGCAAGCTGCCGATCCTGGTGCGCGACCTGCCCGGCATCCGCCTCGAAATCGGCCGCCTGCTGCCGCAGCAGCTGCAGCACCTGGTGACGCAGACCAATGGTGATTTCGCGCATCCGCAGTTCTACGGCGGCCTGCAGTCGGACAACCTCGTCGACCGCTTCCAGAAGGAGATCCCGCTCAGCATCCCCGCCGGCAAGGCGCACTACGAGACCGTCGACTTCGCCGAGTACCTGCGCAGCGACGCGTCCGACCGGCGCGGCGTGTTCCTGCTCAAGGTACAGGGCTACGACCCCAAGGCCAAGAAGAAGCCCGAAGGCGATGCGCAAGCCCAACCCGAGGACGAACAGCAGCAGTCCCCGGACGAGGAAGAAGGCAACGGCGAGGGCGGCAACCCCGAGCAGCAGCTCGACCAGCGCCTCGTGCTCGTCACCGACCTGGGCATCGTCGCCAAGAAGTCGCTCGACGGTACGCGCGACGTGTTCGTGCAGAGCATTGCCAACGGACAGCCCGTGGCCGGTGCACTGGTCGAAGTGTGGGGCCGCAACGGCATGATCGTGGCGTCGCAGGCCACCGACGCGACGGGCGCGGCCAAGCTGCCCAACCTCGCCGGCTACCAGCGCGAGAAGGCACCGGTGGTGCTGGTCGTGCGCAAGGACGGCGACCTGAGCTTCCTGCCCTTCAACCGCAGCGACCGCACGCTGGACATCTCGCGCTTCGACGTCGGCGGCCTGCGCGCGGCCGGCGTGCCGAACCAGATGACGGCCTACGTCTTCAGCGATCGCGGCATCTACCGCCCGGGCGACACGATGCACATCGCGATGATGGTGAAGGCCGGCAACTGGGCCACCTCGCTGCGCGACCTGCCGCTCGAAGCCGAGATCATCGACGCGCGCGGCCTCAGCGTGCGCCGCGAGAAGCTCAAGCTCGGCCCCGGCGGCGCCGCGGAAATCGCCCACACCACGCAGGACAGCTCGCCGACCGGCAACTACACCGTCAACCTCTACCTGCCGCGCGAATCGTCGCCCGGCACGCCCGAGGTCGAAGGCCTGCTGATCGGCAGCACCACCGTGAAGGTGCAGGAGTTCCTGCCCGACCGCACCAAGGTCACGGCCAAGCTCAGCAGCGAAGTGGCCGAAGGCTGGGTCAAGCCCAAGGACCTGAAGGCGCTGATCGACGTGCAGAACCTCTTCGGCACGCCCGCGCCCGACCGCAAGGTGGAAGGCACGCTCACGCTGAGCCCCGGCTTCCCGGTGTTCCGCGCGTTCACCGACTACGCCTTCTTCGATCCGCAGCGCGCTGCCGACAGGCAGGCCGACGATCTGGGCAGCGTGCAGACCAGCGCCGACGGCAAGGCCGAGTTCGACCTGCGCCTGTCGCGCTTCGACGCCGCCACCTACCAGGTGCACGTGCTGGCCAAGGCCTTCGAGCCCGAGGGTGGGCGCAGCGTGTCGGCCGAGGCGCAGACGCTGGTGAGCGACATGCCCTACCTTGTCGGCGTGAAGGTCGACGGCGACGTCGGCTACGTGAGCAAGGGCGCCGCTCGCAGTGCCACCGTGATCGCGATCGACCCGCAGGCCAGGAAGACAGCCGTGCCCGGCCTGAAGATCGAACGCGTCGAACGCAAGGTGCTGTCGGTGCTCATCAAGCAGGACAGCGGCCTGTACCGCTACGAGTCGCGCCGCAAGGAGATCGTGCTCGACGAGAAGCCCTTCGCCATCGTTGCCGCCGGCAACACCGTGGCGCTGGACACCGGCGCCCCCGGCAACTTCGCCTACGTGGTGCGCAACGCCGACGGGCTGGAGCTCAACCGCGTGGAATACAGCGTGGCCGGCAACGCCAACGTCTCGCGCTCGCTCGACCGCAATGCCGAACTGCAGCTCACGCTCGACCGCAAGGACTACGAGCCCGGGCAGGAGATCGCGGTGAGCATCCGCGCGCCCTACGTGGGCGCCGGCCTCATCACCATCGAGCGCGACAAGGTTTACGCCCATGCATGGTTCAAGACCGACAAGACCGCCTCGGTGCAGAAGATCGTGCTGCCCAAGGACTTCGAGGGCACCGGCTACATCAACGTGCACTTCGTGCGCGACCCGGCCTCGGACGAGGTCTACATGAGCCCGCTGTCGTACGGCGTCGTGCCCTTCGCCACCGCGCTGACCAAGCGCACCGCCAACCTGCAGCTCACCAGCAGCGAACTGGTGAAGCCGGGCCAGACCGTGAAGATGAAGCTCACCAGCGACAAGCCCACGCGCGCCGTGGTCTTCGCGGTGGACGAGGGCATCCTGCAGGTGGCGCGCTACAAGACGCCCGATCCGCTCAAGCACTTCTTCCAGAAGCGCGCGCTCGAAGTCGGTACGCTGCAGACGCTCGACCTGATCCTGCCGGAGTTCAAGAAGCTCATGCAGGGCGCCGCGCCCGGCGGTGACGGCGAAGGCGAACTCGGCAAGCATCTGAACCCGTTCAAGCGCAAGCGCGACAAGCCTGTGGCCTTCTGGTCGGGGCTGGTGGATGTGAACGGCAGCCGCGAGTTCAGCTACACCGTGCCCGAGAGCTTCAATGGCAGCCTGCGCGTGATGGCCGTCGCGGTGAACGACGAGACCACCGCCGCCAAGAGCACCCGCACCGTGGTGCGCGGCGACATGGTGATCCTGCCCAACGCGCCGCTCGCAATGGCGCCCGGTGACACGGTCGAAGTGGGCGTGGGCCTCGCGAACAACATCGTGGGCTCGGGCAAGGAAGTGCCCATCGCGCTCACGCTCACCGCCTCCGGCGGGCTCGAAGTGGTGGGCGATGCCACACAGACGCTCAAGGTCAACGAGCGCGGCGAGGCGAGCACGAAGTTCAGCGTGCGCGCCAAGCCGGGCGAGCAAGCCGTGCTGGGTTCTTCGGCGCTGGTGTTCACGTCGACGCACAAGAACTTCAACGCGCGCCTGTCGACCGAAGTGAGCGTGCGGCCTGCCTCGCCCTTCGTCACGCTGGTGCAGGCCGGCAGCTTCCAGCGCGCGGGAGAAATCTCGAGCCAGGCCGACCTGTACCCGAACTTCCGCCAGAGCGACGTGGCCGTGTCGGCCGCGCCGTGGTCCTTTGCCACCGGCCTCATGCAGTACCTGGAGGCCTACCCGCACGGCTGCACCGAGCAGATCACGAGCCAGACCTTCCCGGCAGTGCTGCTCTCGGGCCGTCCCGAGCTGGTGAAGGAAATGGCGCGCGGGCGCACGGCCGAGCAGGGCCCGCTGCCCGAGGCGCGCAAGACCTTCGAGCGCTACCTCGTGCAGCTGCGCGCACGGCAGACGGCCGACGGCGGCTTCTCGCTGTGGCCCGGTGCGGGCACCGACGCCTTCGCCACGCTGTACGCCGTGCACCTGCTGGTCGAGGCCAAGGACCACAAGCTGCCCGTGCCGCAAGACCTGCTGCAGAAGGCCAACGCCTACTTGCAGGGCTGGCTCGGCAGCGGCGACGCATCGCTCGACGGCTGGCGCCAGCGCACGCAGGCGGCCTACCTGCTGACGCGCCAGGGCATCATCGCGCCGGCCGCACTGGCCAACCTGCGCGAAGCATGGCGCGGCAAGCAGACGCAGGGCTGGAGCGACGACCTCGGCGCCGTCTACCTTGCCGCGAGCTACCAGCTCGTGAAGCAGGAGCAGGTGGCCAACGAGCTGCTCAACCCGGTGTGGGCCGACCTGCTCGCGCGCACCGAGAAGAAGCAGCGCCGCAACGTCTGGGGCGCCTACTACGACCCGCTGGTGCACGACAGCATGACGCTGCACCTCGTGGGCCGCCACTTCCCGTCGCGCCTGAAGACGCTGAAGCCCGCGGTGTGGGAGGGCATGAGCGCGATGGTGCGCGACGGCTGGTACAACAGCCTGTCGTCGGCCTCGATGCTGCTTGCGGTCGACTCGTACTTCGAGGCCGTGGGGCAGAACGTGGAAGGCAAGCTCACGGCGAGCACCGTCAATGCACAGGGCCAGGCCGCCGCGCTCGCGCTGGGCGCGGTCAACCCGATCACGCGCGCCGCGGTGCCGGCTGGCACCGCCAAGCTGAAGCTGTCGAACGACAGCGACTTCAACCTGTACTACAGCTGGGCCGAACAGGGCTTCGAGCGCAACGTGCCTGCCACGCCGGTGAACAAGGGCCTCGAGATCTTCCATGAAGTGCTCGATGCCAAGGGCAACCCGATCGCCAAGGCGAAGCTCGGCGAGGAGGTCACGGTGCGGGTGCGCGTGCGCAGCCTGGAGCGGGCGAACATCAACGACGTGGCGCTGGTCGACGTGCTGCCCGGCGGGCTGGAGCCGGTGCTGCAGGCCGTGGGCGACGACGACGATGCGAATGCCGACGCGCCGATCTGGAAGAAGCGCCTCGGTGGCGGCGGCTCGTGGAAGGTGCAGTACGCCGACATCCGCGAAGACCGCGTCGTGTTCTACGGCAGCGTCAACAAGGACCTGCTCGAAGTGACCTACAAGGCGCGCGCCACCAACGTGGGCGACTACGTGGTGCCGGCCGCTTACGGCGAGGCGATGTACGACCGGCGCGTGTTCTCGCGCTCGGCCGGCGCGCGCTTCCAGGTGGTGGCGAATTGATCATGACGCGCTCGCGCCTGGTTCCCTCTCCCGCTTGCGGGAGAGGGTTAGGGTGAGGGTGCGGCACCAACATGAACACCGTGCTCGATCCGTCGCCGATGCCCTCACCCCAACCCTCTCCCGGAGGGAGAGGGAGAAAGATGGGCATCGCTTTCGCGTTCGTCGTCTTCGTGCTCGCACTGCTTCGCCTGTGGCCGCACGCAGCGCTCAGCGAAACCGTCGGCAGCTCCCGCGCCGTCTACGCACAAGGTGGCCAGCTCCTGCGCCTCACGCTCGCAGGCGATGAGCAATACCGTCTCTGGGTGCCGCTCGAACGCATCTCGCCCACGCTGGTCGATGCGGTGCTGCTGTACGAAGACCGGCGCTTCTACACGCACCCCGGCGTCAATCCCGCCGCGCTGGCGCGCAGCGCCTGGCGCATTGCCAGCGGCGAGCGCCGCCAGGGCGGCTCCACGCTCACCATGCAGCTCGCGCGGCGCGTGTACGGTATCGACAGCCGCACGCCCACCGGCAAGGTCGCGCAGATCTTCGCCGCGCTGTGGCTGGAGGCGCGCTTCAGCAAGCACGACATCCTCGAGGCCTACCTCAACACCGCCCCCTATGGCGGCAACATCGAAGGCGTGCAGGCGGCGAGCCTCATCTACTTCCGCAAGGACGCCGCCAAGCTCAGCCTGCCCGAGGCGCTGACGCTCGCGGTGATTCCGCAGAACCCCGTCAAGCGCATCGCCGAGCGCGGCCGCAACGCCGAGCTGCAATCGGCGCGCGAACGCCTGTGGGCGCTGTGGGCCGAGCGCGATCCGGCGGCGAAGCAGCACGCGCCCGACGCGCAGCTCGCGCTCTCGGCACAGTCGCGCGGCAGCCTGCCTTTTCTGGCACCGCACGCCACCGACATGCTGCTCGCGCAGGAGCATGGCGTGCAGGAAGTGCGCACCACCATCGACCTGCGCATGCAGGCCACGCTCGAACGCGTGATGGGCCAGTACCTGCGCGCGCACGCCGACGTGGGCATGAACAACGCGAGCGCGCTGCTGCTCGATGCGTCGACGATGCAGGTGCGCGCGATGATCGGCTCGGCCGACTTCCGCAACGACGCCATCTCGGGGCAAGTCAACGGCGTTCTGGCCAAGCGCTCGCCGGGTTCCACCCTCAAACCCTTCATCTACGCGCTGGCGCTCGACCAGGGGCTGCTGCATCCGAAGACCATGCTGAAGGACGCGCCGACTTCCTTCGGCCCGTACACGCCGGAGAACTTCGACCACCGCTTCGCCGGGCCGCTGCCCGCGCAGGAGGCACTGATCCGCAGCCGCAACGTGCCCGCGGTGGCCGTGGCAGCGAAGCTCTCGAAGCCGGGGCTCTACGACTTCATGCGCCTGGCCGGCGTGCAGAAGCTGCAGGGCGAATCGCACTACGGCCTCGCGCTGGTGCTCGGCGGCGGCGAGGTCACGCCCGAGGAGCTGGCTGGCATGTATGCGACGCTGGCCAACGGCGGCATCTCGCAGCCGATCCGCTACACGCAGCCCGCGCCCGGCGAGCGGCCCGTGCAGCCGCTGCGCTTGCTGAGCGAGGAAGCGTCGTTCATCACGCTCGACATGCTGCGCCACACGCCGCGCCCCGACACCACGTTGCCCGCACGCCCGGCCATCGCGTGGAAGACGGGCACGTCCTGGGGCTTTCGCGACGCGTGGACGGCCGGCGTGTTCGGCCGTCACGTGCTGGTGGTGTGGGTCGGCAATTTCGACGGCACCAGCAATCCCGCGCTGGTGGGCGTCGACGCCGCCGCGCCGCTGTTCCTGCGCATGGTCGATGCGCTGCGCGCCGAGCGGCTCGACCCGGGCGAGATCGCATCGCGCCAGCCGGCCGACCTGCGCCAGATCGAGGTCTGCGCCGCGACGGGCGGCCTGCCCGATGCGATGTGCCCGGTGCGCACCATGACATGGTTCATCGCCGGCAAGTCGCCGATCCAGGTCAGCAACCTGCACCGCGCAGTGTGGGTCGATGAAACGACCGGCAAGGTGGTCTGCGGCCCGCAGCCCAATGCGCGCCAGCAGGTGGTGGAGCAATGGGGAAGCGACATGCGCCGCCTGTTCCGCCAGGCCGGACTGCCACGCGCGAGCGCGCCGGCGGACGGCTGCGAGAAGGATGGCGATGCGCCGGAAAGCGCGCCGCTCATCACGTCGCCCTTGCGCGGCGTGCGCCACACGCTGCGCGTGAAAAAGCCCGAGCCGCTGGTGCTGCGCGCCGAGGCTGCCGCGGGCACGCAGGCCATCTACTGGTTTGCCGACGACGCGCTCATCGGCCGCGCCGCGCCCGGCGAAGGCATCACCTGGATGCCCGATCTCTCCGTATCGGGGCGGCGCTATGTGCTGCGCGCGGTCGACGACCAGGGCCGCGCGGAGTCGCGCGAAGTGACGGTGGACGTCGCTCCTTGAAAGGATGTCATGGCCGCGTCATGCCGCCTCGGCATGGTCACGCGTTTTGAACTCGAACGCCTTCCTTTCCATGACGCGCATCGCCTCCCTGTCTTTCATCGCTCTTGCCGCTGCACTCGCGTGCGGCGGCGCGACGGCCCAGACCGCCTTCCCCTCCACGCTCGCCGGCCACGCCGTCCTGCCCGCGCAGAGCTTCGTCGCTGCGCCCAAGGACGCGCCGGCCGACCTGCAGGCCAGCGGCAAGTTCACGACCGGCAAGCGCGTCGAGGCGATCGGCTCGGTCGAAGGCCTGTCGGCCGGCCGCGGCACCGGCGTGTCGCTGCCCTTCAAGGGCCAGCCGCTGCAGGGCCACTCGGGCATCAAGAAGATGGACGACGGCAGCTTCTGGATCCTCACCGACAACGGTGCCGGTACCAAGGCCAACTCGCCCGACTTCATGCTCTACCTGAACCACTACAAGGTGGACTTCAAGAGCGGCAAGTTCAACCGCCTGAACACCATCTTCCTGCATGACCCGGACAAGAAGGTGCCCTTCCGCATCGTCCACGAAGGCACCAAGCAGCGCTACCTGACGGGCGCCGACTTCGACCCCGAGAGCTTCCAGTTCGCCGGCGGCGCGCTGTGGATCGGCGAGGAGTTCGGACCCTTCCTGATCAAGGCCGACCTCAAGGGCAAGGTGCTCGCCGTGCACGACACGCTGGTCGACGGCAAGGCCGTGCGCTCGCCCGATCACCCCGCAGTGACCACGCCAGGCATGCCCGGCGGCGCGGTCGATTTCCAGATCAAGCGCTCCAAGGGCTTCGAGGGCATGGCCTCGTCGAAGGACGCAAGCAAGCTCTACGCGCTGCTCGAAGGCCCGGTGTGGAACGCCGAGGCCAAGGACTACGAACGCGTCGACGGCAAGGAAGCGCTGCGCGTGCTGGAGTTCGATGTGGCCGCCGAGAAGTGGACGGGCCGCCACTGGAAATACGTGCTCGAAGCCAATGGCAACGCCATCGGCGACTTCAACATGATCGACGCAACCACCGGCTTGATCATCGAACGAGACAACGGCGAAGGCACGAGCGACAAGGCTTGCCCCGAAGGCCAGAAGCGCACCGACTGCTTCCACGACATCGCGAAGTTCAAGCGCGTCTACAAGGTCGAGCTGAACGACGCGAACGCGGGTGGCCCGGTGCGCAAGATCGGCTACATCGACCTGCTGAACATCGCCGACCCCGACAAGCTCGCACGCAAGCCGCTGAACGACGGCGTGCTGAAGTTTCCCTTCTTCACCATCGAGAACGTCGACGTGGTGGACGCCACGCACATCGTGGTCGGCAACGACAACAACCTGCCGTTCTCGAGCAGCCGCGAGCCGAACAAGGCGGACGACAACGAGCTGGTGCTGCTGGAAGCGGGCGCGTTGCTGCAGGCGAAGTAAGCGGCCTGCCGCGAGGGCATCGGCACCGCCTTGCTGTCTTTCAGGTGTCCGTGCCGCGCTGCTGCACCAAGGTCATCGCGAACTGGCCGTTGCCGACCGACCAGTCCGAGTAATCATTTTCGTGGGTGAAGATGAAAACGTCGGCTGGTGCGATGCCAGCCTGGTGTTCCAGGTTGTGCGCGATCTGGCCATAAAGTGTCCGTTTCATCGCATCGCTGCGCCCCCGGCGCATGGTGATCTCGACCACGATCACGCGATCGGAACGTGCCACGCCATTGAACCTGCGATCGAAAAAGAAATGGTCGGCCCTGTACGGGTTCACCAGGTTGAACAGCTCGTCCTCCGGCATCCCGATACTGCCGACCAGTGCGTCGTGGATGCCTCGCACGATGGCCTGGCATTGGGCGGGAGGCGTGTCTTCAGGGACGGCGGTGCGAATGAAAGGCATGGTGACGGACTCCAGCAAAAGCGATGCATGCCGCCGGACGATTCCGGACAGGTCATGCGCCGTTTGTAGGCGCCGCAAAGCAAAAAACGAACCGATGAATTTGCCGGTGCTATGTGCAATAAAGTCACTTCACCATGAAACAGCATCTTCGCCACATGAACGCGCTGCGCGCCTTCGAAGCGGCCGGCCGTCTGGGCCGCATGACCCTGGCCGCCGACGAGTTGCATGTCACGCCTGGTGCGATCAGCCGGCAGGTGCGGCAACTCGAGGATGCGCTCGGCGTCGTGTTGTTCGAAGGGCCGAAGAACCGGCCCGTGCTGACCGTTGCCGGCAAGTACTTGCAGCCGACCCTGTCGGCGGCCTTCATGCAGATCGAACAGGCGGTGGATGCCATGCTTGAGCGGCAGCACACGACATTGGACGTCTCCTGCCTCAGCACCTTCACGATGCGCTGGCTCATTCCGCGGCTCTACGATTTTCATGCGAGCCAGCCGGACATCGGCGTGCGGCTCAAGGCCACGGACCAGAGTGCGGCAACGCCGGTGTCGCGCAGCGACGTCGCGATCTCGGTGGTGCAGGACGAAGACGAGGAGGCGGCGCCTGCCGATGTGTTCCTGTTCGACGAACTGCTCGGCCCCGTGCTGGCTCCCGGCCTGGCCGACCGGTTGCGGCTCGGCGAGCCGGCCGATCTCGAGAATCGGGAGATCCTGCAGACGCGCACGCGGCGCAATGCCTGGTCGATGTGGAGCGCATCGGTCGGCAGCGCGGTGCGGGTTTTGCCCGGCACGGAGTTCGAGCACTACTACTTCACGCTGGAGGCTGCGATCGGCGGCCTGGGCATCTGCATCGCGCCCTGGCATCTCGTGATGGACGACGTGCGGGCGGGACGATTGACCGCGCCCTTGGGCTTTCATGCCAGCGGCTACCGCTATGTCGCCAGGCGCAACGGCACCCGGGACGAGGCGGCGCGACTGTTTTGCGACTGGCTTCAGGCCCAGGCCATGGCGATGCCACAGCCCGGGCCGCTCGGCGCGCGGGCCGTCAGGCCCGCATCAGCGCCTCGATCTCGTCCGCCTTCACGGGCACGCCGCGCGAGATGAGCTCGCAGCCGGTGGCCGTGACGATCGCGTCGTCCTCGATGCGGATGCCGATGCCGTGGAACTGCTCCGGTACGCCGTCGGCGGGCCGCACGTAGATGCCGGGCTCCAGCGTCAGCACCATGCCCGGATGCAGGATGCGGCTCGGGCGGTTCTTGATGACCTCGTTCGACAGCGGATCCTTGCGCTCGCTCACCTCGCCAACCTGCGTGGGCTCGACGTAGCTGCCGCAATCGTGCACGTCCATGCCGAGCCAGTGGCCTGTGCGGTGCATGTAGAACTGGAAGTAGGCGCGCGAGTCGATCACGTCGTCCACGCCGCCCACCTTGTTGGCGTCGAGCAGGCCGAAGTCGAGCATGCCCTGCGCCAGCACCTTCACCGCGGCGTCGTGCGGATCGGTGAAGCGGTTGCCGGCCTTGGTGACGGCGGCCGCGGCGTCCTGGCTGGCCAGCACGAGGTCGTACAGCGCGCGCTGCGGGCCGGTGAACTTGCCGTCGGCCGGGAAGGTGCGGGTGATGTCGCTCGCATAGCCGTCGAGTTCGCAGCCGGCGTCGATCAGCACCAGCTCGCCCTTGCGCAGCGGTGCCGCATCGGCGCGGTAGTGCAGCACGCAAGCGTTGGCGCCGGCCGCCACGATGGAGTAGTAGGCCGGGTACTGCGAGCCGCCAAGGCGGAATTCGTGCAGCAGCTCGGCGTCGAGGTGGTACTCGCGCGCGTCCTTGCCCTCGCGCAGCATGCGGGCCGAGAGCTGCATCGCGCGCACGTGGCCGCGGGCACTGATCTGCGCGGCGCGGCGCATGATGTCCTGCTCGTGCGCGTCCTTGATCAGGCGCATCTCGTCGAGCGGGCCGCACAGGTCGCGCTGTTCCTCGGGGCACAGCGCGCCGTAGCGCACGCGGGCGCGAACCGACTGCAGCCAGCCGTCGATGCGGGTCTCGAGGCCCTTGTGGATGGCGAACGGGAACCACACGGTCGAGCGGTTCTCGAGCAGCTTCGGCAGCCTGGCATCGAGGTCGGCGACCGAGAAGGCTTCGTCGACACCGAGTGCCGCGGGTGCCGCGTCGGGGCCGAGGCGGTAGCCGTCCCAGATCTCGCGCTCCAGGTCCTTCGGCGCGCAGAACAGCGTGGCGCGGCCATCGCCCGCCAGCACCAGCCAGGCATTGGGCTCGGTGAAGCCGGTCAGGTAATAGAAGTAGCTGTCGTGGCGGTAGAGGAAATCGGTGTCGCGGTTGCGCGGGCGTTCCGGCGCGGTCGGGATGATCGCGATGCCGTCCTTGCCCAGCTGCGAGGCGAGGCGCGCGCGGCGCTCGGCGTAGATCGTGGTGGTGGCTGCTGAAGTCATCTGCTTGGCGTGTTCAGTTGGGCGAGTCGTTCGGGGGTGCCCACATCGGTCCAGGGGCCGGTGTAGAGCTCGGCGCTCACGAGTTCATTGTCCATCGCGGCGCGCAGGATCGGTGCCAGCGGGGCTTTGCGGCCGGCCGGGTTGCCGCTCGGGATGTCGCAGTACGGTGGCGCGAAGAGCTCGGCGCGGTACAGGCCGATGGTCGAGAAGGTGAACTTCCGGTCGGCCGTGTTGAGCGCGAGGCCCCCGGCGGACAAGCCGAAATCGCCCTTGAGGTTGTGCGCGGGGTTCGGCACCAGCCACAGGTGCGCGAGCTTGCCGCTGGCGACGAAGCGATCGACCGAGTCTTGCGTGAAGGCGAAGCCAGGCGCGAACACGTCTCCGGCCGCGACCCAGAACACCTCGCCGAGCAAAGGCAGCGCACGCACGATGCCGCCGGCCGTCTCCAGCGCGCCGCCGAAGTCGCGGCCCTCGTCGGAATATGAAATCGACAGTGCCGATGGCCCCTGCAACAAGGGCTTGGCGCCGAACCGCTCGGAGATCTGCGTGCCCAGCCAGTCCGTGTTGATCACCAGCTCGGTGAACCCGCCCGCGGCCAGCGCCTCCATCGGCCACTGCATCAGCGGCTTGCCGCGCACTTCGAGCAGGGGCTTGGGAGTGATGTCGGTCAGCGGCCGCATGCGTTCGCCGCGCCCCGCGGCCAGGATCATGGCCCGCACGGAAATCGAAGCTGCGTTCGTCATCGGCTGATTCTTTCGGGAAACACCGAGGAGCCGGCTTGGCCGGGCCTCTGGTGTTGCCCCCGGTAGGGGATGGGAGAAGCGACACGAAGTGCGCGAAGCCTGGGGGCGAGTGTCATTTCCGCCCGCGCTGCAGCTCGTTGCGTTCGCTGTGGAGGGGCTGGAACAGCGCCACCAGGCATTCCATCAGCGCATGCGCCTTGGCCGAGTGGTCGCCGCTGAAATTGCAGACGTACACGTCGAGCGTCACGCCGCGCTGCTCGGGCCAGGTGTGGATGCACAGGTGCGATTCGGCCAGCAGCACGGTGGCCGTGACCCCGCCCGGGCCCTGCGGCGTGGCCGGAAAACCATGGACCAGCCTGCCCACCGCCTGCAGCCCGGCGGCGTCCACCGCCTTGAGGCAAACGGCGCCCAGGGCCTCCCGGTCGGTCAGCCATTGAAGGCCGCATTGGCAGTCGTGAAGGTCGGCGGTGAGGTGCAGCCCGTGCATGGGGCGCAACTCTAGCAGTCCGGCCGCTGCACAAAGGAGCATCGGCGGGGTGTTTGCCCTGTATCGGCGGGTGTCCGGGCTCGCCCGGTAAAATCGCGGGTTCCCCCCTATCCCCTCCCACCCTTTTCCCCCGAAAGTCCACCGCAAATGGCAAACCACGCCCTGATGGCCAACGCAATCCGCGCTCTGGCCATGGATGCCGTCCAACAAGCAAATTCCGGACATCCGGGCGCACCGATGGGCATGGCCGACATGGCCGTCGCACTCTGGGGCGAACACCTGCGCTACAACCCCGCCAACCCGCACTGGTTCGACCGCGACCGCTTCGTGCTGTCGAACGGCCATGCCTCGATGCTGCTGTACTCGGTGCTGCACCTCACGGGCTACGACCTGCCGATGGAGGAAATCAAGCACTTCCGCCAGCTGCACAGTAAGACCGCCGGCCACCCCGAAGTCGACGTGACGCCGGGCGTTGAAACCACCACCGGCCCGCTGGGCCAGGGCATCACCAACGCCGTCGGCTTCGCGCTGGCCGAGAAGCTGCTCGCCGCCGAGTTCAACCGCAATAGCCACAACGTCGTCGACCACCACACCTACGCCTTCCTGGGCGACGGTTGCATGATGGAAGGCATCAGCCACGAAGCCTGCGCCCTCGCTGGCGCCTGGCACCTGAACAAGCTGATCGCGCTGTACGACGACAACGGCATCAGCATCGACGGCCAGGTCAAGCCCTGGTTCATCGACAACACCGAAGAGCGCTTCAAGGCTTATGGCTGGAACGTCATCGGTCCGATCGACGGCAACGACGCCAAGGACGTGTCCAAGGCCATCGCCAAGGCCAAGAAGGAAGAATCGAAGCCCACGCTGATCATCTGCAAGACGACCATCGGCAAGGGCAGCCCGAACCGCGCCGGTACCGCCAAGGCGCACGGCGAGGCGCTGGGCGCCGAAGAAATCAAGCTCACCCGCGACGCGATCGACTGGCACTACCCGCCCTTCGAGGTCCCGGCCGAGGTGTACGCCGACTGGGACCACAAGGCCGAAGGCGCGAAGACCGAAGCCGCCTGGAACGACAAGTTCACCGCCTATGCCGCCGCGTACCCCGAACTGGCCGCCGAGTTCACCCGCCGCATGAAGGGCGAGCTGCCCAGGGACTTCCACCAGGTCGCGTTCGACACCGTGGTCGCCGCCCACACCAGGGGCGAGACTGTCGCCAGCCGCAAGGCCAGCCAGCTCGCGCTGGAAGCCTTCACCGCCGCGCTGCCCGAAATGCTCGGCGGCAGTGCCGACCTGACCGGATCGAATCTCACCAACACCAAGAGCACCGCCGCGCTGCGCTTCGACGCCAAGACCGGCGCCGTCGTGCTGAACGCGCCCCCTGCGCCGCTGGTGCTCCAGGGCGCCGAAGACGAAGCCGCACAAGGCGCCGCCGTCGAGCCGCCGCACGGCGAGATCGGCCGCCACATCAACTACGGCGTGCGCGAGTTCGGCATGGCCGCCATCATGAACGGTGTGGCGCTGCACGGCGGCTACATCCCCTACGGCGGCACCTTCCTCACCTTCAGCGACTACAGCCGCAACGCCATCCGCATGGCCGCGCTGATGAAGCGCCGCGTGATCCACGTGTTCACGCACGACTCCATCGGCCTCGGCGAAGACGGCCCGACGCACCAGTCGATCGAGCACGCCGCGTCGCTGCGCCTGATTCCGAACCTCGACGTCTGGCGTCCGGGCGACACGGCCGAAACGGCCGTGGCCTGGGCCGTGGCGCTGCAGAACCAGTCGCGCCCGACCGCGCTGCTGCTGAGCCGCCAGAACATCGCCTACGCACCGAAGAGCGAGCTCGGCGACATCAGCCGCGGTGCCTACGTGCTGTCCGAGCCCGAAGTCGTCGGCCTCAAGAGCAAGAAGACGGCCGCCGTCATCATCGCCACCGGCTCCGAGGTGCCGCTCGCACTGGCAGCGCAGAAGCTGCTGGCCGAGAAGAAGATCGCCGTGCGCGTGGTGTCGATGCCCTCGACCACCACCTTCGACCGCCAGGACGTGGCCTACAAGAAGAGCGTGCTGCCGAAGAAGATTCCGCGCATCGCCGTCGAGATGGGCTGCACCGGCGGCTGGTGGAAGTACGGCTGCGCGGCCGTCGTCGGCATCGACACGTACGGCGAGTCGGCACCGGCGCCCGCGCTGTTCAAGCACTTCGGTTTCACGGCGGAGAACGTTGCCGCCACCGTGGAAGCGGCGCTGCGCGACTGACGTCGCACAGCCCGCTTTCCCGTCCGATCACGATTTTTCAACCTTTAGGAGCAAGTCAGATGGCTATCAAACTCGGTATCAACGGCTTCGGCCGCATCGGTCGCAACGTGCTGCGCGCAGCGGTGCAGAACTTCAAGAACGACATCGAGATCGTTGCCATCAACGACCTGCTCGAGCCGGACTACCTCGCCTACATGCTCCAGTACGACTCGGTGCATGGCCGCTTCAAGGGCGAAGTCACGGTCGAAGGCAACACGCTGATCGTCAACGGCAAGAAGATCCGCCTCACGCAGGAGCGCGACCCGTCGCAGCTCAAGTGGAACGAGGTCGGCGCCGACATCGTGCTCGAATCGACCGGCCTGTTCCTCACGAAGGAAACGGCGCAGAAGCACATCGACGCGGGCGCGAAGAAGGTCATTCTGTCGGCACCGTCGAAGGATGACACCCCCATGTTCGTCTACGGCGTGAACGACAAGAAGTACGCCGGCGAAGCCATCATCAGCAACGCCAGCTGCACCACCAACTGCCTGGCTCCGCTGGCCAAGGTGCTGAACGACAAGTGGGGCATCAAGCGCGGCCTGATGACCACCGTGCACGCCGCCACCGCCACGCAGAAGACCGTGGACGGCCCGAGCAACAAGGACTGGCGCGGCGGCCGCGGCATCCTGGAAAACATCATTCCCTCGAGCACCGGCGCCGCCAAGGCCGTGGGCGTGGTGATCCCCGAGCTCAACAAGAAGCTCACGGGCATGAGCTTCCGCGTGCCGACCTCCGACGTGTCGGTGGTCGACCTGACCGTGGAGCTGGTGAAGGAAGCCACGTACAAGGAAATCTGCGCCGAAATGAAGGCACAGAGCGAAGGCGCGCTCAAGGGCGTGCTGGGCTACACGGAAGACAAGGTGGTGGCCACCGACTTCCGCGGTGACCCGCGCACCTCGATCTTCGACGCCGAAGCCGGCATTGCGCTCGACGGCACCTTCGTGAAGCTCGTGAGCTGGTACGACAACGAGTGGGGCTACTCGAACAAGTGCCTGGAGATGGTGAAGGTTGTTTCGAAGTAAGGCTTCGAGGCTTCAATGAAGAACGCGCCTGGGGGCGCGTTTTTTCATGGTGCGTTCAACGCAGTTTCTCGTTCCTGCGAACCTCGCTGCTCAATTGCGACGTCAGCCGCGTCGCAGCCCTTCGCGCCGCCAGCCCGAAGTCGCCCTTGAACTCGCCGAACTCCGCCGTGCCGTTGCCCGAGGCGCGGATACGCGGCCTGCCCCGCCGGCACGGCGACGATGTTCGCGTGGCTCGAATCGAAGGCGGTCTCCGCACGGTAGGTCTTGCGCAGGCGCTGGCTTGCGCCTGCGGCCTCAGGCAGGTTCGAGCACGTGGATCAGCTTGCTGTCGACGAATTCCTTGGTCTTCTCGCCGTGGGCTTTCATGTGCGGGGCCACGGCATGGGCCTGCAGGTGCGCCAGCGTTTCCCACTTCTCGACGACGACAAAGGTGTCGGAGCCGAAGCTGGCCTTGGACGTCGGAATGCCTTGCGCATCGACCGTGGCGGCGTATTCGATGCAGCCCGCTTCGGCCAGCACGGCCGCGCGGTTCCCGGCGAAGGCTTCGAGCAGTCTGGCGCGCTGGCCGGGCTTGGCGGTGATGACGGCGACGACGTGAATCATTGAAAGAGTCTCCAGTGGGTAAAAGATGCGACGGTCGAATCTAAGAGAAACGGTGCCGCCGTGCAGGTCCGGTCCGCGACAACACCACGGCCTCGTTCCTGGCATCGCCTGCATGTTCTTCCCGCTGGCCGCGCGGTCTCGCCATGTGTCTGTCCGATTGTTGAATGCAGGTTAACGATGGATTGACTTCGAGCGCGAATCGTTGGGTGCACCCGCTCCTAAAGTGGCAGCTCCCCAGCAGCATTCCATGAAGGACATCGATGAGCAGCTACAGCATTGCCACCATTCCCGGCGACGGCATCGGCAAGGAAGTGATCCCGGCCGGACGCGAAGTGATGGAGGCGCTGGCCGCAGCCTCCAACGGCGCGCTGAACTTCACCTTCGAGGATTTCGGCTGGGGCGGCGATTACTTCCGCGAGCACGGCGTGATGATGCCGGCCGATGGCCTCGACGCGCTGCGCAAGAAGGACGCCATCCTCTTCGGCTCCGCCGGCGACCCGCACATTCCCGACCACATCACCCTCTGGGGCCTGCGCCTGAAGATCTGCCAGGGCTTCGACCAGTACGCCAACGTGCGCCCGACGCGCATCCTGCCGGGCATCGACGGCCCGCTCAAGCGCTGCGGCCCGGACGACCTGAACTGGGTCATCGTGCGCGAGAACTCCGAAGGCGAGTACGCCGGCGTCGGCGGCCGCGTGCACCAGGGCCACCCGATCGAAGCCGCCACCGACGTGAGCATGATGACCCGCGCCGGCGTCGAGCGGATCATGCGCTTCGCCTTCAAGCTGGCCCGGTCACGCCCCCGCAAACTGCTGACCGTCATCACCAAGAGCAACGCCCAGCGCCATGCGATGGTGATGTGGGACGAGATCGCGCTGCAGATCTCCAGGGAGTTCCCGGACGTCACCTGGGACAAGGAGCTGGTCGACGCCTCGACCGCGCGCATGATCAACCGGCCGGCATCGCTGGACACCATCGTCGCGACCAACCTGCATGCCGACATCCTCAGCGACCTCGCTGCCGCGCTGGCGGGCAGCCTGGGCATTGCGCCCACCGGCAACATTGATCCCGAGCGGCGCTATCCCTCGATGTTCGAGCCGATCCACGGCTCGGCCTTCGACATCATGGGCAAGGGGCTGGCCAATCCAGTCGGCACCTTCTGGTCGGTCGTGATGCTGCTCGAGCACCTGGGCGAAGTCCAGGCCGCGCGCCGCGTGATGGAGGCCGTGGAGCACGTCACCGCGAACCGGTCGCTGCACACGCGCGACCTCGGCGGCAACGCCACCACTGCGCAGGTGACGCGTGCCGTGTGCGAGCACATTGCCAGTGCGCGGCAAGGCCTCCCGGCCTGAACCCAGGCCCCGGCCGCGGCGCGCCTCGATGCAGCCGGGCACGACAACAACGAGCCAGAGACAAGACCATGACCGCTTCTTCTTTCCCTTTCATCCAGGGCAGGCGCACCGTGCTGCGGGCCGGCGCCCTGGCGCTGGGCCTGGGCACTGCCGCACTGGCCTTCGCGCAGCCGGCTGCCTGGCCCACGCGGCCCCTCAGCCTCGTCGTGCCCTTCCCGGCCGGCGGCACCACCGACGTGTTGGCCCGTGCGCTGGCCGAAAAGCTGTCGCAGTCCCTCGGCCAGCCTGTCGTGGTCGAGAGCAGGCCCGGCGCGGGCGCCACGCTCGGCGCCGATTACGTCGCCAAGGCCAAGCCCGATGGCTACACGCTGCTGATGGGCGCGGTGCACCACACCATCGCCACCAGCGTCTACAAGAAGCTGCCCTACGATTTCCAGAAAGACCTGGCGCCGATCACCGTCGTGGCCATGGTGCCCAACGTGCTGGTCATCAACGCGGCCAGCACGCCCGCGAAGAACGTGGCCGAGCTGGTTGCGCTCGCCAAGGCCGCACCCGGCAAGCTGGCCTATGGCTCCAACGGCAACGGCACGGCGCAGCACCTGATCGGCACGCAGTTCCAGGCCAGCACCGGCACCACGCTGCTGCACGTGCCGTACAAGGGCAGCGGCCCGCTCACCACCGACCTGCTCGGCGGGCAGGTGGCCATGTCCTTCGACACCATCACGCCGGTGCTGCAGCACATCAAGGGCGGCAAGCTGCGCGCGCTGGCCGTGACCACCGCGCGCCGCTCGTCGGTGCTGCCCGACGTGCCGACGCTGGAAGAGGCGGGTCTCAAGGGTTTCGACATCGGCACCTGGTTCGGCGTGCTCGCGCCGGCGGCCACGCCGAAGGAGATCGTTGCGCGGCTCAACACCGAGATGGTGAAGATCATCAGATCGCCCGACTTCGCGCAGCGCATGCAGGCCATCGGCGCCGAGCCGCTGGGCGGCACGCAGGAAGAGATGGCGCGGCAGATCCGCGAAGAAACCGCCAAATTCGGGAAGCTCGTGAAGGAAGGCGGCGTGGCGATCGAGTAGGCCGATGGGCCGGCGCCGTACGGAGCAGTTCGTTACGCGGAAGACACACCTCGGGGGCGCCGGCACCGTGCGGAGGCCATAGGATCGGGGCCTTCGAATTCATCGTTGCCGTCCTGCCCATGTTCATCGTCACCCTCACCTACACCCGCCCCCTCGAAGAGGTCGATGCGCTGATGGACGCGCACATGACCTGGCTCAAGAAGCACTACGAAAGCGGGTTGTTCGTGGCGTCGGGGCGGCAGGTGCCGCGCACGGGCGGCGTGATCCTCGCGCGCTCGGGCGACCGTGAAGGGCTCGAATCGGTGTTGGCGCGCGACCCGTTCGTGCAGGGTGGTGTCGCGCGGGTGGACGTGACCGAGTTCGTGCCGAGCATGACCGCTCCCGGCATGGAAGCCCTGAAAAAATTCTGATTGCCCGCCCCCGGTCAGCCTGCGGGGGTTTCCTTGCGGCCGTCCGGATGGAGCGCGAAGCGCGCAGCCTCGCGGCCGTGCACCGGCGCCGGGTCGTTCCACGGCCAGCCGCCGAACTGCGTGCGGCGGTAGTCGGCCATGGTCTGGCTGATCTCGGCCTGCGTGTTCATCACGAAGGGGCCGTACTGCGCCACCGGCTCGGCGATCGGGTGGCCCTGCAGCACGAGGAATTCGCTGGCTTCGTCGTCGCCGTTGACCAGCTCGACCGCGGCATCCGCGCGCAGCTCGACGGCGGCCGGGCCTTCGATGCGCTGGCCGGCGACGTACGCCATCGCGCCCTTGAAGAAATAGAGCATCCGTCGCGTGCCCTCGCCCGTGGCGGCCGGCAGCGTCCATTGCGCGCCGGGCGTCATCTTCAGCGTCCAGATCGCCACGTCGGCACCGGCCTGCGCGGCCCATGAATCGGGTGGCGGCGAGAGCGGGTGGATCGGCTCCTGGCCGGCCGCTGCATCGCCGAGGCGGCCTGCGATCACCGCGACCTCGGTGCGCCCGCCCTTCGCGTCATCGGATGCGAAGCGCGGAATGGCCTCCGACCAGAACATCGTGAAGTGCGGCTCGGCCATCTTGTTCTTCGCGGGCAGGTTGAGCCAGATCTGGAACAGCTCGAGCGGATTGGCCGCGCCGTTGTCGAGCAGCGGGAACATCTCCGAATGCACGATGCCCTTGCCGGCCGTGAGCCATTGCACGTCGCCGCCGCCGAAGCGCGCGGTGGCGCCCAGCGAATCGGAATGGTCGACCAGCCCCTTGCGCACGATGGTCACGGTCTCGAAGCCGCGGTGCGGATGCGAGGGAAAGCCCGGCACCGTATCGCCGTGGTACATGCTCCAGCCATCCTTGCGGCTGAAGTCCTGGCCGATCTGGCGGCCGGCCAGCGACGCCTCGGGGCCCATGCGGCCGTTGGCCTTCGGGTAGGCGTCGTCGTGGTACACGCAGAACAGGAACGGGTCGATCGTCTGCCACGGGAAACCGAGGGGTGCGATCTTCACGATGGGGCTGTTGCGCTCGTTGTTGTTGTTGTCGGACATGCGGTTGTTCCTTTCCAGGTGAGGCTCGGCCGATGATGCCTTGCCGGTGCCTGGAATATCGGGCCGCCGCCGCCTTCCGGTAGACGCCTTCCCTGCAACAGTGAAGAGCGCGTATGGAACGATCGGCATCAGGGGTTCTGATGCGTCACCGCGGCGTTGGGGTCCATGTACATCAACTCCCAGAGGTGGCCGTCGATGTCCTGGAAGCCGTGGCCGTACATGAAGCCATAGTCCTGCGGCTCGCGCGGCACCGTGCCGCCGGCGGCCACCGCCTTGGCGACCATGGCATCGACTTCGGCGCGGCTCTCGCACGACAGGCACAGCAGCACTTCGGTGCTCTTGCTGGTGTCGGTGAGGCTCTTGGTCGTGAAGGTCTTGAAGAAGTCCTCGACCAGCAGCATGGCGTGGATGCTGTCTTTCTGAATCACCATGCACGCCGCATTCGCATCGGTGAACTGTTCGTTGAAGGTGTAGCCCAGCGCGGCGAAGAAAGCCTTGGACTTCTCCAGGTTCTTGACGGGGAGGTTCACGAAGATCTGCTTGTTGGCCATGGTGTTTCCTGTGTCTATGAAGGGGTGGATCAACTGCTTGCCGGCATGTTTGTGTACGCCGTCCACAAAAGATATCAAAGAAAATGGACGGCGTCCACATCTTCTTTCGATCGAGCGGATCGGGCGCACAACGGAGCCGTTGCGGGGAGCGAAAAAGACGGAGCATCATGGCCGCATGGAAATCGAGTTCAAGTTCTGCATTCCCGCCGGCCGCCTGAAAGCCGTCGAAGCCGCCCTGAAGCGCGGCGCCGTCGTACGCACCCGCCTGCAGGCCCGCTATTTCGACACCGCCGACCAGCGGCTGGCCGCCCACGGCATGGTGCTGCGGCTGCGCAAGGAGGGACCGCGCTGGGTGCAGACGGTGAAGGCCACCGGCGACAACGCCCTGCACCGCCTGGAGCACAACGTCGACCTGGGCACGGCGGGCGCGGCGCCGCAGATCGATCCGCAGCGCCACCAGGGCACGCCCGTGGGCGACCGGCTCGCGAAGTTGCTGGCCGACGGCGGCGGCGCGCCGCTGGTCGAACGGCAATCGACCGACATCGTGCGGCTCACGCGCGACGTGCGCGTTGCGGGGCCCGATGGCGCGGTGGTGGAAATGGCACTCGACGTCGGCAAGGTCGCCGCGCATGCGGGCACGGCCGGGCAACGCGAATCGCCGGTGTGCGAATTGGAGCTCGAGCTGAAGCGCGGCGACGTGCAGGGCCTCGTGTCGCTCGCACGGCGTTGGTCGCAGCAGCATGGGCTGTGGTTCAGCACCGTGTCCAAGGCGCAGCGCGGGGGGCGCTTGCTGGCGGCGCAGGAGACCGTGGAGGCGGTGAAGGCCGAAGCGCCGCGCTTCGGCGCGCAGCACCCCGACGGGCGGGGCGTTCAGCAGGCCGTGGTGGCGTCGTGCCTGGCGCAGATGCTGCCCAATGCCAGCGAGATCGCGGCGGGCAGCACGGACGAAGAGCAGATCCACCAGTTGCGCATCGGCATCCGCCGGCTGCGCACGGCGCTGCGCGAACTGGCGGAGCTCGACACGGCTTCGGGCCTGTTCGACGCGGCCAATTGGGAGCCGCCGCTGGTCGACGCCTTCCGCGCGCTCGGGGCATTGCGCGACCGCGAACAGGTCGTGAAGCTCGCGCAGCCCCGGTTGAGCAAGGCGGGCGCGCCGGATTTCGACCCACTGGCCGGCGACGACACGGCAGCCCATACCCCCTCGCCCGGCGACGTCGTGCGGGCCCCGGCATTCCAGAACGTGCTCGTTTCGCTGATCGGCTTTACCGCCGCGAAGCCCGCGGAAGCCTCATCGGAATCCGTGCCGATCGACGCCGATGCAGCCCACCGCCTGCTGCGTGAACACCTGCAGCATCTGCACAAACAGGTGCGGCGCGACGGCAAGCGCTTCGAGTCGCTCGACGCCGAAAGCCAGCACCGCGTGCGCAAGCGGCTCAAGCGCCTGCGCTACCTCGCCGAGTTCGTGGCGCCGCTGTTCGAGAAGGGAGACGGTAACGCCGCCGGGCGCTACCTGAAAGCACTGCGCCCCGCGCAGGACGCGCTGGGCGAGTTCAACGACGAGGCCGTGGCGCTCGCGCTGTACCGCGAAGCCGCCGCGCGCGATGCGCGTGCGTGGTTTGCGGTGGGCTGGTTCAGTTCAAGGCGCGCGGCCGGCGCGAGCGCTTGCCGCAAGGCGCTGGAGAAGATCGGGGATGCGCCGCGGTTCTGGAAGAAGCGCGGCTAGTTGCCGAAGTCCAGCGCCAGCTGGGAATCTGGCAGCGAAGGATCAAGCCGGCGAGCCGCCAAGTGCTTCGCTACGTATCCCGTAACCCAGGCAAGGACGGAAATCCAGCAGAGCCAGATCGCGAAGCCGATCAGAAGCACGCAGGTCCAGCGCTGTTCTTTTAGCGAATCCTTGATGAACGCGGCAGTGTCCTTGTCCTTGAGGACGCCGCAAAGAATTCCCACCTCGTTCTCGGTGAAAGATGTCCGTGCCGCGTTGAGGCTCGCCGGTTGCGAGCAGTCGTCGATGCGCAACGGCTCGGGCCCGAGCGGAAAGATGGATCGAAGTGCCTTGGCCTGGGTCGCCGTGGCGGCGAATGTTCGCTGCGTTGCTTTCAGCGTCAGGAAGGCCTGATCGTGAGAAAGCGCCGTCGTGCTGACGATGAAGAGCAGCATTCCGATGGCGACGCCGGCAAGCCGCAGTCCTTGAAGCAGCCGCGATGGCAGCTTGTGCTGTCTGATCTGGCGAAGCTCCACATCAAAGAGCTCGCCGCACATGCTCAACGCCCTCATCTGCACACCGTTGTGCTTTGCCCATTGAATGAGCTGCCGGGCCTGCTCCAGGCTGTTGACCTTCACGCCGGCGAACAGGCGAAATGAGATCAGGCTGGTTTGCTCATCGATGAATGCGCGAACCTCCGGATCGGTGATCTCCTGCTTGCCATGGACAAGCTGCCAGAGCCGGTGCACCAGCACATGGAGCGACTCCGTCTGCCAGATGACCCAGACGAAGGCTAAGCAGATCAGCGAAGGAGCCGCAATGCTCAGAAAGCTGGAAAGGCTGGGGAGTGTGGCGAAGTCCATCGCCAGAGTCTGCCTCAGTGATGGTGCCCGTGCGCCCCATGCACATGCCGGTGCTCGATTTCCACCGGCAGCGCGGTGCGCACGTCCGTCACCTGCAGGCTGAACTTCAGCGCCTTGCCGGCCCACGGATGGTTGCCGTCGAGCAGCACGACCGGGCCCTTGATCTTGGTGACCGTGAAGACATGCTCGCGCCCATCGTCGAGCCGGCCCTGCAGCTGCCCGCCCACCTTCACGCCCGGCGGAAAGTCGGTCTTGGGAATGCTGCGCACCAGCGTTTCGTCGCGCTGGCCGAAGGCGTCTTCGGGCGCGAGGTTCAGCACGGTCTGGTAACCCTTTTCCTTGCCATCGAGCGCTTCCTCGATCTTCGGCAGCGTGTTCTCGTACCCGCCATGCAGGTAGGCCATGGGCTCGGGGCTGGCTTCGATGAGCTTGCCCTGGGCGTCGGAGACCTTGTACTTGATGGTGACGACGGTGTCTTTTTCGATTTTCATGGGGTGGCATTTTCAGTGGAAACGAAAAAGGCGCCAGCGCTCAGGCCTTCCGTGGAGGCGGTGGCTCCTGCAGCACGTCGATCTGGTCGAGCTTGCCGATCACCAGGTCGATGAACGCCGACACCGCCAGCGGCAGGTGCTTGCGGCTCGGATACACCACACTGAGCCCTCGCCCGGTGTACCGGTACTGCGGCAGCACGCGCACCAGCCGTCCCTCCTGTTCGTCGCGCGTCGCCATCGCCGGCGGCAGCTGCGCGATGCCCAGACCGGCCAGCGCCGCCTTGCGCAGCGCCTGCGCCGTATTGCCGGTGAATCGCCCGGTGACCTGCACTTCTTCCTCGACCCCATCGGGTCCTGCCAGGCGCCAGGTGGTGGTGCCGGCAGCGTGCGGCGGTGTCACGCAGTCGTGGTTCGCGAGGTCCTGCAGGTTCCGGGGCTCGCCGCGCCGCGCGATGTAGTCGGGACTTGCCAGCAGGCCGCCGCTGCGCGTTGCCAGCCGCCGGCCGATGTAGCCCGAATCGCGCAGCACGCCGCCCCGGAAGGCCACGTCGATCTGCTCTGCGATGAGGTCTGCGCTCGCATCGCTGAGCACGAAGTCGAGCTTGACCAGCGGATGCGCCGCCAGAAAGTCCGAGACCCATTCCATCGGGAAGAAATCGAAGAAATCCGCCGGCGCGGCCACGCGCACGAGGCCGCTGGGCTCCTGCCCTCCGGCAACCAGCGCCTGCCCGGCCGCCACCAGCCCGTCGATCGACCCCGCGCACTGGTCATGAAACTCCCGCCCGGCGCTGGTCAGCGTCAGCTTGCGGGTCGAGCGCTGCATCAGCCGCGTGCCGAGCTGCGATTCGAGCTGCTGGATGCGCCGGCTCACGGTGTTCGGCGGCAGGCCCTGCCGCCGGGCCGCTTCGGCGAAGCTGCCGTGGCGCACCACCTGCACGAACAAGGCGATGTCGTTGAGGTCGAGCATGAGGGGCTGATTCCTTCGATCTGTGGACGAGTGCAATCCGACTGTACCGTCTAGTCGATCAATGGGGGCGTACCTAACCTTGTGCCCATGACTTCCACATCACTTCCTTCTCCCTCCTCCACCCCGGTGCAGCGCCGCATCATCTGGGGCGTCCGCATCCTTCTGGCGCTGGCTTTCGGCGCCGCGGGCGCCGCCAAGCTGGCCGGAGTGCCGCAGATGGTCCAGGTGTTCGAGGCGATCGGCTTCGGCCAGTGGTTCCGCTACCTGACCGGACTGGTCGACGTCGGCGGGGCATTGCTGCTGCTCGTACCCGCGACCGGCTTTCTCGGCGGCCTGCTGTTGGCCGCGACCATGGTCTGCGCCGTGGCCACGCACCTGGGGCTGATCGGCGGCAACCCCGCGCCGGCGGTGGTGTTGGGGCTGCTGTCGGGCTTCGTCGCCTGGCGCACGTGGCCCGTGTCCCGGCCGGCTGCCGCGGTCGCCTGACCCCCTTTCTTCCATATGGTTTTGGAGCACCCCATGCACACAGAGGCATTTCCAATGAGCGCCGCCATCGACACCCCGGCCCGCGCCATCGTCTACCGCACGCGCGGCTCGCGCCATGGCGGCATCACGCGGCTGATGAGCCCCGGCGACCTGGGCGAATTCCTCAAGCCCTTCGTGTTCCTCGATCTCTTCGGCTTCGACGTCACGGGCGGCCACAAGGGCTTCGGCCTGCACCCGCACTCGGGCATCGCCACGCTGACCTGGCTGATGGAGGGCGACACGCTGTATGAAGACACGACCGGCGAGCGAGGCACGCTGCTCGGCGGCGGCGTCGAGTGGATGCGCGCCGGCAACGGCGTATGGCACACCGGCGCACCCGCGCCGGGCGTGGAGCGCGTGCGCGGCTTCCAGCTGTGGGTGGCGCTGCCGGCCTCGGAAGAGAACGCACCGGCGCAGAGCATGTACCTCGCGCCCTCGCAGGTGCCGAAGGAAGGCCCGGCGCGCGTGCTGCTCGGGCGCTACGGCGCGGCGCAGAGCGCGATTGCCGCGCCGGCGTCGATGAACTACCTGGCCGTGGAGCTGAAGGACGGCGAGCGTTGGCGCTACACGCCGCCCGCGGGCCATACGGTGGGCTGGGTCGCGGTCAACGCCGGCGGGCTCGAAGCGGGCGACGACACGGGCGGCCCGATCGGCGCTGGCGAACTCGCGGTCCTCGAAGAGTCCGGCGAGGCCATCGACTTCGTGGCCCGTGGCGATACGGCCTTCGTGCTGGGCTCGGCCGTGAAGCATCCGCACGAGCTGGTGATGGGCCACTACTCGGTGCATACCAGCAAGGCGGCGCTCGACCAGGGCGAGGCCGAGATCCGGCGCATCGGCGCGCGGCTGCGCGCAGAAGGCCGCCTGCCCTAGCACTTCATCGGTGCGCCTGGGCGCACCACTGACATATCCAGCCACGCCGGCCGCGCGCATCTTCGGGTGCGCGCGGCCGGCGTTTTGGCGCTCCGCTTCCCTCGTGGCGCCGCTTTTCCCGCCTCCAAGGACGACGACCGAGGGCTTACCCCATAACTCGGGCCCGCATATTGCTTAAGACTGTCGTCGGTTGACTGTCGACAGTTTGCAGTCACCCCGATAGACCCCAAACAAGGGCTTGGCCTGCCAGCCAGGCCGGTGAAAAGGAACGCGATATGCAACTGCACGCAGTGGACCGCAAGGCCCCGCCGGTCTCCGACGCCGAGCGCCAGGTCCGACAGGACCTGGCCGCGGCCTACCGGCTGGTGGCGCACTACGGCATGGACGACAGCATCTACACGCACATCTCCGCGCGTGTGCCGGGCACCGAAGACCAGTTCCTGATCAACCCCTTCGGGATGCTGTTTCGCGACATCACGGCCTCGTCGCTGGTCAAGATCGACCTTGCGGGCCGCATCCTCGACGACTCGCCCTACGACGTGAACCCGGCCGGCTTCACCATCCACAGCGCGGTGCACGGGGCGCGCCACGACGCGGCCTGCGTGCTGCACACGCACACGGTGGCCGGCGTGGCGGTGTCGTCGCTGGCCGGCGGGCTGCAGCCCTGCAACCAGTGGGCGCTGCAGTTCTACCAGCGCGTGGTCTATCACGACTTCGAGGGCATCGCGCTCGACCCCGAGGAGCGCGAGCGCCTCGTGGCCGACCTCGGCCCGACGGCGCGCGCGCTCATCCTGCGCAACCACGGCCTGGTGACGCTGGGCCGCACGGTGTCGGAAGCCTTCATCCTGATGCTGAACCTGGAGCGCGCCTGCCGCGTGCAGGTGGCCATCCAGTCGAGCGGCCTGCCGGTCTACCCGGTGCCGGCCGAGGTCTGCGAAAAGACCGCGCAGCAATACGAAGCTGGCGGCGGCAGCCATCTGCCCGGCCAGGCCGACCCGAACGCGCGCGAATGGCGCGCGCTGCTGCAGCGCATCGAGCCCGCGCCGGCCACCTCGTTCCGCGACTGATCGCCCCGCTTTCCCCTCCCGTTCCCTGACCCTGTCCACCACCTCGAAAGAGCCAGAAGGAGTTCGCCCCATGAAACGTCGCAATCTCATCCAGATGGGTGCCGCCGCCACCGCCGGCCTGACGCTGGCCGGCGTTCCCCTGCACCTCCTGGCCGCGGGCAGGAAAGGCGGCGTGATCAACGCCGTCGTCCAGCCGGAGCCGCCGGGGCTGATGCTGGGCATCACGCAGAACGGCCCGACGCAGATGATCTCCGGCAACATCTACGAAGGCCTGCTGCGCTACGACGAAAAGATCACGCCGCTGCCTTCGCTGGCCACCGCGTGGACCGTCAACAAGGAAGGCACGCTCTACACCTTCAAGCTCAAGCCCGGCGTCACCTGGCATGACGGCAAGCCCTTCACCTCGGCCGACGTGGTGTTCTCGGCCGATGTGTTCCTGCGCAAGACGCATGCGCGCCTGCGGGCCAACCTGGCTGCGGTGGAAAGCATCCGCGCAGTCGATCCGCTCACCGTCGAGTTCAAGCTCAAGTACCCCTTCGGCCCCTTCATCGGCATCTTCGAGGTCGGCAGCATGCCGATGATCCCGAAGCACATCTACGAAGGCACCGACTTCGCGACCAACCCCGCCAACGCCACGCCCATCGGCACCGGGCCGTTCAAGTTCAAGGAGTGGGTCAAGGGCTCGTACATCCAGCTCGTGGCCAACGACAAGTACCACGTGAAAGACGTGCCGCTGGTCGACAGCGTCTACTTCCACGTCATTCCCGACGCGGCCTCGCGCGCGGCGGCCTTCGAGTCGGGCAAGGTCGACCTGGTGCCCGGCGGCGCGGTCGAGTACTTCGACGTGCAGCGGCTGTCCAAGCTGCCGGGCGTTGCCGTCACCACCAAGGGCTGGGAGTTCTTCGCGCCGCATTCGTGGCTGTGGCTGAACAACCGCAAGGCGCCGATGGACAACGTCAAGTTCCGCCAGGCCGTGATGTTCGCCATCGACCGCGAGGCCATGGCCAAGATCGCGTGGCAGGGCTTTGCCAAGCCGGCGACCGGGCCGTTCAACAGCAACATCAAGTTCTACAGCACCGACGTCGCCAAGTACCCGCGCAACGTGGAAACGGCCAGGAAGCTGCTGGCCGAATCGGGCTACAAGGGCGAGACGCTGCGGCTGCTGCCGCTGCCCTACGGCGAGACCTGGTCGCGGCAGGCCGAGATCCTGAAGCAGAACCTGGCCCAGGCCGGCATCAAGGTCGAGATGACCGCCACCGACGTGGCCGGCTGGAACCAGCGCCTGAACGACTGGGACTACGACCTCGCCTTCACCTACGTCTACCAGTACGGCGACCCGGCGCTGGGCGTGGCGCGCAACTACACCACCGCCAACATCGCCAAGGGCTCGCCTTTCAACAACGTCGAGGGCTACTCCAACCCGAAGATCGACGAGCTGTTCGATGCCGGCGCGCGCGAGACCGACCCGGAAAAGCGCAAGGCCATCTACCTGCAGGCGCAGAAGATCCTGCTCGACGAGGTGCCCGTGGCCTGGCTGCTGGAGCTCAACTTCCCCACGCTCTACCGCACCAAGCTCAGCAACATCGTGAGCTCGGGCATCGGCCTCAACGACAGCCTCGGCAACGCAAGCGTCGGCTGACGCGCGGAGTGACGACCGAATGAAACGTACGCAGTTCATGTTGACCCGCGTGCTGCAGGGCCTGGTGGCGATCCTGCTGATCGCCACGGTCAACTTCATGCTGGTGCGCGCCGCGCCGGGCGATCCGGTGTCGGTGCTGGCGGGCGAGGCCGGCGCGTCCGATCCGCAGTTCGTCGCGCAGCTGCGCGCGCAGTTCGGGCTCGACCAGCCGCTGTCGACGCAGCTCGCCACTTATGTCGGCAAGGTGGTGCGGCTCGACCTCGGCTACTCGTACCGCCAGCAGCAGCCGGTGCTGAAGCTCATCATGGACCGGCTGCCCGCAACGCTGCTGCTCACCGGCAGTGCCTTCGCGCTCTCGCTGCTGTTCGGCATCACGCTCGGTGCGCTGTCGGCGCGGCGTGCGGGCACATGGGTTGACAGCGCCATCACGGTGGTGGCGCTGCTCTTCTACGCCACGCCGCTGTACTGGCTCGCGCTGATGGCGGTGCTGGTGTTCACGGTGCAGCTCGAATGGCTGCCGGGCTTCGGCCTCATGACCGTGGGCTCGGGCCACGCCGGCTTCGCGCTGGTGCTCGACGTGGCGAAGCACCTGGTGCTGCCCGCGCTCACGCTCGCGCTGTTCTACATGGCCGTCTACGCACGCATGACGCGCGCCGCGATGCTCGAAGTGGCGCAGATGGACTTCGTGAAGACCGCGCGCGCCAAAGGCGTGAAACCCGGCCGCATCCTGCGCGCGCATGTGCTGCGCAACGCGCTGCTGCCGGTGGTCACGCTCGCGGGCATCCAGGCCGGCGGCATGATCGGCGGCGCGGTGCTGACCGAGACCGTCTTCGCCTGGCCCGGCATCGGCCGCCTGATGTTCGACGCGCTGCTACAGCGCGACTACAGCCTGCTGCTCGGCGCCTTCCTGGTGACGGCCGCGATGGCCGTGCTCTTCAACCTCATCACCGACCTGGTCTACACCCTGGTCGATCCGCGGATCGAGCTGACATGACGACGACGATGCAAAGCGATTTCTGGCGGCGCTTTCGCCGCAACAAGGGCGCCGTGGCCGGCATGGTGGTGCTGCTGATCGTGGCAGCCGTTGCACTGCTCGGGCCGTGGCTCGCCACCAACGACCCGTGGGCCATGGTCGAGCAGCCCTTCGTGCGCCCCTGGACCGAGCCCGGCTTCCTGCTGGGCACCGACACGCTCGGGCGCGACATCCTCGCGGGCCTGGTCTACGGCGCGCGCATTTCGCTCTTGATCGGCGTGGTGTCCACCATCGTGGCGCTGCTGATCGGCGTTACCTTCGGCGCAATCGCGGGCTACTTCGGCGGCTGGATCGATGCGGCGCTGATGCGCTTCACCGAGCTGTTCCAGGCGGTGCCGAGCTTTGCGCTGGCCATCGTGCTGGTCGCGATCTTCGAGCCCTCGATCAAGTCGATCGTCGTGGCCATTGCGATCGTCTCGTGGCCGCCGGTCGCGCGGCTGGTGCGCAGCGAGTTCCTCACGCTGCGCCAGCGCGACTTCGTGCAGGCCGCGCTGCTCGCGGGGCAGTCGACGCCGCGCATCATCCTCACGCAGATCCTGCCCAACGCCATGTCGCCCATCATCGTGATGGCCTCGCTGATGGTGGCCACCGCCATCCTGCTCGAAAGCAGCCTCAGCTTTCTGGGCCTGGGCGATCCGAACCAGATGAGCTGGGGCTACATGGTCGGCGCCGCGCGCACCGTGCTGCGCCAGGCCTGGTGGATGGCGCTGTTCCCGGGGCTGGCCATCGTACTGACCGTGCTTGCGCTCAACCTCGTGGGCGAGGGCCTGAGCGACGGGCTCAACACGCGGCTGCACGGAAAGGGCAAGTGAATGAACGCCACCGTCACGCCAATGAAACCCCTGCATCCCGTGCTCGACATCGTTGGCCTGAGCATCTCGCTGCCCTCGGGCGCCGACCGCGCGCTGGCCGTCGAAGGCGCCACGCTCTCAGTGATGCCGGGCCAGACGCTGTGCGTGGTCGGCGAATCGGGCTCGGGCAAGTCGATGATCGCCAACGCGGTCATGGGCCTCCTGCCGCGCCCGCACGTGGCGCCGGTGGCGGGCCGCATCCTGTTCGACGGCCACGACCTGCTGCAGCTCACCGAGCCGCAGATGCGCGAGCTGCGCGGGCGGCGCATCGGCATGGTGTTCCAGGAGCCGATGACCGCGCTGAACCCGGTGATGCGCATCGGCGAGCAGATCGGCGAGGTGTTCGACGCGCACGGCAGCGTGCCCGCGGCCGAGAAGCGACGCCGCATCCTCGCGGCGCTTGCCGACGTGGGCCTGCCCGACCCCGAGCTGCTGATCGACGCCTACCCCTTCCGCCTCTCGGGCGGCCAGCGCCAGCGCGTGATGATCGCCTGCGCGCTGGTGCTGGAGCCCGTGCTGCTGATCGCCGACGAGCCCACCACCGCGCTCGACGTCACCACGCAGGCGCAGATCCTCAAGCTCATCCGCGAGCTGCAGCAGCGCAGGGGCACGGCCGTGCTCTTCATCACGCACGACTTCGGCGTCGTTTCCGAAATCGCCGACCACGTGGTGGTCATGCAGACCGGCCATGTGGTCGAGTCCGGGCCGGCCGCGCAGGTGCTCAGTGCGCCGCAGCATCCCTACACGCGCAAGCTCATCGCCGCCATTCCTGACGGCCAGGCGCAGACCGTGCCGCACGACGACCTGACGCGCGTGCTGCAGGTGCAGGACCTGTGCAAGACCTACCGTTCGAGCGGAGGCCTGTTCAAGCGCGGCCGCGCGGTGCAGGCGGCGAAGGACATCAGCTTCGAGCTGCACCGCGGCGAGACGCTGGGGCTGGTGGGTGAATCGGGTTCGGGCAAGTCGAGCGTGGGGCGCTGCCTGGTGGGGCTCGCGCCCTTCGACAGCGGACGCATTCTCTTCAAGGGCCGCAACCTCGCGCAGGGCAAGAGCTTCCGGCGCGCGGCGGCCGGCAAGATCCAGATGGTGTTCCAGGACCCGTATGCCTCGCTCAACCCGCGCCACCGCGTCGGCGCGGCCATCGCGGGCGGGCCGATCGCACAAGGCGTGGGCAAGGCCGAGGCGATGGCGCGTGCCATGGAACTGCTGCAGCTCGTGGGCCTGGGCGCCGATGCGGCGCGGCGCTATCCGCACGAGTTCTCGGGCGGGCAGCGCCAGCGCATCGGCATCGCCCGCGCACTCGCGATGCAGCCCGAGCTGCTGGTGGCCGACGAGCCGGTGTCGGCGCTCGACGTGTCGGTGCAGGCGCAGGTGCTGGAGCTCTTCGCGCAGGTGCGCGCGCAGTTCCAGCTCGCGATGGTGTTCATCACGCACGACCTGCGCGTGGCCGGGCAGATGTGCGACCGCATCGCGGTGATGCAGCGCGGCGAAGTGGTGGAATACGGCGAGACGCACAAGGTGCTCAACGATCCGCAGCACGCCTACACGCGCAAGCTGATCGACGCGGTGCCACGCCTCGCGGGGCAGGCCGATGTGTCTGCGAAGGTGGCCTGATGCCTTGCATTGCGCTCTTGAGCGATGTGCTCGACATGCACTACCTTGCGCCCGCCTTTCGCCAGCACTGCCCCGATATCGACCTGCGGCTGGGCGCCGACCTCGGCCCGCTCGAACAGATCGATGCGGCCGTCTGCTGGTATCCGCCGCACGGCCTGCTGGCGAGCTTGCCGCGGCTGCAGCTGGTGCAGTCGCTGGCCGCGGGCGTCGACCACATCACGGCCGACCGGCAACTGCCGCGCGCGCTGCCGCTTTGCCGCATCGTCGATCCGGAGATGGCCACGGGCATGAAGGCCTACGTGTGCTGGGCCGTGATCCAGCATCAGCGGCAGATGCCTGCGTACCTTGCGAGCGCGGCCATGGGGGCATGGCAGGAGCAGCCGATGAGCCCGCCGGGGCGCCACCGCGTCGGCATCGCGGGGCTCGGCACCCTGGGGCTGGCCTGTGCCAAGGCATTGGCCGCAATCGGCTATGCGGTGCGCGGCTGGAGCCGCAGTGCGAAGGCCGGCCTGCCGGCCGGTGTCGCGGGCTTCCATGGCGATGCGCAGCTCGATGAATTCCTCGCGGGCTGCGACACGCTGGTGTGCCTGCTGCCGCTCACGCCGCAGACGCAGGGCTTTCTGAGCGCAGACCTGTTCGCGCGGCTGCCGCGCGGCGCGCACCTGGTCAATGTCGGACGCGGTGCACACCTTGTCGAGGCCGACCTGCTGCGCGCGCTCGACAACGGCCAGTTGTCCGCCGCCACGCTCGATGCCTTCACGCAGGAGCCGCTGCCGGCCGACCACCCTTTCTGGGGCGACCCGCGCATCCTGGTCACGCCGCACATCGCCACCCGGACCGACACGTCGGTGATCGCGCAGCAGACACTGCACAACCTCGCGCTCGTACGGCGCGGCGAGCGGCCGGGCACGGCTGTCGACCTCGACCGGGGCTACTGAGCCGCCCTCGCATTTCAAGACAACGGAGCAGGCCACATGAACGCATCCATCCCTACCGCGGCGTTGCAAGCAGCACATGCAGAGCGCGCCGCAAACGACATCGCGGCCCACCTGCACCCCTTCACCAACCTCGCGGCGCATCCGCAGGTCGACCCGCTCGTGATCGAGCGCGGCGACGGCATCTACGTGGAGGACGACCAGGGCCGGCGCTATCTGGAGGCCATGTCGGGTCTGTGGTGTGTTTCGCTGGGCTTCAGCAATGCGCGCCTTGCCAAGGCCGGCAGCGACGCGCTGCACACGCTGCCCTGCTATCACACCTTCAACCACCGCTCGAATGCGGCGGCCATTGCGCTGGCCGAGAAGCTGTTGTCGATGGCGCCGGTGCCGATGTCCAAGGTGTTCTTCGCCAACTCGGGTTCGGAGGCCAACGACACCGCCGTCAAGCTGGTCTGGTACTACCACAACGCCATCGGCAAGCCCGGCAAGAAGAAGATCATCGCGCGCCGCAACGCGTACCACGGCGTCACCGTGGCGGCGGCCAGCTTGAGCGGGCTGGTGCCCAACCACCGCGATTTCGACCTGCCGATCGACCGCGTGCTGCACGTCGATTGCCCGCATCACTACCGCTACGCCGAGCCCGGCGAAACCGAAGAGGCCTTCGCCACGCGGCTGGCCGATGCGCTCGAGCAGCGCATCCTTGCCGAAGGGCCCGACACCGTGGGTGCCTTCATCGCGGAACCGGTGATGGGCGCGGGCGGCGTGCTGGTGCCGCCGGCCACCTATTTCGAAAAGGTGCAGGCGGTGCTGCGCAAGTACGAGGTGCTGTTGATCGCCGACGAGGTGATCTGCGGCTTCTGCCGTACCGGCGAGATGTTCGGCTCCACCACCTTCGGCCTGCGGCCCGACATCCTTACCGCGGCCAAGGCCCTGTCGTCGGGCTATGTGCCGATTTCGGCCGTCATGGTGTCCGAGCAGGTGCATGCGGCCGTGGCCGCCAACAGCGGAAAGATCGGCACCTTCGGCCACGGCTTCACCTACTCGGGCCATCCGGTGACTGCCGCGGTCGCGCTCGAAACGCTGCGCATCTACGAGGACGAGCAGGTGCTCGCGCATGTGCAGGCGGTGGCGCCGCAGTTCCAGGCCGGCCTGCGCCGCTACGCCGGCCATTCGCATGTGGGCGAGGTGCGCGGCGTGGGGTTGATCGGCGCGCTCGAACTTGCGGCCGACCCGGCGAAGCGCATGCCCTTCGATGCGGCGATGAAGGCCGGCGCACGGCTGGCCGAACTCGCGCTGCAGGAGGGCCTGATCGTGCGCGCCATGGGCGATGCCGTGGCCTTCTGTCCGCCGCTCATCATCACGCCCGCGCAGATCGACGAGATGTTCGAACGCTTCGATCGCGCGATGGTGCGCTTCGAGGCTTCGCTGGCGTGAACACCACCGCGAGCGCCGCAGTGCTGCTGCGCCCGCCGGGCTCCAGGAGCACCGGCGTTGCGCTGTTCTTCTGCGCGCTGGTGGCCTTCGCGAGCTACGACGCCTTCTGCAAGCACATGCTGCAGTTCTACCCCGCGCCTTTCGTCAACCTGATGCGCTACCTGTCGGTGATCTGCATTGCCTTCGCGATGCTGCTGCGCCACGGCGACTTGCGCATCTGGCGCGCGCCGCAGAAGAGGCTGCTGCTGTTGCGCGGCGTGATGCTCGCGACCGTGGCTACCTGCTTCATGACGGCGCTGATCTGGATGCCGCTGGCCGAAGCCACCGCCATCTACTTCACCGCACCGCTGCTCATGGTGGCGCTGTCGCCCTGGCTGGTGGGCGAGGCGGTGCAGCGCAGCCGCTGGGTGGCGGTGAGCGTGGGCTTCGCGGGCATGCTGCTGATCGTGCGGCCCGGCGGCAACCTGCCATGGGTGGGCACGATGCTGATGGCGGTGTCGGCCGTCTGCTATGCGATTTTCCAGCTGCTCACGCGCCGCCTTGCGGGGTTGGTCGCGAGCCCGGTGCAGTATGCGTACACGGCGCTGGTGTGCCTGGTCGTCACCGCCCTGCCCGCGCCCTTCTTCCTGCCGGCCGAGCGGCCCGCTGCCGGTGCGGTGCTGTTGCTGCTCGCGGGCGGTGCCTGCAGCGGGCTGGCGCAGTGGCTGCTGCTGGCCGCCTTCGAGCGCGTCGAGGCCGCGACGCTGGCACCGCTCAACTACTTCCAGCTGCTGCTCGCGGTGGTCTTCAGCACTTTCTGGTTCCACAGGCCGCCCGATGGGCTGGCGATGGCGGGCATTGCGCTGATCATGGCCGCGGGGGTCTACCTGGCACGGCGGCCAATCAAGAATAAGGCCCCGCTACCCCTCACATGACGAGACAAACACCATGGCTTTTTCTTCTTCCATCGCCGACAGCACCGGCTTCGAGTCCGTCGAGGCGCCCGACCTGGTCGGGCTGGTCGAAGCGCAGCTGACGCGCGCCATCGTCGAAGGGCGCCTCGCGCCCGGCAGCCGTATCGTCGAGGCCGAGATCGCGCGCCGCATGGGCGTGAGCCGCGCCCCCGTGCGCGAGGCCGCGCGCCGGCTCGAGCGCCAGGGCGTGCTGGTGGCGCGCCCGCGCCACGGCTTCGCGGTGCGCACCATCAGCGTCCAGGAAATCGACGACCTGTTCGAAGTGCGCCTGAGCCTGGAGATGACCTCGGTCGAGCTGGCCTGCCGCAAGGCCGACGACGCGGGGCTGCAGCGCCTGCGCACGCTGGTGGACGACATGGTGCGCGAGGCGCCCACGCAGCCGCAGCACGTGCGCATCGCGACCGACCTGGCCTTCCACACGCTGATCAGCGAGCTCTCGGGCAACGCGCACCTGCACCGCATCTTCTCGAACACCCAGACCGAGATGCAGATGATCATCGCGCTGATCGACGCGGTCTACCACGACCCCGAGACCATGGCCAACACGCACTACCCCATCGTCGATGCGCTGATGAGCCGCGACGTCGAGGCGTCACGCCTGGCCATGCGCGAACATCTCGACGACGCCTGGCAGCAGGTGCGCGCACTGTTCGTGAAGCAGCACGGCGACGTCGCCCTCACCACTTCCACGCAAGGACCCGCGAGATGAAGATCGTCTACAGCGACGCCCACAAGGACCACGACCCGCAGCTCTTCATGGTGCGCGGCCGCCTGAAGCGCAGCAACGAGCAGCCCGAGCGGGCCTTCCGCCTGCTGTCGGCGGTCGAGCACGATGGCCACGAGGTTGTCGCGGGCGAAGACTTCGGCGCCGGCCCGCGCGCCGCGATCCACACGCCGGAGTACCTGCGCTTCCTGGAGACGGCCTACGCGCGCTGGCGGCTGCTGGACGACCCGTCCGACGAGGTCATGCCCAACATCCATCCCTTTCCGGGCGAGCCCTGCACGTATCCGGAGAGCGTGGTCGGGCAGGCCGGCTTCCACATGGGCGACAACGCGTGTTCCATCGGCCCGCACACCTGGGCCGCGGCCGTGGGCTCGGCCCACGTGGCCACCCACGCGGCGCAGCTCGTGCTGCAGGGCGAGCGCGCGGCCTATGCGCTGTGCCGTCCGCCGGGCCACCACGCCTATGCCGACCGGGCCAACGGCTTCTGCTACCTGAACAACACGGCCATCGCGGCGCAGCACTTGCGCGCGGCGCACGACCGCGTGGCGATCCTCGACATCGACGTGCACCACGGCAACGGCACGCAGGGCATCTTCTACCGCCGCGCCGACGTGCTGACGATCTCGCTGCACGGCGATCCGCGCAACTTCACGCCCTTCTTCACCGGCTATGCGCACGAGCGCGGCGAGGGCGCGGGCCTGGGCTACAACATCAACAAGCCGCTCGCGCTGGGCACCGACATCGACGGCTACCTGCCTGCGTTGCGCGATGCCTGCGAGAGCATCCGCGCCTTCGCGCCCGGCGCGCTGGTGGTGGCGCTGGGCCTCGACACGCATGAGCGCGATCCCTACAAGGGCATGAAGATCACGACGCCCGGCTTCGCGCAGCTGCTCGCCGAGATCGCGCGCCTCGGCTTGCCGACCGTGCTGGTGCAGGAGGGCGGCTATCTCTCCGACGACCTGGGCCCCAACCTCGCCAGCGCGCTGCGCGGCTTCGCGGGCGCCGCATGACGGCAGCGGACGGGTTCGACGATGCGGAAGTCTTGAGCGAAGGCTCGCCCGAACTCGACCCCGACTGGGTGCGCGCGTTCGCGCTGCGCCACTACGGCATCGAAGGCGAGATGCGGCCGCTGACCGGCGAGCGCGACCGCAACTACCGCCTCGAATCGGCGCTGACCGGCGAGCACTTCATGCTGAAGATCTCCCACCCGAGCGAAACACCGCTGGTGGCGGACTTCCAGACCCAGGCGCTGCTGCACATCGCGGCTGCCGACGCGGGGCTGCCGGTGCAGCGCATCGTGCCCACGCGCGAGGGCCAGCCTTCGCTGCTGTGCGATCCGGGCGACGGCCTGCCGCGCGTGGCTCGGCTCTTCAGCTACCTGCCGGGCCTGCCCTTGCCCGAAGCGCCGCGCACAGCCGCGCAGCAACTGAACCTGGCGCGCACGCTGGCCCGGCTCGACCTCGCGCTGCGCGACTTCGACCATCCGGCCGGCGCGCTCGCGCTGCCCTGGGACATCCAGCGCGCCGACAGCGTGCGCGGCCTGCTCGCGCACATCGGCGATCCGCAGCGGCGCGCGCTGGCCGGGCGCTCGCTCGACCGCTTCGAGCGCGATGCGAAGCCGGTGCTGGCGGGCCTGCGCACGCAGCCCATTCACAACGACTTCAACATCTACAACGTGCTGGTCGATCCCGCCGACACCGACCGCATTGCCGGCATCCTCGATTTCGGCGACATGGTGCGCGCGCCGCTGATCGACGACCTCGCAGTGGCCGCGGCCTACCAGCTCGATCCGGCGGGCGATGCGCTGGCCGGCATCGTGCCCTTCATTGCCGCGTACCACGCCGTGCTTCCGCTGACGCGCGAGGAGGTCGACGTGCTGTTCACGCTGATCACCGCGCGGCTCGTGATGGTGGTGGCCATCAGCGGCTGGCGCGCTGCGCGCCACCCCGACAACGCGGCCTACCTGCTGCGCAACAACGCGCTGTCGTGGGCCCGCCTGCAGGCCTGCGACCGCATCGGCAACGAAGCCGCAAGCACCGCCTTCCGGCGCGCCTGCGGCATGAACCAGAGTCACGCAAATGCCTGAAGAATCGCTCCTGGAACGCCGCGCGCGGCTGCTCGGCCCGGCCTACCGCCTGTTCTACGAAGCACCGCTGCACCCGGTGCGCGGCGAAGGCGTGTGGCTCGACGACGCCGACGGCAAGCGCTATCTCGATGCGTACAACAACGTCGCGTCGGTGGGGCATTGCCATCCACACGTGGTGGAGGCCATCGCGCGGCAGGCCAGCGTGCTCAACACCCACACGCGCTACCTGCACGAAGGCGTGCTCGACTACGCCGAGCGCCTGCTGGCCACCATGCCGCCCGCGCTCGGCCATGCGATGTTCACCTGCACCGGCAGCGAGGCCAACGACCTTGCGATGCGCATCGCCAAGGCCCACACGAAGGCCGAAGGGCTGATCGTCACGCGCTTCGCGTACCACGGCGTGACGGAGTCGATCGCGCAGGCCTCGCCTTCGCTCGGGCGCTTCGTGCAGCTCGGCAAGACGGTGCGCACCGTGCCGCCGCCCGACAGCTACCGCGTGCCGCCCGAAGACCAGGGAAGGGCTTTCGCCGCCGGCGTGCGCGCCGCCATCGCCGACCTGCAGGCGCATGGCATGCGGCCGGCCGCGCTGATGGTCGACACCGTGTTCTCGAGCGACGGCATCTTCACCGACCCGGCGGGCTTCCTGAACGAAGCGGTTGCCGCGATCCGCGAGGCCGGCGGGATCTTCATCGCCGACGAAGTGCAGCCCGGCCTGGGCCGCACCGGCGATGCCTTCTGGGGCTTCATGCGCCACGAGAGTCTGGTGCCCGACATCGTGACCATGGGCAAGCCGCTGGGCAACGGCCATCCATTGGCTGGGCTGGCGGTGCAGCCGGAGGTGCTGGCCGCGTTCGGCCGCGAGTGCCGCTACTTCAACACCTTCGGCGGCAACCCGGTGTCGATGGCGGCCGGCATGGCGGTGCTCGACGTGATCGAGCGCGAAGGATTGATGGCCAATGCGCAGCGCGTGGGCCGCCATCTGCGCGCCGGACTCTCGAAGCTTGCCGAGCGCCACGAGTTGATCGGCGACGTGCGCGGCGCGGGCCTGTTCGTGGGCCTGGAGCTCGTGACAGACCGTCGCGCGCGCACGCCTGCCACGGCCGAGACCGTGCGCGTCGTCAACGGCCTGCGCGAGCGGCAGGTGCTGCTGAGCGCCACCGGCGAACACGCCAACACGCTGAAGATCCGTCCGCCGCTGGTGTTCTCCGAAGCCAATGCCGATCTGCTGATCGGCACGCTGGACGAAGTGCTGGCCAGGCTTTGACCCGCTGTCATGGCGGCAAACGCCGCCTTGCGCCAGAATCGTCCGCCTCCCACGACAGTGCCCTCGCCGCCATGAACATCGCCGATTCCTTCCTTGCCAACGCCGCCCGTTTCGTCGAGATCCGGCGCGACATCCACGCCCATCCCGAACTCGGTTTCGAGGAGCACCGCACTTCCGAGAAGGTCGCGAGCCTGCTGACCGGATGGGGCATCGAGGTGCACCGAGGCATCGCCGGCACGGGACTCGTCGGCGTGCTGCGCAAGGGCACGGGCTCGCGCACCATCGGCCTGCGCGCCGACATGGACGCGCTGCCATTGCACGAAGCCAACGAGTTCGCCCACAAGTCGACCAACCCCGGCCGCATGCACGCCTGCGGCCACGACGGCCACACCACCATGCTGCTGGCCGCCGCGTGGCACCTGTCGCAGCAGGGCCCCGGCGACTTCGACGGCACGGTGCATTTCATCTTCCAGCCCGCCGAGGAGATGGGCAAGGCCGGCGCGAAGAAGATGATCGACGAAGGCCTGTTCGAGCGCTTTCCGTGCGACGCGGTCTTCGGGCTGCACAACTTCCCCGTCGGCGACGTGGGCCGCTTTGCGCTCAACGAAGGCGCGCTGATGGCGTCGAGCAACACGTACAAGATCACGCTGCGTGGACGCGGCACGCATGCCTCGATGCCGCACACCGGCATCGACCCGGTGGCCGCGGTGGTCACGCTGGCGCAGCAACTGCAGACCATCGTGGCGCGCACCATTCCCAGCACCGAGCGCGCACTGCTTGCAGTCACGCAGCTGCAGGGCTCGGATGCGCCGAACGTGATTCCCGATGTGGCGACGGTGGGCGGCACGATCCGCACCTTTTCCATCGAAGCCATCGACAAGCTCGAGGCGCGGCTGCGCGAAGTGGCGGCCGGCGTGGCGGCGGCGCATGGCTGCACGGCCGAGGTGTACTTCAACCGCTCCTCGCCGCCGACCGTGAACCATCCGGCCGAGGCGCGCTTTGCCGCCGGCGTGATGCGCGAGGTGGTTGGCGACGACATGGTCACCGACAACTTCCCCGCCGTGATGGGCGCCGAGGACTTCGCCCACATGCTGCTCGCGCGGCCCGGCTGCTACGCCTTCCTGGGCAACGGCGACGGCGACCACCGGCTCGACGGCCACGGGCCCGGCCCCTGCATCATTCACAACACCTCGTTCGACTTCAACGACGAGATCATCCCGATCGGTGCCAGCTACTTCGTGAAGCTGGTGCAGCGCTGGCTGTCGCCGGGCGGTTGAAGTTGTTCCCTTCCTGTTGACGATGACCAAGAAAGTGGCCACACAGATGACCTCCACCCCGCTCACCCGACGTTCGTTGACCGCGCTTGCTGCTGCGGCGGTGCTTGGTGCCATCGCACCGGCCCATGCACAGCAGCGCGTGATCCACATCGTCGTGCCCTTCGCCACCGGCGCGGTGCAGGACACGGTGGCGCGCGCCTTCAACAATGAGTTGGGCGCGGCGCTGAATGCCAGCGCCATCGTCGAGAACCGCGCGGGCGCGGGTGGCACCGTGGGCGCGGCCCTGGTGGCGCGCGCGCCGGCCGACGGCAACACGCTGGTCCTCGCGGCGGCGAGCCACAACATCGCGGGCTTTCTCTACAACAAGCTGAGCTACGACCCGCTGAAGGATTTCGTCGGCGTGGCCAACGTCGGCAACGCGGGCTATGTGCTGGCGGTGGCCAGCGGCATGAATGTGTCGAGCACGGCCGACTTCATCAAGGAGGTCAGGGCCAACCCCGGCAAGTACAACTACGCCTCGGCCGGCAACGGCAGCGCGACGCACCTCGCGATGGCGTCGTTTCTCGCGAAGGCGGGGCTGCAGATGACGCACATCCCGACCAAGTCGACCGGCGAGGCCGTCAATGAGGTGCTCGCGGGTCGCGTGCAGGCGGTGATCTCGTCGAGCATCGGCGTGATCGGCTTCCAGGACGATGCGCGCATCAAGCTGCTCGCGTCCACCGGCCAGTCGCGCAGCCCCTTCCTGCCGAAGCTGCCGACGGTGGCCGAGAGCGGCCTGCCGGGCTACGCCTTCGATTCGTGGATCGGCTTGCTCGCGCCGGCCGGCACGCCCAAGGCGGAAGTCGAGCGCATCAACGTCGCGGCCAACAAGGTGCTGGCCGACCCGGCGATCCAGGAACGCTTCAAGCGCCTGGGCGTGGAGCCGCGCAGTCAGAGCGCGGAGGAGTTCCAGAAGCTGTTGCGCTCGGACTGGGATGCGATGGGGGCGGTGGTGAAGGCTTCGGGGGCGAAGATCGATTGAGGCGGTGATCGAATAACGGCCAGGCCTTGGTGCAGAAAAAAATAAGGCAAGGCTTGTAATTTATAAAAATATCCTGAAGCTGATATTTTGACAAAATAAGCTATAGCCGATATTCTGGTCGGCGATGGACTATCCCCTTCGTTTCGTCGACCAGCTGCGGCCGCACCTCAAGGCATTGCGGAAGAAGCGCGGCCTGACACAGGCGCAGGCAGGCGCGTTGGTCGGTGTCAGCCAGGCCCGGATCGCGGAGATCGAAGCGAATCCCGGGGCGGTCAGCTTCGAGCAACTGATGAAGTTGATGGCGGCGTTGGGGGCATCCTTTTCCCTGCAGGACGGAACGTCCTCAAGTCCCATCGCTGACGCCGCGCAGGAGCATCCCGGGAGGCGCGACTCGCTGCCGGACGATGCCGTGAACCTCCCGGAAGGATGGACCGCCACGAGGATGAGCGATCAATCGGTGCTGGTGCACCTGCCTTCCGGGCAATCGAGTGCTCCAGGCGCATCGCTTCGCGCGCTTCAGGCGCTGAATCCCGGCAAGGACATCAAGCCGACGTCTCGCCGGAGCTTCGTCGTCCGGCCGAAGAAGGAGTCCTGGTGACGCAGGCGCTTGGCGCGTGGATGAACGGGGAGCCCGTTGGCACCTGGTCCGTCGACCACGGCGTCCACACCTTCCGGTACGACCCCCGATGGCTCGAATCGCCCCGGCGGCGCTCGCTGTCGTTGTCGATTCCGCTCACCGGCACGCTCGAAGTCCGCGGCGAGGTGGTCCGCAACTACTTCGACAATCTGCTGCCCGACAACGACAGGGTTCGCGCGCGTCTGCGCAATCGCTTCAAGCTCAAGGACGCCAGGACTTTCGACCTGCTCGAAGCCATCGGCCGCGACTGTGTCGGGGCCGTGCAATTGCTGCCCGAAGGCGCCGCGCCGCAGGGCTGGAATGCCGTGAACTGCGAGCCCCTGGACGAAGAGCAGATCGCCGCGCTGCTGCAAGCCGTTCCGTCCGAAGACACCCCGGAAGGCATGCGCGACGAAGACCTGTTTCGCATTTCCCTTGCCGGTGCGCAGGAGAAGACCGCCCTGACTTTCTGGAACGGCGAATGGTGCCGGCCGCATGGCGCCACGCCCACCACGCACATCATCAAGCTGCCGCTGGGATTGATCGGCGGCTCCAAGCGCGTGGACGCCTCGGACTCGGTGCAGAACGAATGGCTGTGCGCACAGATCGTCGAGGCACTCGGCCTGCAAGTGGCGCCGACATCCATGGCCACCTTCGGCGGGCAGACGGTCCTGGTCGTGGAGCGGTTCGACCGCGAGTGGATGGATGGTGGCGCCTGGATCGCGCGCCTGCCGCAGGAGGACTGTTGCCAGGCCATGGGCCTGCCGTCCGACAGGAAGTACGAGCAGCACGGCGGCCCCGGCATGAGCAAGTGCCTGCAGCTTCTGCAAGGCAGCGGGAGTGCGGAGGATGGCGCCCGGTTCCTGCTCGCGCAATTGGCCTTCTTTCTGCTCGCCGCCACCGACGGCCACGCCAAGAACTTCTCGATCCACCTCTTGCGCGGTGACGCCTACGAGATGACGCCGCTCTACGACATCATTTCGACGTGGCCGTACTTCGGCAACGGGCCCAATCAGTTCCAGCCGCGCAAGGCGGGTCTGGCCATGGCGATCCGCTCCAAGAATGCGCACCATGTCTTTCACACCATCCAGGCTCGCCATTGGCATGGGCTGGCCATGAAGAACGGTGGCATCGATGTCTGGAACGCCATGCTGGACATGGTGGCGTCGGTGGATGACGCACTGAGCGAGATCGAGGCCCTGTTGCCGTCGGATTTCCCTGCATGGACCTGGGAGTCCATCTCACGGGGCATGCGAAGCGAGGCCGCGCGGTTCCTCTCAGGCGTGACCGACATCGCAGTGTAGGACGCCGGTCAATTGACAACGCGCCGCCCGCGCTCATGCTTCCTGATGGGTTCCGGGGCATTCCGCTTCGGACCGTATAAGGGGCTTTTCATGGATCCGACGTCGCCATTCAACCCGCCTCCGGGCCAGCCGGTGGGCAAGTCGCCCAAGCCGCTGTGGGCCGTGATCGGCGCATTGAGCGTGGCCGTGGTGGCGCTTGGCGGCGTGTTGCTTCACCGCCAGGAGCCGGTCGCGAGTGCGAGTGCACCGCCGCCAGTCGTTGCCGCTGCGTCGCCCATTGCACCGGACGATTTCAAGCCTGAAGCCATGCCACCGGCGCTCGCCGTGCCGCCCACGGCGACGGGCCCCGCGCCGCAAGCAATGGCGGCTGCGCCGATGCCCGCTCCCATGCCAGCTCAGGCGATCCAGCCCGGACCGGCGCCAGGCGTGATGAACGCGCCACCCGTCGCTGCCGCTCCTCCCGCCCCGCCACCTTGCGCGGTCTGCGGCCATGTCGAATCGGTTCGCCCGGTTCAGAAGCGCATCCAGAACACCTCGGGCGTGGGGGCCGTGGCCGGCGGCGTGGTGGGTGGCCTCGTCGGCAACCAGTTCGGCCATGGCAATGGGCGCGTCGCGACCACGGTGCTCGGCGCGGTGGGCGGCGGCTTCGCGGGCAACGAGATCGAGAAGCACGTGCGCACGGTCACGGTCTACGAGGTGGGCGTGCGCATGGACAACGGCACGCTGCGCACCGTCGAGACGAAGACCGCGCCACCCATCGGCAAGCCGGTGACGCTCAAGCGGGGCCTGCTGCGCCCCGCGGACGGCCGCAAGTAGCGCGACCTACCCGCTCCCGGATATCACAGAAAAACCGGGCGCGGAAGAGCGCATGCCCCAAAGATATCTTGACCATATATCCTTAATATATTTAAAGTGCGACGCTTCCACACCACCGCACATCCACAAGGAGCGATCAAGTGACCAATCCCCGCTGGCAAGGCATCTTCCCCGCCATCACCACCAAGTTCCACGCCGACGAGAGCATCGATGCCGAGGGCACGGCCCGTCACATCGACTTCCAGATCCGCAACGGCATCCACGGCCTCGTCACTTGCGGCTCGCTCGGCGAAGCCAGCACGCTGACGCTGGAAGAAAAGCTGCAGGTCGCGAAGATCGCGCTCGAAGCTGCCGACGGCCGCATCCCGGTGCTGGCCAATGTGTCGGAAACCAGCACGCGCGAAGCGCTGCGCTACGTGGACGGCGCCAACAAGCTCGGCGTGGCCGGCTTCATGGTGATGCCCTCGGTGATCTACGTGGCCGACGCGCGCGAGGCGATGCTCAATGTGCGCACCATCGCCAACGCGGCGCAAAAACCCATCATGGTCTACAACAACCCGGTGGCCTACCGCGTCGACCTCAAGCCCGAGCACATGGTCGAGCTGGCTGACTGCGAATGGATCGCGGCCATCAAGGAAAGCACCGACGACATCCGCCGCATCACCGACCTGCGCAACACCGTGGGCGACCGCTACCAGCTGTTCCTGGGCGTGGACGACCTCGCCTACGAAGGCCTGGCGCTCGGCTGCGACGGCCTGTTGGCCGGCGTAGGCTGCGCCTTCCCGCGCGAGACCGTGGCGCTGTACGACCTGATGAAGGCCGGCAAGTTTGCCGAAGCGCTCAAGCTCTACCAGTGGATGACGCCGATGCTGCATCTCGACGTGTCGACCAAGCTGGTGCAGAACCTCAAGCTCATCGACGTGCTGGTGGGCGTGGGCAGCGAGCACATGCGCCGTCCGCGCTTGCCGCTCATCGGCGAGGAGCGCGCATTCATCGAAGCCATCGTGAAGAAGGCGCTCGCCACGCGGCCTGCGCAGTACCAATCGATTATGTAATACGCCCCTCTTTTCATTGTCCCAACCTAGGAAGAAGCATGAAGTCAAAAGCAAACATGGTTTCGTTTCTCGGCCTCGTGGCCATCGCCATCGCAGGTCAGGCACAAGCACAGGAGCAGGTGGTCAAGATCGGCCACAGCGGTCCGCTCTCGGGCCCCAATGCCTTCGCAGGCAAGGACAATGAAAACGGCGTGCGCCTCGCCGTCGAGGAGCTCAACGCGAAGAAGCTTGTCGTCGGCGGCAAGACGCTGAAGTTCGAAATGGTGTCGGAAGACGACCAGTGCGACGCCAAGACCGGTGTGAGCGTCGCGCAGAAGTTCGTGGACGACGGCGTCAAGTACGTCATGGGCCCGTACTGCTCCGGCGTGGCCATTCCGGCTTCGCGCATCTACAGCGAAGGCGGCACCATGGTCTCCACCGTGGGCACCAACCCGAAGGTGACGCAGGGCGGTTACAAGAACCTCTACCGCATCATCGCGAGCGACAACCAGATCGGCTCCAGCATGGCCGTGTATGCGGCCAAGGTGCTGAAGGTGACGAAGGTCGGCGTGATCGACGACCGCACCGCCTTCGGCCAGGGCCTGGCCGAGGAGTTCACCAAGGAAGCGAAGAAGCAGGGCCTGACCGTGGTCGGCCAGGAGTTCACCACCGACAAGGCCGTGGACTTCACTGCCATCCTGACCAACATGAAGGCCAAGGCGCCCGAGGCCATCTTCTTCGGCGGCTATGCACCGCAGGCCGCGCCCATGGCGCGCCAGATGAAGCAGCTGGCCGTGCCCGGCAAGCTGCTGGGCGGCGACACCGTGTGCAGCCCCGCTACCGGCAAGCTCGGCGGCGATGCGGTCAACGACCTGGTGTTCTGCGCGCAAGGCGGCTCCATCCTCGAGAAGGCGCAGAGCGGCCCGGCCTTCAAGGAGAAGTTCAAGAAGCGCTTCAACGTCGATCCCGACGCGTACGCTGCTTCGTACTACGACCAGGTGCTGTTCATCGGCGAGTCGATGAAGAAGGCCAACTCCATCGACCCCGACAAGGTGGGCGCCGAGCTTTACAAGACCACCTACAAGGGCGTGGCCGCAACCTATTCATACGACGACAAGGGCAACATGAAGCAGGCGCCCATCACCGTCTTCACTTTCAAGAACGCGGCGCCCGTTCCCCTCGCCAGCTATTGATCGGACCCAGCCACATGCAACGCATCCAGGTCATCGATTCGCACACAGGCGGCGAGCCCACACGCCTTGTGATTGGCGGGTTTCCCGATCTGGGCGGCGGCAGCATGGCCGAGCGTCGTGCGCTGCTGGCCGAGCGGCACGACAAGTGGCGCGCGGCGGCCGTGCTGGAGCCGCGCGGCAGCGACGTGGTGGTGGGGGCGCTGCTGTGCGAGCCGGTGTCGCCGGATGCGGCTGCCGGCGTGGTCTTCTTCAACAACGCCGGCTACATCGGCATGTGCGGCCACGGCACCATCGGGCTGGTCGCGAGCCTTGCGCACATGGGGCGCATCGGCGTGGGCGAGCACCGGATCGAGACGCCTGTAGGCACGGTCACGACCACGCTGCACGAAGACGGCTCGGTGAGCGTGCGCAACGTGCCGGCCTACCGGCATCTGCACCAGGTGGCGGTCGAGCTGTCGGGCCATGGCACCGTGCGCGGCGACGTGGCCTGGGGTGGCAACTGGTTCTTCCTGGTGAGTGAGCACGGCCAGCGCGTGGCGAGCGACAACCTCGCGGCGCTGACCGGCTACACCTCTGCCTTGCGCCGCGCGCTGGCGGCGCAGGGGATCACGGGCGCGGACGGCGCGGAGATCGATCACGTCGAACTCTTTGCCCACGACGATGAAGGCGCGGACAGCCGCAACTTCGTGCTGTGCCCGGGCAACGCCTATGACCGCTCGCCTTGCGGCACCGGCACCAGCGCCAAGATCGCCTGCCTCGCGGCGGACGGCAAGCTCGCGCCGGGCGAAGTGTGGACGCAGGCCAGCGTGATCGGCAGCCGCTTCGAGGCCAGCTACGAGATGGCGGATGGCAAGGTCATTCCCACGCTGCGAGGCCGCGCGCACATCAGCGCGGAAGCCACGCTGCTGATCGAAGAAGACGATCCCTTCGGCTGGGGCATCCGGCTCTGACATCGGTCGGCATGGACGCGGATGTCATCGTCATCGGCGCCGGCATCGTCGGCGCGGCGTGCGCACAGGCGCTCGCACAGGCGGGGCGCAGGGTGCTGGTGCTCGATGCGCGCATCGGCGGTGCCACCGGCGCGGGCATGGGCCATCTCGTGGTGATGGACGACAACGCGGCCGAGCTCGAACTGAGCCGCCATTCGGTCGCGCAGTGGCGCGAGCTGGCGCCGCGCATGAGCGACGACTGCGCGTACAGCGCCTGCGGCACGCTTTGGATCGCCGCGAACGACGAAGAGATGGCGGAGGCCGAGCGCAAACAGCAGCGGCTGCGCGCGCATGGCATCGGCAGCCGGCTGCTCGATGCGCGCGAACTGGCAAGCGCGGAGCCCGCGCTGCGCAAGGGCCTGTCGGGCGCTCTCGAAGTGCCGGGCGACGGCATCCTCTATGCGCCGAACGCCGCACGCTGGCTGCTCACCCAGAACAAGGAATCGATCCGCGTCGAGCATGCGAAGGTCGAGGCCATCGAAGACGACGGCACGTTGCGCCTCGCCGACGGCAGCCGCCGCACAGCGCCGCAGGTCGTGCTGGCCAACGGCATCCAGGCGACGACGCTGTGCCCCGAACTGCCGATCCGCCCGAAGAAGGGCCATCTGCTGGTCACTGACCGCTATCCGGGCACGGTGCATCACCAACTGGTCGAGCTCGGCTACGTGACCAGCGCGCACCACAGCGAGGGCGACTCGGTCGCCTTCAACGTGCAGCCACGGCCCACGGGGCAGCTGCTGGTCGGCTCGTCGCGCCAGTTCGACACAACGGACCCGGCGGTCGAGGCGCTGATGCTCGCGCGCATGCTCCAGCGCACGCTGGACTACCTGCCGGGGCTTGCGAACCTCAACGCGGTGCGCTCGTGGACCGGCATGCGCGCGGCCTCGCCCGACGGGCTTCCGCTGCTGGGCAAGCACCCGTGGCGCGAGAAGCTCTGGCTCGCTGTCGGACATGAAGGGCTCGGTGTGACCACTGCGCCGGGCAGCGCGCATCTGCTGGCTGCCTTGATGACCGGCGCGACCCCCGACTTCGATGCGGCGCCCTATGCGCCGCGCAGCCTCCGGGAGTTCGCATGAGCAGCCACACCCTGTTGAACATCGACGGCCGTCTGGTGCGCGTGAAGGCGGGCAGCTCGGTCGCCGCCGCGCTGCGCGTGGCCAGCGGCATGGGCGTGGCGCGCATTTCGGTCACGGGCCAGCCGCGCGCGCCGTTCTGCGGCATGGGCGTGTGCCAGGAATGCCGCGTGCTGGTCGATGGCCGGCGCAGGCTCGCCTGCCAAACCGTCTGCATCGAAGGCATGCGCGTGGAGACGACGGAATGACGACCCGCATGGCACAGGAAGAATGCGAGGTGCTCGTCGTCGGTGCAGGCCCGGCCGGCATGGCCGCGGCGGTGGCGGCAGCGCCCAGCGGTGCATCGATCGTCGTGATCGACGACAACCCCGTGCCCGGTGGGCAGATCTGGCGCGATGGCCCCGGCGCGGCATTGCCGCCTGCGGCGCGCAAATGGCGCGATGCGCTCGAGCGCCATGCCAACATCCGCGTGCGCAGCGGCACGCGCGTCGTCGCCGCGCCCTCGCCGCATGAACTGCTGCTCGAAGACGCCGAAGGCGCCACGCGCATGCGGTGGAAGAAGCYCATTCTCTGCACCGGTGCACGCGAACTGCTGCTGCCCTTCCCCGGATGGACGCTGCCCGGCGTGACCGGCGCGGGCGGGCTGCAGGCGCTTGTCAAGGCCGGCATGCCGGTCGAGGGCGAACGCATCGTCATCGCGGGCAGCGGGCCGCTGCTGCTTGCCGCTGCAGCCACTGCGCGCGCAGCCGGCGCGAAGGTGCTGCGCGTCGCGGAGCAGGCGTCGTTCGCCTCGGTCGCGCGCTTCGGCGCCAGCCTCGCGCGCTGGCCCGGCAAGGCCGCGCAGGCGGTGACGCTCGCCGATCCGCAGTACCGCACTTCGTCGCGCATCGTCTCGGCGCACGGCGCGACGCAGGTCGAATCGGCGCGACTTCGCCAAGGCAGCAGCGAAATCGAGATTGCCTGCGACCGCATCGCCTGCGGCTTCGGCCTCACACCCAACACGCAGCTCGGGCAGCTGCTCGGCTGCGCGCTGAAGGCACAGGCCCTGTGGGTCGATGCCCTGCAAGCCACCAGCGTCCCCGGCGTCCATGCAGCCGGCGAGTGCACCGGCTTCGGCGGCAGCGAACGTGCACTGGCGCAGGGCACGATCGCAGGCCATGCGGCCGTCGGCAACGAACACGCAGCCAAGGCGCACGAAGGCGAACGCGCCCGCTGGAACGCCTTCGCCGCGCAGCTGCACCGCAGCTTCGCGCTGGCGCCGGATATCAAGACGATGCCGCAGCCCGACACGCTCGTGTGCCGCTGCGAAGACGTTCCCTTCTCCGCGCTGGCAGGTTGCACCGGCTGGACCGACGCCAAGCTGCATCGCCGCTGCGGCATGGGTGCCTGCCAGGGCCGCGTCTGCGGCGACGCGGCGCATTTCCTCTTCGGATGGACGCCGCCCGTGCCGCGCCCGCCGCTGTCGCCGGCCCGCATCTCGACACTCGCAGGCTTGGCGAACGACGGCGACCCCCGACAATGACGCCGCCGCATCCGCAGAACAAGACCATGCCCGCCTCGAAGACCGCCTCCCGTCCACCGCCCAAGCGCCGCGCCGCCGACCTGGCCTACGACGCCATCGAGACGCTGCTGTCGACCATGCAGCTGCAGCCCGGCAGCCAGGTCGTCGAGGCCGAACTCGCCGAGCGCACGGGGCTCGGCCGCACGCCGGTGCGCGAGGCGCTGATGCGCATGGTGTCCATCGGACTCATCGTGCAGCAACCGCGCCGCGGGCTGCTCGTGTCGGCCATCGACCTGGCCGACCACCTCGACGTGATCCAGACCCGGCGCGTGCTCGAACGGCTGATCGCCGCCTGCTCGGCGCGCCGGGCCACCGCGCAGCAGCGCACCGACATCGTCCGCTGCGCCCGGACCATGGTCGAGGCCGCGGCACGAGGCGACCTCACCGGCTACATGCGCGCCGACCATGCACTCGACCTCGTCAATCACCAGGCGAGCCACAACGACTCGGCAGTGAGGGCGGTGATCCCGCCGATCGTGCAGTGCCGGCGCTTCTGGTATGCCTACCAGCACGAAGGGGAGATCGTCGAGGGCGCCAACGCGCACCTCGAGCTGGCGCAGGGCATCGCGACCGGCGACGAAGCTGCCGCCATCGCGGGCGCCGAGCGGCTGATGGACTACCTCGAAGTCTTCGCGCGCAAGATCATCGACAAGTAGGCCAAAGGGCCTCGGCTCCACTCACCGCCGCACTGCGGGGAATTCCGCGTGCCTTGCCCGGGCCGGCGGCGCATACTGGCCCGCATGGCCGCCGCCCCCCGCGCCCAACCCGAAGAGTTCTTCACCGCCGAAGAATGGCAGTCGCTCACTGCGCGTTCGTCGTGGAAGGGCCTGTGGCTGGTGCTGCATTGCTGGGCCGTGATCGGCGCAGCCATGCTCGCGGGCATCGTGTGGCCATGGACCCTTCTGCTCGTGGTGCCGGTAGTGGGCGCGCGGCAGCTGGGGCTGTTCATCCTCATGCATGACGCGGCGCACGCGGGGCTGCACCGCAATCGCAAGGTCAACGACTGGGTGGGCCATTGGCTGTGCTCGTCGACGCTGCGCGACTACCGTCCGTACCACCTGCAGCACCACCGCTTCGTGCAGCAGACCGAAGATCCGGACCTCGTGCTGTCGGCGCCCTTCCCGATCACGCGCGCGTCGATGTGGCGCAAGGTGGTGCGCGACCTGAGCGGGCAGACCTTCTACAAGCAGCGCTTCGGGCATGTTGCCGAAGGCATCCGCAAGCGCGGGCCGGGCGAGTCAGTGCTCGAGGTGCTTGGCCGGGAGCTTGCGAAAGACAGGCGTTTTCTCATTGCCAACAGCCTCGGATTTCTGGCCTTCGCGCTCGCCGGCTGCTGGTGGGCATGGCTGCTGATGTGGCTGCTGCCCATGGCGACGTGGCTGCCGCTCGTGAGCCGCGTGCGCAACATCGCCGAGCACGCGCTGGTCGCGCAGAACGAGGCCGATCCGCTGCGTCAGGCCCGCACCACGCACGCCGGCTGGCTCGAACGCATCCTGGTGGCGCCCTACTGGGTCAACTACCACTGCGAGCACCACATGTTCACCAACCTGCCTTGCTGGGCCTTGCCGAAGGCGCATCGCCTGCTGCAGCGGCAGGGCGCCATCGCGCGCATGGAAGTGCAGCCCGGCTACCTGAGCCTGCTGAAGCGCGCGACTTCGCCCTCGGCTCAGCCGGCCTGACGCGCGGCCGGCACGGCCCGCACCACAGGCTGAGCCCCGCGCTGGCTGAGCCAGATGCTCGCAATGACGATGCCGATCCCCGTCACCTGCCACGCCGACAACGCCTGCTCCAGCAGCGCCCAGCCCAGGATCACCGCCGTCACGGGGCTCAGGAAAGCCAGCGGCGCGATCGCCGAGGGCTCCAGCCGCGCCACGCCGCGGAACCACACGATGTAGGTCAGCGCGGCGCCCACGAGGCCGAGCCAGCCGAAGCCGATCCAGTTCTGCGCCGTCAGCGCGGGCAGAGGCGGCTCCAGCAGCAGCGCCACCGGCAACAGCAGCAGGCCGCCCGCGGTGAGCTGCCACGCGGTGAAGGTGAGTGCCGACACCGGTGGCTGCCAGCGCCGGCTCAGCACCGTGCCGAAGGCCATCGACACCGCGGCGGCAACGGCCGCGGCAATGCCGATGGCATCGAGCGCCGCATTCGGCGTGAGCACCAGCAGTGCGACCCCACCGATGCCGACCACCGCCGCCGCGACCGACAGCGCGCGCATCGGTGAGCCCAGGAAGACGCTGGCCAGGAACACCACGAGCAGCGGCTGCACCGAAGTGATGGTGGCCGCGACGCCGCCCGGCAGCCGGTATGCCGCCAGGAACAGCATCGCCCAGAGGATCGAGAAATTCAGTGCGCCGAGGATGAAGATGCGCCCCCACCACGCGCGCTCGGGCAGCTTGCGCACGATCAGCAGCAACAGCAGGCCGGCGGGCAGCGCGCGCAGCAGGGCGACCGTCAGCGGGTAGTTCGGCGGCAGCAGCTCGGTCGTGACGACGTAGGTGCTGCCCCAGATCGCGGGCGCGGTCGCGGTGAGCAGGAGGTCGGTGGTGCGGCTTGTCATGGGTCGAATCTAGTGAATTGACCATGGGTTGTGAATGCCAGAATAATGAATTGATTCTTTACCATCAGTCGTCAATTCAGCATGGACCATCTCACGGCCCTCAAGGTCTTTCGCACCACCGCCGCCACGGGCAGCTTCGCCGGCGCCGCGCGGCAAATGGGGCTGTCGGCGGCGGCCATCAGCAAGAACATCGCGGAGCTGGAGGCGCATTTGAAGGTGCGGCTCATCAACCGCACCACGCGGCAGATGAGCCTGACAGAAGCGGGCGCTGCGTACTTCGAGCGCTTATCACGCATCCTCGACGAACTCACCGAGGCCGATGCCGCCCTTGCGCCCATGGGCAGCAGCCCCGGCGGTGTGCTGCGCGTGAGCGCGCCGCTGACTTTTGCGCTCACCTCGCTGTCGCCGGCCATTCCCGAATTCATGAAGCGCTACCCGAACCTGCGGCTCGAGCTGAACCTGCAGGACAGCCGCTCGGACATCATCGGCGAGGGCTACGACCTGGCCATCCGCGGCAGCGACCGGCTGGAGGATTCGAGCCTCGTCGCGCGCCGGCTCATGACCATGGACCATGTGCTGTGCGGCGCGCCCGGCTACTTCGCCGCCTTCGGCCGCCCCGCACAGCCCGAAGACCTGAAGGCCCACGAGTGCGTGCAGTTCACGCTCTCGGGCCACGCGAACAAGTGGACCTTCAACCGCGCCGGCCGCAGCGTGGCCGTGGCCATCGACGGGCGCTACAAGGTCAGCTCCAGCATCGCCGTGCGTGACGCGCTGCTCGCGGGCTTCGGCCTGAGCCTGATCCCGCGCATCTACGTCGAGGCCGAGCTGGCCTGCGGCCGCCTGCAGGCCGTGCTCGAAGACTGGGAGGCGGACAGGACGCCGGTCTATGCCGTCTACCCCTCGCGCCACCTGCCGGCGAAGACGCGTGTCTTCGTGGATTTCCTTGAGGAACGCTTTTCAGGGCATTGAGTGCCCGGAGCCACCGTGCGACGGCGCGCGTGGCGTCAGTCGTCGGCCCGCTCGGGGCTTTCCCAGCCCAGCAGCTCGGCCAGGCGCTGCACGATCCACGTGGCCTCGGCCGCCGACACGCCCGATTCGGGCGCGGCGAGCCCGGCGTGGATGCGCCGCAGGATCTCGCTTTCGACCGGCACCTCGGTGTGGTGCTGGATCTGCGCGTGGCCCACAAGGTGGCTGGCGAGGTCTTCGCACATCTCGTAGCGCTCGCGCACCAGGCCGATCGGTTCGCTCAGGCGCTGGCGCGCGTCGGTGTAGACCGCGAAGAACGAGGGCGGGATGAGGATCTGGTTGTCGTCGGACATCGCTGCCTTATAGCTGCCCCAACGACAAAACGCGCCCGTGGGCGCGTTCGTCGTGGCTCCGGGGAGCCAGCGGGGGCCGGATCAGCCGCCCTTCTTGGCGCGCTTGCCAGGGTTCTTCTTGCTGCGCGTTGCGGTGCCGCGTTCGAGGCTGACCTTCTGGCCGCCACCGGAGCGAGGCACGGTGTAGCCGGGCATCGGCGTCGGCTTGGGGGTGGCAACGCGTTCGGCTTCGGTACGGAATGTCTTGGGCATGAAAAGCTCGGGTAAAAGTGATGTTCGAACCTGCAATTAGGCCACATCGGGAATTTCATATGCCAATAACCGCAACGGCGGGTGGTGTCGAGCGCGCGCGCTTCGTTTCGGGGTCGTTGATGCGCCATGTCTGCGTGATGGCGGGCACGGGGGCCATCGGGCTGATCGCGGTGTTCGCGGTCGACCTCATCAACCTGTTCTATATCTCGCTGCTTGGGGAGAAGGAGATTGCCGCGGCGGTCGGTTTCGCGGGCGTGATGGGCTTCTTCCATGCGTCGCTGTGCATCGGGCTGACCATCGGCATCGCGGCAGTGGTGTCGCGCACCGTGGGGGCCGGCCGTGGCGAGGACGCGCGCCGCATCGCCACATCGAGCCTGGTGCTGATGACGGCGGTGTCGGCGGTAGCGGGCACCGGCACGGCGTTCTTCCTGCATCCCGCGCTGCAGGCCCTGGGCGCCCAGGGCGAGACGGCGCGGCTCGCGCATCGCTACCTCTCGGTGACGGTGCACACGCTGCCGCTGCTGGGCATCGGCATGGCGACTTCGGCGCTGCTGCGTTCCATCGGCGATGCGCGCCGCTCGATGACGGTGACGCTCGGCGGCGCCTTCGTGACGGCGGTGCTCGACCCGATCCTGATCTTCGGCTTCGGCCTGGAACTCGACGGTGCCGCCATCAGCGCGGTAGTCTCGCGCATCGTGCTCGCGGCCATCGGGCTGCACGGCGTGACGGTGAGGCACCGCATGCTCGGGCGCTTCGAGCCGTCGCGACTGGGCGGCGATGCGCGCGCGCTCGGCAAGGTGGCCGCGCCGGCGGTGCTGACCAACCTCGCCACGCCGGTGGGCGCGGCCTTCGTCACGCATTCGGTCGCGCAGTTCGGGCCCTCGGCGGTGGCGGGCGCGGCCACCATCGACCGGCTGACGCCGGTGGCCTTCGGATTGGTCTATGCGCTCAGCGGCGCGGTCGGGCCGATCCTCGCGCAGAACCTGGGCGCGGGGCAGTTCCGTCGCGTGCAGGAAGGGCTGCGCGACAGCCTGTTGTTCATGATGGCGTCGGTGGCCGTGGCGTGGCTGGTGCTGGCGCTTGGGCAGGGCGTGCTGATCCGCGCGTTCTCGGCCGACGGGCAGGCGGCCGAGCTGATCTCGCTCTTCTGCAGCTGGACGGCCGCGAGCTTCTTCTTCGCGGGCGGGCTGTTCGTGGCGAACGCCTCCTTCAACAACCTCGGGCATCCGCTGCTGTCGACCGCATTCAACTGGGGGCGCGCCACGCTGGGCACGATTCCGTTCGCGTGGTGGGGCTCGCGCTACGGTGCGGCAGGCGTGCTGATCGGGCAGGCCGTGGGCTCGTCGATCTTCGGCCTGCTGGCGGTGATCGTGGCGTTCCGGCTGGCCGCGAAGCTGGCGCGGCAGGAGGCGCCTGCAGGCGCGGCCCCGGCGCTCGATGCGCCGCTGGCACCGACCTCGCCGCAGGCCGGTGCGGCGGCTACTGCTCCAGCAGCCGTACCTTGACCGACTTGCCCTTCACGCGGCCGGCCGACAGCTTGCGCGCGGCTTCTTCGGCGATGGCGCGGTCGACCGCCACATAGGTCGAGAACTCGTTGACGTTGATCTTGCCGACCTGGTCCTTGGCATAGCCGCAGTCGCCGGTCAGCGCGCCCAGGACGTCGCCGGCGCGGATCTTTTCCTTGCGCCCGCCCACGATCTGCAGCGTGGCCATCGGCGGCTTCAGCGGCTCGCCCTTGCCCGGCGTGAGCTCGGCCAGTTCGTGCCATTCGGATTCGCGGCCCTGCAGCTGCTCGATCTTTCCGACGAAGCCCATCTCGTTCATGCTGGCCAGGTTCAGCGCCAGGCCTTCCGAGCCGCCCTGCTGGCCCACGCGGCCGGTGCGGCCGACGCGGTGAATGTGGATTTCGGAATCGGGCGTCACGTCGACGTTGATCACGGCTTCGAGGTGCGAGATGTCGAGTCCGCGCGCCGCCACGTCGGTGGCAACCAGCACCGAGCAGCTGCGGTTGGCGAACTGCACCAGCACCTGGTCGCGCTCGCGCTGCTCCAGCTCGCCGAACAGCGCCAACGCGCTGAAGCCCTGGGCCTGCAGCACCTCGACGAGGTCGCGGCACTGCTGCTTGGTGTTGCAGAAGGCCAGCGTGCTGACGGGGCGGAAATGGTCGAGCAGCAGGCTCACGGTGTGCAGCCGCTCGCTGTCCTTCACCTGGTACCAGCGCTGGCGGATCTTGCTGCCTTCATGCTGCGCCTGCACCGTGATCTGCTCGGGGCTCTTCATGAACTGCTGCGCGAGCTTGGCGATGCCTTCGGGGTACGTGGCCGAGAACAGCAGCGTCTGGCGGGCCGAAGGGCACTGGCGCGCCACCGTCACGATGTCGTCGAAGAAGCCCATGTCCAGCATGCGGTCGGCCTCGTCGAGCACCAGCGTGTTGAGCGCCTCGAGGTTGAGGTTCTCGCGCTCGAGGTGGTCCATGATGCGGCCGGGCGTGCCGACGACGATGTGCGCGCCGTGCTCCAGGCTGGCGATCTGCCCACGCAGCGCAACGCCGCCGCAGAGCGTGACGACCTTGATGTTTTCTTCGGCACGCGCCAGGCGACGGATTTCGGTCGTGACCTGGTCGGCCAGCTCGCGCGTCGGGCACAGCACCATCGCCTGGATGGCGAAGCGGCGCGGGTTCAGGTTGGAAAGCAGCGCCAGCGCAAAGGCGGCGGTCTTGCCGCTGCCGGTCTTGGCCTGCGCGATCAGGTCCTTGCCGAGCAGCGCCGGCGGCAGCGCGGCGGCCTGGATGGCCGTCATCTGCGTGTAACCGAGCTGGGTGAGGTTGGCCAGCATCTGGGGCGAGAGCGCCAGTGAGGCAAAGCCGTTGTCGGCTGGGGTGCCGCCGGCTGTGGGGTTGGGTGTGGTCATCGTTCAGCAGCCGGGAAGTGCAAAAAACAAAAGCCTTGCCGGCGCCCTTCGCGGGCACCGCAAGGCCTTTCGTCGGTTGCGGATCAGCGGCGGGGGGAGTTGTTGCCGCCGGTGGTCGGCGGCGGGCCGCGGCGTTCCAGGTGACGGAAGGTGATACGGCCCTTGGTCAGGTCGTAGGGCGAGAGTTCGAGCGACACCTTGTCACCCGCCAGGATGCGGATGTGGTGCTTGCGCATCTTGCCGCCGCTGTAGGCGATCAGCTGATGGCCGTTGTCCAGCGTGACGCGGTAGCGCGAGTCGGGCAGGACTTCGGTCACTGCGCCGTTCATTTCGATCAGTTCTTCCTTGGGCATATGTGGTTACCTCTGACTCGTTCGATGTTTGTTGGAGATGGAATTGGGCGTAATTGTTTCAGCCCGCGCACGGAAGCGCGAGAGGGGCCGTCTTCGAAACCTGGGGGGCGCGTTCGCGCACCCAGCCGAGGCCCTGGTCGATGGCGTAGCCGACGGCGGCGGCGTGGCTGGCAAAGCGCGGCGTGAAGCGCATCACGCGGTCGTGCATGCCGCTGCCGCGGCCGGAGCGGATCGAGACCGAAGCGGCGTACTTGCCGTCGTCCTGATGTCGGATGAGCGGGGAAACAAGGTACTTGCCCACCGCGATACTGTGTTGAATGATGTCCATGAAGCCTTGGCACAGCGCGCAGATGCAAAGCGCGAAGTGCCTGAAAAATAATTGAAAACGGGCGTGGGCCGGCCGGAATGGCGCGGCGGACGCGCTATTCGCTTCAACAGGAACGAAGGCAGTGGTGGCAATCATGGGCGCCCGGTCTGGCGCTCCAACACACTGTAAAAGCCGGCTTGGGAGTGAGAGGCCTGAAGAATCCAAGGGACAGTGCAGGTCAGCCGGCGGTATTGACGAAATTCTTCGTCGTGGTATCGAAACGAACCCGACATTATAGCTTGCAGGGCATGACAGTTGCTTGTCTTTAAAACAACGATCTCATGAAAAAGGCCCCGAAGGGCCGTTGTTCAAGCACTATTTGCTATCAAAAACATAGTTTGACGAGGCGCTGCGGGCCGCGCGCGGCGCGCGCAACAGCAGCATCAGCCCTGTGAACTGGCAGGCCGCCCCCACCCAGCCCACCGCGCCGACGCCGGCCAGTTCGATCGCCATGCCGCCCAGTGCCGAACCGGTCGCAATGCCGAGGTAGATCGCCGATGCGTTGAGCGACAGCGTCATCGGCGCGCGCTCCGGCGCCAGCCGGATCAGCCGCACCGCCTGCGCCGGGCCGAACCCCCAGCCCGCGAAGCCCCACAGCGCCGACAGCCCCACGATCAGCGGCAGTGCCAAACCGCGCGGCAGCATCTGCGCCGAGAACGAGAGCCCACCAAGGATCAGCACCAGCATCAGCGCGAAGCCCTGCGCCATGCGATCGGCGCCGAAGCGGTCGGTGGCCCAGCCGCCGGCCGCGGTGCCGATGGCTGCCGCCACGCCGATGGCGAAGAACACCGCGCTAGCGCCTTCGGCGCCGAAGCCCAGCGTCTCCGAGAGGAACAGTGCAATGTAGGTGTAGAAGCTGAAGCCGCCCGTGGCCCACAGCATGCTGATCAGCAACGCCGGCAGCACGCCCGGCTCGCGGGCCACGGCAAAGGCCGGCGCGCGCTTTGCAGCCGCCGGGGCCTGCGCCAGCGTGCGCGGCAGCCCGAGGGCGAGGCCCAAGGTGGCAAGCGCCGCCGCAGCCGCGATCAGCAGGTAGGCCGTGCGCCAGCCGCCCCAGCCGGAGATCCACGCACCCAGCGGCACGCCCAGCGCCACTGCCACTGTGCCGCCGCCGGTCACGATGGCCAGCGCTCGGCCGCGCAGCGCGGGCGACACCATGGCGGCCGCCACCGCGCTCGCGGTCGGCAGGAACACGCCGGCCACCAGCCCCAGCGCGACCCTCGCGAATGCCAGCTGCGCAAAGCCGTGCGCCATCGATGCCGCCAGCGTCAGCGCCGAGAAGGCCGCGAGGCTGGCAATCAGCAGCGGCCGGCGACCGAAGCGCGCCAGCAGCGCCGCCATCACCGGCGAGCCGATCGCATAGCTCAGCGCGAACAGCAGCACCAACTGCCCGGCCCGTGCGGCACTGACCTGCAGGTCGGCCGCCAGCACCGGCAGCAGTCCCGCGACCATGAAGCTTTCGGTGCCGATGGCGAAGGCCCCCAGTGCGAGCCAACCCAGGCTCAGGGGCAGGCGTTCAGGCGGTTGCGAGGTCGGGAGATCGGTGCCGTTCATGAGGGACTCCGTTGAAGCTGTGTTCGAGGCTTCCAGAGTACGTTTGCAATTGGCCCTTCAAAAGAACCACAATTAACGAAGTTTATGGAGCCACTTTTCGAACTCGCCATCCACCTGCCGGGCGCCGGCTCGCGCGAACTGCTGCGTGAGGTGCACCGCCAGCTGCGCGGCGCCATCCTCGACGGCCGGCTGCAGCCCGGCGCGCGCCTGCCCGCCACGCGCGCGCTGGCGCAGCGCCTGGGCGTGTCGCGCAACACCATGCTCGCGGCCTACGACCTGCTGCTGAGCGAGGGCTACCTGCTGGCGCGCCCCGGCGCCGGCACCTACGTGGCCGACACGCTGCCGGCCTCCCGGCGCGGCCGCGCCACCAAGGCCTCGCCAGCCCGGCGCGACCCTCGCCTGGTGCCACTCACTCTTCCGGGCGCCGACCTCGTACCCACGCTGCAGCCATCGCCAGCGCGCGACGACTTCCGCGTCGGCCTGCCCGACGTGAGCGTCTTTCCCTTCGACATCTGGCGCCGCCTGAGCGACCGCGCGCTGCGCCGCGTCGCACGCCAGACCGCCGACTACGCCGACCCGCAGGGCCAGGGCGCGCTGCGCGAGGCCATCGCGAAGCACGTGTCGTTCACCCGCGCCGTCGGCTGCACCGCCGGTGACATCGTGGTCACGGCCGGCGCGCAGCAGGCCTTCGGGCTGCTCGCGCGCATCCTCGTCGTGCCGGGGCGCACGGTGGTCGCGGTCGAGCAGCTGTTCTACCCCTCGCTGCGCGAAGCCATGCTGGCCGCTGGCGCGAAAGTGGTGACCGTGCCGACCGATGACGAAGGCATGTGCGTGGACCGCATTCCGCCCGAGGCCCGCGTGGTCTGCGTGACCCCCTCGCACCAATTCCCCACCGGCGTGGCGATGTCGCCACCGCGCCGTGCCGCCCTGTTGGCCTTCGCGCGGGCGCGCAACGCGGTCGTCATCGAGGACGACTACGACGGCGAATTTCGCTTCGCCGGCCGCCCGCTCGATGCGCTGCAGACGCTCGACCGCGCCGAGTCGGTCTTCTACATCGGCACCTTTTCCAAGAGCCTGTTCCCCGCGCTGCGGCTGGGCTTCGTGGTGGCGCCGCCCTGGGCCCGCGCGGCGCTGGTGCGCGCGCGCGAACTGGCCGACTGGCACGGCCCGGTGCTGGGCCAGGAGGCGCTGGCCGCCTTCATCGCCGAAGGGCACCTGGCGCGCCACATCCGCAAGATGCGCAGGCTCTACGGCGCGCGGCGCACCGCATTGCTCGAGGCCCTGGCACGCCACGGTGCGGGCCGGCTCGAAGTGATTCCTTCGGACGCCGGCCTGCACCTGTCGGCCCGGCTGCACGGCGGTACGCGCGCCGATGCGGTGGTGGAGCGCGCCGCCGCGGCCGGCATCACGCTGCCGCCGCTCTCGCGTTTCGCGCTCGATCCGCACGCGCCCGGCGTGTCCAACGGCCTCGCCTTCGGCTACGGGCTGATCGCCGAGCAGCAGATCGATGGCGCGATCCGTCGGCTGGTCGCGTTGCTCTGACGGTCAGGTCAGGCGATTCCGAGCGTCCGCCTGTTGGCCGCCACGTCCACCCCGCCCGCCGCGAAGTCGTCGAAGGCCCGGTCCGCCACCTGGATGATGTGGTCGGCGATGAACGTCGCGCCCTCGCGCGCGCCGTCTTCCGGGTGCTTGATGCAGCACTCCCACTCCAGCACCGCCCAGCCCGGAAAGTCGTACTGCGCCAGCTTCGAGAAGATGGCCTTGAAGTTCACCTGCCCATCACCCAGCGAGCGGAAGCGCCCGGCCCGGTTGATCCAGCTCTGGAAGCCGCCGTACACGCCCTGTTTGCCGGTCGGGTTGAACTCGGCGTCCTTCACGTGGAAGATCTTGATGCGCTCGTGGTAGTGGTCGATGTAGGCCAGGTAATCGAGCTGCTGCAGCATGAAGTGGCTCGGGTCGTACAGCAGGCAGGCGCGCGGGTGGTTGTTCACGCGCTCCAAAAACATCTCGTAGCTCACGCCGTCGTGCAGGTCTTCGCCGGGGTGGATCTCGTAGCCCACGTCCACGCCCACGGCGTCGAAGGCGTCGAGGATCGGCCGCCAGCGGCGCGCGAGTTCGTCGAAGGCTTGCTCGACGAGGCCCGGCGGGCGTGGCGGCCACGAATACAGGTACGGCCAGGCCAGCGCGCCCGAGAAGGTCGCGTGCGCCGTGAGGCCCAGGTTGGCCGAGGCCTTGGCCGCGAAGTGCAGCTGCTCGACCGCCCACTGCTGCCGCCGCACCGGGTCGCCGCGCACCTCGGGCGCCGCGAAGCCGTCGAAGCCCGCGTCGTAGGCCGGATGCACCGCCACCAGCTGGCCCTGGAGGTGCGTCGAGAGTTCGGTGATCTCCAGGCCATGCTTCGCCAGCGTGCCCTTCACCTCGTCGCAGTAGGTCTTGCTCTCGGCGGCGCGCCGGAGGTCGAACAGGCGCGCGTCCCAGCTCGGGATCTGCACGCCCCTGTAGCCCAGCCCGGCGGCCCAGCCGGCGATGCCGTCGAGCGTATCGAACGGGGCGGTGTCCCCCGCGAACTGGGCCAGAAAAATGGCGGGGCCCTTGATGGTTTTCATCGGCTTGTCTTCCTTCTTCGTTGGGGCGGCGTTGAAAGCATACTTGGCGTGTCGTCCGACCCCGTGCGAGAGGCCAACGAGCCAAAATGGACTTTCCTTTTCGCATCCATCGTCCGGTTCCCACTGACGACAGTCCCGCGATGACACAACCTGTTTCCGCCCGACTCAAGATCGGCCTGTCCGCCTGCTTCTCGCATGCCGACCCGGCCCGCTCGCTCTTCACCAACAAGACGCTGCAGTACGTCGAGCAATCGATCGCGCATTGGCTCATGTCCGCCGGCGCGATGGTGGTGATGGTGCCCTGCCCCACCGGCGAAACCGCGCGCGGCGACACCAAGCTTTCACACTACGCAGAGTGGCTCGACGGTGTCGTGATGCACGGCGGTGCCGACGTCTGGCCCGGCAGCTACGGCGAAGTGCCGCTCAAGGATGCGTGGATCGGCGACCAGATCCGCGACCTCTACGACCTCGCGCTGGTCGAGGCCTTCGAGCAGGCCGGCAAGCCGATCTTCGGCGTGTGCCGCGGGCTGCAGCTCATCAACGTGGCCTTCGGCGGCACGCTCTACCAGGACATCGAGGCCCAGCACGCTGGCGGCCTGCGCCACCGCGACCCGGTCACCTACGACCAGAACTTCCACGAGATCGAGCTGGTGCAGGGCACGCGGCTTTCCAAGCTCTTTCCGCAGGTGCAGAAGGCGCGCGTCAACAGCATCCACCACCAGGGCATCAAGGGGCTCGCACCGGGCTTCGAGATCGAGGCCTGGAGCCTGCCCGACCGCGTGCCCGAGGCCATCCGCCGCCGGTCCGACAAGGGCCGCAGCTACATCGCCGCGACCCAGTGGCATCCCGAGTTCCACAAGTACGGCAGCACCGAGACGGTCGACGACACGCCGATCCTGCATGACTTCTTGTGGGCCTGCGCGACTGCCAGGGTTGCGCCCAAGACGTCGCCGGGGTCCGGCCCCGCCAAGATCCGCGACCGTGCGGCGCGAGTGTTGCGACAGGCGCTGCTGCGGCGCTGACGCGATCGGGAGGATGGCCGCCGGCCGGGCCTAGCGCCGGTCGGAGCGGTTCGTGCTGCCGCTGACGCCGGCATCGATGGTGCCGAACACCGTGACACCACTGCCCGGCGACGCACCGGCGGAGCCCGACGATCCGGCCGAGCCCGTTCCGGCGCAGCCCGCCAGGACGGCCCCCATCGCAAGGGCGAACACAGCTGCAATGAATGACTTCACGGAAAACTCCAGGAAAGGGTGGGACTGCAGACCACTATAGGCCGCAGCCCCGGCTGGCCTTGTAACAGCCCCGGCCCTTGTTGCGTTGCTACTCCGGCTTCGCGCCAGAGACCTTCACCGCCGCGCCCCAGACGCCGATCTCGCTCGCCACGAAGCGGTCGAACTCGGCCGGCGTCGTGGGCGCGGGCTCGGAACCGCGCTCGCGGATGAAACGCGCCATCTGCTCGCTCTTCAGGATGTCCGTGACTTCGCGGTTGAGCCGCTCGACGATGTCGGGTGGCGTGCCGCGCGGCGCCATCAGGCCGAGCCAGCCCACGGCCTCGAAGTTCTTCGTGCCCGCCACGCCGCTTTCGCGCACGGTGGGCACGTCGGGCAATTGCGAGGAGCGTGTGGCCGAGGTCACGGCCAGCGCCACCGCCCTGCCCGACTTGATGTGCGGCAGCGCGGCCGTCACCGAGTCGACCATCAGCGGAATCTGGTTGCCCAGGAAGTCCGACTGCGCGGGTCCGCTGCCGCGGTACGGAATGTGCGTGATGAACACGTGCGCCGCCGACTTGTACATCTCGCCCGAGAGATGCTGCGTGCCGCCGATGCCGGCGCTCGCGTAGCTCAGCCGCCCCGGCTCGGCCTTGGCGCGCGTCGTGAGGTCGGCCAGCGTGCGGATGCCGCTCTCGGGCGTGGCGAGGAACACCAGCGGCACCTTGGCGATCAGCGAGATGCCGACCAGGTCCTTGCGCGGGTCGAAGCCCGGCTTGGCATAGAGCGTCTGGTTCACCGCCATCGCGCTGCCGGCCACCACCAGCGTGTAGCCGTCGGGCTGTGAGCGCACCACGAACTCGGTGCCGATGTTGCTGCCGGCACCGGCCTTGTTGTCGACGATCACCGGCTGGCCCAGCCGTTTGCCGAGCTGTTCGGCGAGCGCGCGGGCGAAGATATCGGTGGCCTGTCCCGGCGGGAAGGGCACGATCAGCCTGACGGGCTTGTCAGGCCAGGCCGCGGCTTGTGCGAGGCAGGCTGTGCCCAGCAGCATCGCTGCAGCCAGGCCGGCGGCGAGATGTCGGCGCCGCATGGCTCAGGGCGCCGAAAGATGCTTGCCGACGATGCCCGCGAGCTCGAACATCGTCACCTGGTCCTTGCCGAACACCGGCTTGAGCTTGGCGTCGGCGTTGATCGCGCGCTTGTTGGCCGCATCCTGCAGTCCGTTGGCCTTGATGTAGTCCCACAGCTTCTTGATGACCTCGGTGCGCGCCACCGGTTCGGCGCCGATCACCGCGGCCAGCGAGTCGCTGGGCTTCAAGCCCGCGCCGGGCTTGCGCGGCGCGGCTGCCTTCTTCGCTGCCGGGGCCTTCTTCGCGGCGGGCGTCTTCTTCGCCGCCGCCTTCTTGGCCGCGGGCGCGGCCTTGCCGAAGGTCTTGCGCGGCGGGAACTTGCTGCCGCCCTCGCGCGGCGCGAACTCGAAGGTCACCTTGCCCTCTTCGGCGTTCCAGGTCAGGAAGGCCTTGAAGGCGCGGCGCGTGCGCATGCTCACGAACTTGTCGAGCAGGTCGGTCTTGCCGGTGGCGAGCAGCTTTTCCATCTGCGCGCGCTCCACCGGCTGCTGCAGGATGATCTTGCCGGTCTTGAAGGTGCAGCTGGGCGTCGGCTGCGCATTCGTCGGCACCGACTTCTCGCAGACGTAGTTGCTGCCGTGCTCGAACACCGGCGCGCCGCACACCGGGCACGGGCCCACGGTGTCCTGCTCGCTGAAGTCGACGATCTCGCCGGTGTCGCCGTTCTTGTCGTCGCCGAAGTCGAACTCCAGCTTCCAGTTCTTCGCCTCCTCGTCGAACTTGAGAATGATCTCGGAGGTGAAGGGCCAGCCGGCCTTGGAGCGGAAGCCTTCCAGCGGGCCGATGTGCTTGTCGTGCAGCAGCGCCTCGGCCTCGGCCACCTCGAAGGTGCGCCCGGCCGGCGACTTGCCGAAGGAGAAGCCGCAGGCATCCTCGCCCGTGCCGCTCTTGCCGACGCAGCCGTAGCGGCGGTAGTTTTCCTTCACCACGCCGCCGCAGTTGGGGCACGGCGTCTGCAGGGTCGCATAGTCGCCCGGCACGGTGTCGCGGTCGTACTCTTTCGCCTTCTTGACGATGTGCTCCGTCATCTCGGCGATCTCGCGCATGAAGGCATCGCGGCTCAGCGCGCCCTTTTCCATCTGCGCGAGCTTGTACTCCCACTCGCCGGTCAGCTCGGCCTTGGAGAGTTCTTCCACACCCAGGCCGCGCAGCAGCGTCATGAGCTGGAAGGCCTTGGCCGTGGGGATCAGCTCGCGGCCTTCGCGCAGCATGTACTTCTCGGTGATCAGGCCTTCGATGGTGGCCGCGCGCGTGGCTGGCGTGCCCAGGCCCTTCTCCTGCATGGCCTCGCGCAGTTCGTCGTCGTCGATGGTCTTGCCCGCGCCTTCCATCGCGCCGAGCAGCGTGGCTTCGGAGTAGCGCGCCGGCGGGCGCGTCTTCAGGCCCTTGGTGTCGACCGACTCGGCCTTCACGATCTCGCCCGGCTTCACCGGCACGAGGCGCTTGCCGTCCTTGTCGTCTTCCTTCTCGTCGTCCTGGGCTTCCTTGCCGTAGATGGCCAGCCAGCCCGGCTTCACCAGCACCTTGCCGTCGGTGCGGAAGGGGTACTTCCTGCCGCCCTGCTCCACCGTGCTGATGCGCGTGGTCACCTGGTACTCGGCGCTCGGGAAGAACACCGACATGAAACGGCGCACCACGAAGTCGTAGAGCTTCTGCTCGGCATCGCTCAGGCCGCTGGGCGCCTGCAGCGTCGGGATGATCGCAAAGTGATCCGACACCTTGGCGTTGTCGAAGATGCGCTTGTTGGGCTTCACGTAGTTGCCGTCGACCGCCTGCTGGGCGAACGGCGCCAGGTGCTTCATGCCGCTGTTGGCGAGCATGCCCATGGTCTGCTTGACGACGGGCAGATAGTCTTCCGGCAGCGCGCGCGAATCGGTACGCGGGTAGGTCAGCGCCTTGTGGCGCTCGTACAGGCTCTGCGCCAGCGCCAGCGTGGTCTTGGCCGAGAAACCGAAGCGGCCGTTGGCCTCGCGCTGCAGCGAGGTCAGGTCGAACAGCATCGGCGAGGCTTGCGTGGTGGGCTTGCTCTCTTCCGTCACCGTGGCGGGCTTGCCGCGCGAGGCGTCGGCGATGGCGCGGGCGTCCTGCTCGTTCCACACGCGGTCGGCGCGCTGCTCGGGATCGGGTTCGCCGTTGGCCAGCAGCGGCGCGTTGGCCTTCTTCCAGTCGGGGTTGAACCACTTGCCCGGGTAGTCGCCGGCCTCGGCCGCGAAGCTGCCGTGGATTTCCCAGTACTCGCGCGAGACGAACTTGCGGATCTGCTCCTCGCGCTCCACCACGACGGAAAGCGTCGGCGTCTGCACGCGGCCCACGGTCGTGAGGAAGAAGCCGCCGTCGCGCGAATTGAACGCCGTCATGGCGCGCGTGCCGTTGATGCCCACGAGCCAGTCGGCCTCGGAGCGCGAACGCGCGGCGTCGGCCAGGCCCTGCATCTGCTTCTCGGTGCGCAGCGCGTCGAAGCCGTCGCGGATCGCCTGCGGCGTCATCGACTGCAGCCACAGCCGTTTCACCGGCTTGTGCAGGCCCGACTTGCCGCCGGCGTACTGCTCGATCAGGCGGAAGATCAGCTCGCCCTCGCGGCCCGCGTCGCAGGCGTTGATGAGCTGCGTCACGTCCTTGCGCTTGGCCTGCTTGACCACGGCGTTCAGGCGCGTCTTGGTCTTGTCGACCGGCTTCAGGTCGAAGTGCGGCGGGATCACGGGGAGATTGGCAAAGCTCCACTTGCCCCGCTTGACGTCGAACTCCTCGGGCGCCTGGATCTCGACCAGGTGGCCCACGGCGCTGGTCACGACGTAGCTTTCGTTCTCGAAATGCTCGTCGTGCTTGTCGAATTTCCCTGCCACCGGCGTGAGGGCGCGGACGATGTCCTGTGCCACCGACGGTTTTTCTGCGATTACCAAAGTCTTTGTCATCTAAGGGCTCTCTATACTCTGCGGCTTCCCGCGTGTGCACACGCGCACACGCGCATGTGTGCATATTCAAACTAACAGACTTCGGCGATGCCTTCCAAATCCCCACTTTCCGCCGGCCGCGAAACGGAAGCCCCCCATCCCCCCGAGGGGGAGGCGCGGCTTGCCTCGGGGCGGCCCAGCGGCCGCCGCATCCAGATGCGGCGCTCGGATGTCCACGGCAACGGTGTCTTCGCCGTGCAGGACCTGGCCGAAGGCGAGACGCTGATCGAATACAAGGGCGAGGTCATCAGCTGGAAGGAGGCGCTGCGCCGCCATCCGCACGACCCGGCCCAGCCGAACCACACCTTCTACTTCCACATCGACGACGGGCGTGTGATCGACGGCAACGTCAAGGGCAACGATGCGCGCTGGATCAATCACTCGTGCGAACCGAATTGCGAAGCAGACGAAGTCGATGGGCGCGTTTATATCAAGGCGCTGCGAAACATCTCTGCGGGCGAAGAACTCAATTACGACTACGGCCTGATCATCGACGAGCCGTACACGCCGAAACTCCTGTCCGAATTTCCCTGCTGGTGCGGCTCGGAGCAGTGCCGCGGCACGCTGTTGACGCCCAAGGACGACGAGAAGAAAAAGAAGAAGAAAGCCAGGAAGGCCGAAAAGAAAAAGGCCGAGAAAAAAGAAGCGAAGAAGGCTGAAAAGAAGGCCGAGAAAAAAGCCGGCAAGAAATCGGAGAAAAAATCCGCGAAGAAGGACAAATCCGACAAGGATTGACCATGAGCAGCAGCACAACGGCCGACTGGTTCGAAGACCGGATCGCCGCGGCGGTTGCGCCGCTGCTGCCCGGCTTCGCCGTCGAGGCCGTGGCCGAAATCGATTCCACCAACACCGAGCTGATGCGCCGCGCGCGCGGCGGCCGTGTCGAGCCCGTGCTGCTCGTGGCCGAGCGCCAGACTGCGGGGCGCGGCCGCCTTGGGCGGCCCTGGCAGAGCGCGCAGCAGAACGAAGAGCCCGCGTCGCTGACCTTCTCTCTCGGCCTGCCGCTCGCGCCGGCCGACTGGTCGGGCCTGTCGCTGGCCGTCGGCGTTGCCGTGGCCGAAAGCCTCGACCCCTCGGGCGTTCACAAGACCGGCCTCAAGTGGCCCAACGACGTGTGGGTCGGCGACTGCAAGCTGGCCGGCATCCTCATCGAGACCGCGCTGCCGTCCACCGGCCGGCCGGATGCGTCGCGCTACCTCGTGATCGGCATCGGCATCAACATCGGCGCGCGCGAAGCCGATGGCATGCGCACGCCGCCGGCCTGGCTGCGCCAGTGGCGTCCCGAGGCCACCGCGCCCGAGGTGCTGCACGAACTGGCCGAGCCGCTGGTGCGCAGCGTGCTCGACTTCGAGGCCAGGGGCTTCGCGCCGTTCGCTGAGCGCTTTGCCGCACGCGACGTGCTGCGCGGCCGCGAAGTGGCGCTCAGCGACGGCACCGCCGGGCTGTGCGAAGGCGTGGCCTGGGGCGGCGAGCTGCAGGTGCGCACCGACGCCGGCCTGCAACTGGTCTCCAGCGACGAAGTCAGCGTGCGCCCTCGCGGCATGGGGTTCTGATCCGCATGAAGCTGCGCCTTTTGCTCGTCGTTCTGCTGATTGCCAACGCCGGCTATTTCCTGTGGGCGCGCGGCGATCTCGCCGGCTTCGGCCTGGCGCCCGCCGCGCTCAGCGAACGCGAGCCGCAGCGCGTGGCGCGGCAGATCCATCCTGAATGGCTGCAGATCCGCAAGGAAGCCAGAACCGGCGCGCCGACGCCCTGATCCAGCGGGTCAGGAGGGCGTCTCGCTCTCGAAGCGCACCGTGAACAGCGCGCCCGGCGGCTGCTTGCCGGGATGCGCATCCTCCAGCTTCACCTGCGCGCGATGCTGGTTCGCGATCTCCAGCACGATCGGCAGCCCCAGCCCCGAGCCGTCGGCCTCGTTGCCGAGCACGCGGTAGAAGGGCTCGAACACCAGCTCGCGGTCGCTCTCGGCGATGCCTGGGCCGTTGTCTTCCACCTGCAGCAGCAGCACGTGGCCGAAGGGGTCGGCCAGCACGCGCACGGTGATCAGTCCCGGGCGCTGCGGCGTCGAGGGCGTGTAGTTGATCGCGTTGTCGACGAGGTTGCGCACCAGCTCCTTCAGCAGCGTCGCGTTGCCGTCGAACACCACGCCCGGCGCCCCGGCCTCGGCGCCGTCGTAGCCCAGGTCGATGCGCTTCTCGATCGCGCGCGGCACGGCCTCGCGCACCACCTCGATGGTGAGCCGCGCCAGGTCGCAGGGCTGGTGGTGCGCGTTGGCGCTGTTGCCCTCGGCGCGAGCCAGCGACAGCAGCTGGTTCACGGTGTGCGTGGCGCGCTTGCTCGCACGGCCGATCTGCTTGAGCGACTGCTTCAGTTCGTCGGCATTGGCGCCTTCGCGCTGCGCCAGGTCGGCCTGCATGCGCAGGCCTGCCAGCGGCGTTTTCAACTGATGCGCCGCGTCGGCCAGGAATCGCTTCTGCGTGCCGATCGAATCGTTGAGCTTGTCCAGCAGCTCGTTGACCGAGGACACCAGCGGCACCACTTCCTGCGGCACCGACGATTCGTCGAGCGGGCTCAGGTCGCCCGGGCGCCGCTCGCGGATGCGCGCCTCCACCACCGACAGCGGCTTGATGCCGCGCACCAGCGCCAGCCAGATCAGCAACACCGCCAGCGGCAGGATCGCGAACTGCGGCAGCAGCACGCCCTTGATGATCTCGGCCGCGAGCACCGACTGCTTCTCGCGCGTCTCGGCCAGCTGCAGCAGCGAGGGCGGCACGTCCTCGGCGCCGCTGGCGATCCACAGGGAGGCCACGCGCACCGGCTTGCCGTGCACGTCGCTGTTGTGCAGGAACACCTGGCCGGGCGGCAGCGGCTCGTCGAGCCCGGGCAGCGGAATGTCGCGCTCGCCGCTCAGCAGCGTGTCGTGCCCGTCGAACAGCTGGTAGTACACGTGGCCTGTGTCGTCGGCCCGCAGGATCTCGCGCGCCGACTGCGACAGCGCGAACTGCGTGTGCCCGTCCTTCACCGTCACCAGCTCGGCCAGGGCCTTCACGTTGTGCTCGAGCGCGCGGTCGAAGGGCGCGTTGGCAATGCCCTGCGCCACCAGCCACGTGACGCCGATGCTCACGGGCACCAGCAGCAGAAGCGGCGTGAGCATCCAGTCGAGGATCTCGCCGAACAGGGAGCGCTGCGCGCGCTGGAAAAGCTTCACCGGGCTTGCCCCAAGGCTTCGCGCTTGGCAAGGAGCATCAGGGCTGGATCTTCTCGAGGCAGTAGCCCAGCCCGCGCACCGTCGCGATGCGCACGGGACCCTTCTCGATCTTCTTGCGCAGGCGGTGGATGTAGACCTCGATGGCGTTGAGGCTCACCTCCTCGCCCCATTCGCACAGGCGGTCGACCAGCTGGTCCTTGCTCACCAGCCGGCCGGCGCGCTGCAGCAGCACTTCGAGCAGGCCGAGTTCGCGTGCCGACAGCTCGATCATCTTGCCGTCGATGGTCGCCACGCGGCCGGCCTGGTCGTAGACCAGCGGGCCGTGGCGGATCGTGTTGCTGGTGGTGCCCATGCCGCGCCGGGTGAGGGCGCGTACGCGCGCCTCGAGTTCCTGCAGGCTGAAGGGCTTGGCCATGTAGTCGTCGGCGCCGTGGTCCAGGCCCTTGACGCGTTCCTCCACGCTGTCGGCCGCCGTGAGCACCAGCACCGGCAGCTGCGAGCCGCGCGCGCGCAGGCGCTTGAGGATCTCGATGCCGTGCAGGTTGGGCAGCCCGAGATCAAGGATCAGCAGGTCGAATTCGTCGTGCGTCATGAGGGCGGTGTCGGCCTGCGAGCCGTTCGCCACGTGGTCGACCGCCGCGCCCGAGGTGCGCAGGCTGCGCAGCAGGGCATCGGCCAGCACCTGGTCGTCTTCGGCAATCAGAATCCGCATATGCGCCACCTCCGGCTGTGTCGGCGCCCCTTGGCGCGCGTTGGTCTCCGCCTAGGAGTCTAGCCCGCCGTATAGGCTTCGAGTCCGATGGTTACCACGGTGGCAATGTCGTTTCCCACGCTGGCGCGGAACTCGCCTTCGGCCTGCGTCACCGCACTGCGGAAGGCGTCGAGCCAGGCCAGGCCGTCGGCCGTGAACAGCACGCGCCGCGCCCGCGCGTCCAGCGGGTCGGGCCCGCGCGTCACCAGCCCCCAGGCTTCGCACTGGTCGACCAGCGCGCCCATGGCCTGCTTGGTCATGCCGGCGCGCTCTGCCAGTTCGGTCAGGCGCGAGCCTTCGCGTGCCAGATGGCGCGTGATGTGGATGTGTGCCGCACTCACCTGCGCGCGCGCCGCGAGGTTCGACAGTGCCAGCGGCACGCCGACGTCATGTGCCATCAGCTCCAGCACGCGCTCGTCGAAGCGGCGCATCGCGTGGCCCAGCAGGCGGCCCAGGTGGGTCTGGCGCCAGGCGTCGGGATCGGTCGGGAACGCGGCTTCGGACATGGCGCCAAATGGTAAAGCAAACTGACCAAAAAATGGGTTTACTCGAGTCAATGAACCCCTACACTACTGTTCAAGCATCCAGCCTGTAATTAAAAGCAGATGGATTGAAACCCAACACAAACCGTTGATATTCAAGGAGTTTCCACATGGACGCAGTCGTCAAGGGCGCAAGCATCTCGGTCGCCAACAGTGAAAAGGCCAAGGCCCTCCAGGCCGCACTGGCCCAGATCGAAAAGCAGTTCGGCAAGGGCACGATCATGCGGCTCGGCGAAGGCGAGGCGCTCGAAGACATCCAGGTGGTCTCCACCGGTTCGCTGGGCCTGGACATCGCGCTGGGCGTCGGCGGCCTGCCGCGCGGCCGCGTCATCGAGATCTACGGCCCTGAATCGTCGGGCAAGACCACGCTCACGCTGCAGGTCATCGCCGCCATGCAGAAGCAGGCCGGCACCTGCGCCTTCGTCGATGCCGAGCACGCGCTCGACGTGCAATACGCCCAGAAGCTCGGCGTGAACCTGTCCGACCTGCTCATCAGCCAGCCCGACACCGGCGAGCAGGCGCTCGAAATCGTCGACTCCCTGGTGCGCTCGGGCGCTGTTGACCTGATCGTGGTCGACTCCGTCGCCGCGCTCACGCCCAAGGCCGAAATCGAAGGCGAGATGGGCGACTCGCTGCCCGGCCTGCAGGCCCGCCTGATGAGCCAGGCGCTGCGCAAGCTCACCGCCACCATCAAGAAGACCAACTGCATGGTCATCTTCATCAACCAGATCCGCATGAAGATCGGCGTGATGTTCGGTTCGCCCGAAACCACCACCGGCGGCAATGCGCTGAAGTTCTACGCCTCGGTGCGCCTGGACATCCGCCGCATCGGCACCATCAAGAAGGGCGACGAGGCCATCGGCAACGAAACCAAGGTGAAGGTGGTGAAGAACAAGGTGTCGCCGCCGTTCAAGACGGCCGAGTTCGACATCCTGTTCGGTGAGGGCATCAGCCGCGAGGGCGAGATCATCGACATGGGCGTCACGGCCAAGATCGTCGACAAGTCGGGCGCCTGGTACGCCTACAACGGCGAGAAGATCGGCCAGGGCCGAGACAACGCCCGCGAGTTCCTGCGCGAGAACCCCGAGCTGTCGCGCGAGATCGAGAACAAGGTGCGCGAATCGCTGGGCATCCCGCTGCTGGCCGCCGATGCCGGCGCCACGCCCGAGAAGCCGCAGAAGGCCGCGAAGGCGGACAAGGCCGACAAGGGCGAGTAAGTACAGGCGCGGCTCCCCGGGGGCCGCGCGAGCGACCCCCGCATGGCATTCAACGCCCCGTCCCTCAAAGGCCGCGCACTGCGCCTGCTGAGCCAGCGCGAACATTCGCGCGCGGAACTGGAGCGCAAGCTGGCCAGGCATGAAGAAGAGCCCGGCACGCTGGCGAAGGCGCTCGACGAACTGGCCGCAAAGGACTTCATCAGCGAGCCGCGCGTGGTGGCCTCGGTGCTCAACCAGCGCGCCGCCCGCTCGGGTGCGCTGCGCGTCAAGCAGGAACTGCAGGCCAAAGGCATCGCGCCCGAGGCCATTGCCGAGGCGGTGGCCGGGTTGCAAGACACCGAAGTCGAGCGCGCCACCGCCCTGTGGCGGCGCCGCTTCGACGCCCCGCCCGCCGATGCGAAGGAGCGGGCGAAGCAGATGCGGTTCCTGATGGCGCGGGGCTTTTCAGGTGCCGTCGTGTCGAAGGTGCTCAGGAGCGATTTCGATGAGGCCGGCGAATGACGCTGCGCGATCGTCCCGAGGCAGGCTGGATCAGTTCGCTTCGGGCACTTCGTCGAGCGAGGGCGTCTCGCTCTTGTGCGCGGCGATGTCGCGCACATTCTTCTGCACCGCGACCGCACCGAACAGGCTCAGCAGGAATGCCATGGCATAGAAGCCCTTCTCGCTGGCAGCCAGCATGGCATTGAACAGGCCGACGGCGAGCAGGGCGACCGACAGCAGCAGCGAGATCCAGCACAGGCCGTAGTAGATGCCGGTCACTGTCGTGCCTTCGAGGCGGTCGCGCACGGTCTTCTGCAGCGACACGGCGGAGAACAGGCCGTACATCAGGATGGTGAAGTAGTAGCCCTTCTCGTTGAGCTGCATGGAGGCGTTCCACAGCCCGATCAGGTAGACGATGGCGCCGATGAGCAGCGCGGCCCAGGAAGCGGCGACGAATGCCGCGGTCGGCTTCTGGAATTTGATGGCCATGGAATCCTCCTCGTGTAGATGGGTGCGCGATTATGGTGTGGAGCGCCAATGGCATGATCCACCGCGCGCCGGCAGCTCGCACTGCAGCCCACAAGAAGGACCGGCCGTCACTTTTGGAGGAGCTTTTCCGTGTCACCTGAGCCCATCGGCCAGCCGTCTCTCGTTCGCACCGGCGCCAAGGCCGGCCTTTCCTTCGCCGGCTCCGTGATCAAGGGCAGTCTCCTCGGCCTGATTCTGGGCGGCGGCGTTTTCTTCTTCTATCTGGGCCAACTGCACGGGCCGGGCAACACGGCGGCGCGTGCCGGTGGGGCTGGCGCCATCCTTGCGCTCGTCACCTCGCCGCCGCTGCTGGTGGCCGTTTTGCTGCTGCTGTTCGTGGCCGTCTACGCGATGCTCGGCGTGCAGCAGGGCCGCGCGCGTGCAATGCAGCACCTGGTCGCGGCGCGTGGCGAGGCGGTGTCGCAGCGGCTCGGCGGCGCGATTGCCGGGCGCATCGAGGCGATGCCGCGTGCCCACGGCGCCCTGCAGCGCGCAGCCGAATGGCTGTCGATCGATGCCTTGAGCAAGCAGCTCGCGCCGGTGCTGGGCGAGGGCAGGGCGGTGCGTTCGGTGGTGAGCTTCGTGCTCGACCGGCTGCCGCTGAGCGAGATGCTCGCCGAGTGGCAGCAAAGCCGCGCCGAGCATGGCGAGCCGCCGGTGGGCGAGGGCGCTGCGCAGGACCCGGCCCTGCGTGCCTTGCTCACGCGCCGCATCCGCGAGACGCTGCAGGACATGGCGACACCCTCGCGCAAGCCGCTCTACATCGCGCTGGGCGCGCACGCGGCGCTGCTGGGCGTCGGACTCTGGCTGGTGAACTGACGAGGAAGCGCGGCGCTCAGAGCGCCAGCATCAGCTTCAGGTTCTRCACCGCGGCGCCGCTGGCGCCCTTGCCGAGGTTGTCGAGGCGGGCGATCACCACGGCATGGCGGTGGTCTTCGTTCGGGAACACGCGGATCTCGAGCTCGTTGGTGTCGTTGAGCGCCAACGCATCGAGCTTGCCGTCCTCGGTGGGCGGCAGCACCTTCACGAATTTTTCGGGCGTGTTGCTGCGCGCGTAATGCGCGGCCAGCGCGTCCTGCAGGTCGCCGGCCTTCGGCTTGCCCGGGAGCAGGTCGAGGTGCAGCGGCAGTTGCACCAGCATGCCCTGCTTGAAGTTGCCCACCGACGGGATGAAGACCGGCCGGCGGGTGAGGCCGGTGTAGGTCATGATTTCGGGGATGTGCTTGTGCTTCAGGCCCAGCGCGTAGGTCTCGAACAGCGGGGCTTCGCCCTTTTCATGAGCCTCGATCATGGTCCGGCCGCCGCCCGAGTAGCCGCTCACCGATGGCAGCGAGATCGGGAAATCGGCGGGCAGCAGGCCCGCGTCGACCAGCGGACGCACCATGGCGATGGCGCCGGTGGCGTAGCAGCCCGGGTTGCCGACGCGCTCGGCCTTGGCCACGGCCTGCCAGTGGCCTTCCACCAGTTCGGGGAAGCCGAACACCCAACCCGGGGCGATGCGGTGCGCCGTGGAGGCGTCGATGATCTTGGGCTTCCTGCCGGGCAGCTGATCGATCAGTGCGACCGATTCGCGCGCCGCGTCGTCGTGCAGGCACAGCACCACCAGGTCGACGCCGGCCATCAGGTCGCGCTTGGCATTGGCGTCTTTTCGCAGCTCGGGCGCGATGCTCACGAGTTCGATCTGCGGCATCGCCTGGAGCCGTTCGCGAATCTGCAGGCCGGTGGTACCGGCTTCGCCGTCGATGAAAACCTTGGCCATGATGGAGTGTGCTCGGGTGGCTAGAAGAAAGTACGTATTGACCGCAAACCCGCGTACGGTATTGGTGCGGCGCACCATGATACAGTCCGCGGTTGTTCGCCGCCCCCAGCCGTCAGGCTGCCGTCGCCCGCGAGCAACAGAGCCAACGAAGCCTCAGACCCCAGATCTCCTGTTCTCAACCTCCTCCTTCCGAGAGACATCCCTCATGAAGATTCACGAGTACCAAGGCAAGGAAATCCTTGCCAAGTTCGGCGTGCCGGTGCCGCGCGGCATCCCGGCCTATACGGTTCAGGAGGCTGTCGAAGCCGCCCAGAAACTTGGAGGCCCGGTCTGGGTCGTCAAGGCCCAGATCCACGCGGGTGGCCGCGGCAAGGGCGGCGGCGTCAAAGTCGCCAAGTCCATCGAAGACGTCAAGAAGCTCGCCGGCGAAATCCTCGGCATGCAGCTCAAGACGCACCAGACCGGCCCCGAAGGCCAGAAGGTCCGCCGCCTCTACATCGAAGACGGCGCCGACATCAACAAGGAATACTACGTCTCGGCCGTGACCGACCGCGCCACCCAGAAGGTGGCCTTCATCGCTTCGAGCGAAGGCGGCATGGACATCGAGGAAGTGGCCCACTCCTCGCCCGAGAAGATCATCACCGTGTTCGCAGACCCCGAAAAGGGCCTGACCGACGAACAGGCCAAGCAGATCGCCGACGGCATCGGCATGCCCGCCGATTCGACCGCCCAGACGGTCGACATCCTCAAGAAGCTCTACACCTGCTACATGGAGACGGACGCCTCGCTGGTCGAGATCAACCCGCTCAACCGTGACAGCAAGGGCAAGGTCATGGCGCTGGACGCCAAGTTCAACTTCGACAGCAATGCGCTGTTCCGCCACCCCGAAATCGTGGCCCTGCGCGACCTCGACGAAGAAGACGCGGCCGAAGTGGAAGCCTCGAAGTTCGACCTCGCCTACATCAGCCTCGACGGCAACATCGGCTGCCTGGTGAACGGTGCCGGCCTGGCCATGGCCACCATGGACACCATCAAGCTGTTCGGCGGCGAGCCGGCCAACTTCCTGGACGTGGGCGGCGGCGCCACCCCCGAGAAGGTCACCGAAGCCTTCAAGATCATGCTGAAGAACAAGAACGTGGAAGCCATCCTCGTGAACATCTTCGGCGGCATCATGAAGTGCGACACCATCGCCACCGGCGTGATCGCAGCCTGCAAGGCCGTGAACCTGCAAGTGCCGCTGGTCGTTCGCATGAAGGGCACCAACGAAGTCGAAGGCAAGAAGCTGCTGGCCGATTCGGGCCTGCCGATCATCAGCGCCGACACCATGGCGGAAGCGGCCCAGAAGGTCGTGGCAGCAGTCAAGAAGGCCTAAGGAACAAGTCATGTCGATCTACATCAACAAAGACACCAAAGTCATCACGCAAGGCATCACCGGCAAGACCGGCCAGTTCCACACCGAAAAGTGCCAGGAATACGCGAACGGCAAGAACGCCTTCGTGGCGGGCGTGAACCCGAAGAAGGCCGGCGAGTCGATCTTCAACATCCCGATCTTCGGTTCGGTGAAGGAAGCTGCTTCGCAGACCGGCGCCACCGTTTCGGTGATCTACGTGCCGCCGGCAGGCGCCGCGGCCGCCATCTGGGAAGCCGTCGAGGCCGACCTGGACCTGGCGATCTGCATCACCGAAGGCATTCCCGTTCGCGACATGCTCGAAGTGCGCAACAAGATGAAGGCCAAGGAAGCGGCCGGCGGCAAGAAGACGCTGCTGCTGGGCCCGAACTGCCCCGGCCTGATCACGCCCGACGAAATCAAGATCGGCATCATGCCCGGCCACATCCACCGCAAGGGCCGCATCGGCGTGGTCTCCCGTTCGGGCACGCTGACGTACGAAGCCGTGGCGCAACTGACGGAAATCGGCCTGGGCCAATCGTCGGCAGTCGGCATCGGCGGCGACCCGATCAACGGCCTGAAGCACATCGACGTGATGAAGGCCTTCAACGACGATCCGGACACCGACGCGGTCATCATGATCGGCGAAATCGGCGGCCCCGACGAAGCTGACGCAGCCCGCTGGTGCAAGGAACACATGAAGAAGCCGGTCGTCGGCTTCATCGCCGGTGTCACCGCCCCTCCCGGCAAGCGCATGGGCCACGCCGGCGCGCTGATCTCGGGCGGCGCCGACACGGCTGATGCCAAGCTGGCCATCATGGAAGAATGCGGCTTCACCGTGACGCGCAACTTCTCGGAACTGGCCAAGCTGCTCAAGGCGCAGCTCTAAGAGACGGCCCCGCGACACCGGCCGCAGAGCCGGGTCATGAGAGGACCACGCAGAAACAGAAAAGCGCCCGCACTCGATTGCGGGCGCTTTTTTCAATAAAACACAGTGGGATCAGAGACATGGAAATTCTTCAAAGCACCGATTTCTGGCTGGGTCTGCTCAAGATCGTCTGGATCAACATCATCCTGTCGGGGGACAACGCGGTGGTGATCGCCATGGCGGCGCGGTCGTTGCCGCCGGCGCAGCAGAAAAAGGCCGTGCTCTTCGGCTCGGGCGCGGCCGTGGTGCTGCGTATCGTGCTCACGGTGGTGGCAGCCAAGCTGCTCGCCCTGCCTTACCTGCAGATCATCGGCGGCCTGCTGCTGCTGTGGATCGGCCTGCAGCTGCTGAGCGAGGAAGACGAGGGCGAGGGCGAGTCCAAGGAATACGGCAGCATGATGGCCGCGGTGCGCACCATCCTGCTGGCCGACCTGGTGATGAGCCTGGACAACGTGATTGCCGTCGCTGCCGCCGCGCAGGGCAGCATGGTGCTGCTGGTCCTCGGCCTGGCGATCAGCATTCCCTTGGTGATTTTCGGCAGCACGCTCATGATCAAGCTCATGGAACGCTTCCCGATCATCGTCATGCTGGGTGCTGCGCTGATCGGCTGGGTCGGCGGCGAAACCATCGTGCAAGACGCGATCCTGCGCGACACGCTGGCGGCCAATCCCTGGTTGCACTACGCGGCTGCTGCTGCCGGTGCGGTGTTCGTCGTGGCTGGCGGCCGCTTGCTGCAACGGCGCGCACGTGCCGCTGCTCATTGAGTTTTCAAGAAGTCAGTACTGACAAACCATGGCGAGTGTCGGCGTTTCCATGTTCTCCACTCGCCCCGCGCTGACCTGGGAATTCGCCTCCCTGACCGACGTCGGGCGAACGCGCGCCCATAACGAGGACGCCGTGCACGTGGACCCCGCCCTCGGGCTGGCCTTGCTGGCCGACGGCATGGGCGGCTACAAGGGCGGCGAAGTGGCCAGCGCGATGGCCGTCTCCCTGATGCACGCCAGCTTCGGCCGCTGGTTCGCCCAGGCCGGGATGCAGGCGCCTGCCCGCGTGGTCCGGCGGGCGCTGCAGGCAGCCACGGACGAGGCCAACGGCTCAATCCTGCATGCCGGCACGACCAACCCCGAACTGCAGGGCATGGGAACGACCCTGGTGCTGGCGGCATTCCGGCCGCAGCGCGTGGTGGTCGGCCACATCGGCGACTCGCGGTGCTACCGCGTGCGCAACAACAAGCTGGAACTGCTCACGCGTGATCACTCGCTGCGCCAGCAGCAGCTCGACGCCGGCGCCATCACCGCCGAGGAAGCCCTGAATTCGCCCACGCGCAACCTGGTGACCCGCGCCGTGGGCGTGGAGGCCCAGGTCTTGCTGGAAATGCACGAACACAGCGCAAGACCGGGCGATCTCTATATGCTCTGCTCCGACGGGCTCAGCGAGATGGTTTCGGACGAGCAGCTTTTCACGCTTCTAGGACACGATGTCGGGCTTCAGAAAAAAGCATCACTTTTGGTTGAAATTGCCAACGAGAATGGCGGACGGGACAACATCTCTGTTGTCCTGGCCAGCGCGAGCGTTGCATAGGCGCCTCGCACGGCCAGGTGGCAGGCTCCGGCGGCATCACGCCGATGCGCTTGTCGTCTTTCAAGCTTTGGATACCGGGGGGCGGCAATGCCGAGGATGATCATTTCGGTCGATGGCGTTGTCATCGGGCAAGTGGCGCTTGCCAAGGAGCGCACGACACTGGGACGCCGTGCCTACAACGACATCGTGATCGACAATCTGGCGGTCAGCGGCGAACACGCCGTGCTGCACATGAGCGGTGGCGAAGTCGAAATTGAAGATCTCAACAGCACCAACGGCACCTACGTCAATGCGCTCGCCATCCAGAAGCAGGCGCTCAAGGACAACGATGTCGTCGAGGTCGGCGGCTGCCGCATCCATTTCCGCGCGCGCAGCAACCTGGCCGTCAGCGCCAGCTCGGTCCGCACCGCATCGGCCGAGTTCCTGTCGGGGAACATGCCCCTGTCGTCGGCACCCACGGAATCGGGCGCGCTGGTCGAACTCGGCGTTCCGGTGCTGCGCGTGCTCTCCGGCGCCAACGAGGGGCAGGACGTCGCGCTGCAGAAGGTCGTCACCACCATCGGCAAGCCCGGTGTCGCGGTGGCGGTGGTCACGCGCCGGCGCACGGGCTACGTGGCCGCGGGTGTCGAAGGACGCGTCATGCTCAACGGCCAGCAACTGGGGGCCGAGGCGGTCGCGCTGCAGGAGCATGACGTGCTCGAGCTCGGCGGTGCCACACGCATGCAGTTCGTGCGCATCTGAGCCGCTTTTTCTTCCGGCCTGTTGCGGCAAAGCCCATACGAGTGCAGCGCCGTGAGAGGGCTTCGACGGCACTGGCCGCGCATCGCCATCACGTTGCTGCCGGTGCTGTTGGCGCTGGCGCATGCCACCGGCGCGTGGCAGCTGAGCGCACTCGAACGCCTTGATCGGCTGATCTACGACATCCGCCTGCGTGCCACCATGCCGGGCACGTTCGATGCGCGCGTCGTGATCGTCGACGTCGACGACGCCAGCCTGGCACGCCAGGGGCAGTGGCCCTGGGCGCGCGACAAGATCGCCCGTCTCACCACGGAACTGATGGCCCGGCAGCAGGCGGCCGTGCTCGGTTTCGACGTCATGTTCCTCGAACCGGACCGCAGCTCCGGCCTCGACAGGCTGCGGGAAATCGCCAGCGGGCCGCTGGGCGGCATGCCGGGCCTGGCCGCCGAGGTCGAGCGGCTTGCACCCTCGCTCGATCACGATGCCACGCTCGCCGCGGCGCTCGAAGGCCAGCGCGTGGCGCTGGGCTACTACTTCACGCGGACCGAGACGCCGAGCGCCAAGGGACAGCTGCCTCCTGCCCCCTCGTTGCCGGAGGGGGCGTTCCCCCCGCGCGGCATTTACGCCACCAACTGGAATGGCTTCGGAGCCAGCCTGCCGGCGCTGGCGCAGGCCGCGCCCATTGCGGGATTCCTGAACACGCTGGTTGGCGCCACCGGCGACGGCGTCATTCGCAGCGTGCCGCTCATCGCCCGCTACGAGGGCGACAAGGCGCAGCCGGGCTACTACGAATCGCTCGCGCTCGCGGTCTACCGCCTCGCAAACGGATTGCCGCCCGTGCAGCCCGCCTTTGCGCCCGGCGGCGCCAAGCCGCAGCTCGAATCGCTGCGAGTGGGCCCCCTGCGCATACCGGTCGACGCAACGGGCAGCATGCAGGTGCCGTTCCGCGGCCCCGGCGGTGCCGGCGGCGGGTCGTTCCGCTATGTGTCCGCCGCCGACGTGCTCGAGGGCCGGCTCGGGCCGGGCGAACTGAAGGGCAAGATCGTGCTCGTGGGCGCCACCGCCCCAGGCCTGCAAGACCTGCGCGCCACGCCGGTCGAGGCCGCATTTCCGGGCGTGGAAGTGCATGCCAACATCGTCTCCGGCCTGCTCGACCAACGGCTGCTCAGCGTGCCCGACTACGCCTCGGGCTACGAGACGCTAATGGTCGCCGTGACGGGGCTCGTGCTGGCCTTCGGGCTGTCGCTGCTGCCGGCGCCGCGCGCCGTGTTGCTGGCCGCGGGGGCGATCGCCGTGCTGATCGGCCTCAACACCTGGCTGTACGCGAGCCACGGCCTCGTGCTGCCGCTGGCGTCGGCCCTGGCCATGACGGCGCTTGCCTTCGCGCTCAACATGAGCTGGGGCTACCTCGTCGAATCGCGCGCGCGGCGCGGCCTGGTACGGCTTTTCGGCACCTACGTGCCGCCCCAGCTCGTCAACGAAATGATGGCGCACCCCGACCGCTACAGCATGCGCGCCGAGAGCAAGCCCATGACCGTCATGTTCTGCGACATGCGCGACTTCACCCGCCTGTCGGAGCAGATGGCCCCGGCCGAGCTGCAGGCCTTTCTCAACACCGTCTTCAGCCGGCTCACCAACGTCATCAGCGCCCACCGCGGCACCGTCGACAAGTACATGGGCGACTGCGTCATGGCCTTCTGGGGCGCGCCCATCGACACGCCCGACCACGCCACCCTCGCCGTGCGCGCCGCGCTCGACATGGCCGATGCCGTGCACGACATCAACCGCATCCACCGCGCCAGCGGCCGCCCCGAGATCAGCGTGGGCATCGGCATCAACAGCGGCGTGATGAGCGTGGGCGACATGGGCTCCACCGCGCGCCGCAGCTATACCGTGGTCGGCGATGCGGTCAACCTCGCATCCCGCCTCGAGGGCCTGAGTGGGCACTACGGAATGGAAATCGTCGCCAGCGGCGCCACCCGCGAGCTGGCGCCCGGCTACATCTGGCAAGAGCTCGACAGCGTGCTCGTCAAAGGCAAGGCACAAGCCGTTGCCGTTTTTACGCCCCTGGCCGCGCACACGCCCGAAGCGGCGAAAGAGACTCAGCAGTTGCTCGACCGCTGGAGCGAAGTGCTCGCGGCTTACCGCCGGCAGGACTGGGCGGTGGGCCGAAACTTGCTGGCTCCCCTGCTCGCCGCGGACGCAAAAAAAGTCCTTTACCAGCTCTACGCCCAGCGTTTAGCCTCAATGGCGTTGCGCCCGCAGGACCCTGATTGGGACGGTGCAACCCGGTTCGAAACCAAATGACGGCAGACACATACGAGGGGTCTCTCACAATGCAGGTTCGTGTGCTGGGTTGCTCGGGCGCCATCGCCAAAGACTGCCGCACCACCTCGTTCCTGGTCGACACGGACCTGCTCGTCGATGCGGGCACCGGTGTCGGCGACCTTACGCTCGAAGAGATGGCCCGCATCGACGACGTCGTGCTCACGCACAGCCACCTCGACCACATCGCCGCCCTGCCGCTGATGCTCGACGCCGTCGGCAGCCGCCGCATCCGGCCCCTGCGCGTGCATGCGCTGCGCGCCACCATCGAGGCGCTGCGCACGCACGTGTTCAACAACGTCATCTGGCCGAATTTCGAGAGCATTCCCAGCGCCGAGGCGCCCTTCGTGAGCTTTCACGACATCGCGGTGGGGCAGATGCTGCACCTGGGGAGCCGCGAGCCCAAGCTCGTCGAGGTGCTGCCGGCGGTTCATACGGTGCCGGCCTGCGGCTTTGCCGTGCGGCGGGCCGAAGGCGGCGCCCACTGGGTCTTCAGCGGCGACACGGAGCGCAACGCGCCGTTCTGGGAGCGCGTGAATGCGATCGACGTGGCGATGCTGGTGATTGAAACGGCCTTCAGCAGCCGAGAACAGGCGCTGGCCGAGCGCAGCCTGCATCTGTCGCCTGCGGTGCTGGCCGATGAGCTGACGCACATCGAGCCGGGGAAGCAATACCCGATCTACATCACGCACACCAAGCCGGCGGAGACGGACGAGATCATGAGCCAGATCGAGGCGCTGGCGGTCGAGCAGGTGGCGGGGTTGGCGCAGCGGGATATTCGCTGGTTGAAGGCGGATGGGGTGCTGACTTTCTGACCGCGAGGGGTGCGGGGCATGACAAATTTGTCACTCCGGTAGCATCTCGAAGCAAGTTGTGTCACATGGTGTAACGCTGAAGTGATCGAAGGTGACGGGTTCGGTCAGTTGAGGGCCCCGCGAACGGGTGGCACAGATGCTGCGGAAGGTACCTCGCTCCGGGCAGGTTCCCGGGCGTAACAACCAACCAACCTGGAGTTAGTGAATGAACCGTCGTTCCATCGCACGTAACGTGCAAAAGGGTTTCACCCTTATCGAATTGATGATCGTTGTGGCGATCATTGGTATTTTGGCTGCTGTGGCTCTGCCTGCTTATCAGGACTATGTGGTGCGTGCGCGCGTGACAGAAGGTTTGGGTTTGGCTGAACCCGCTAAAACGATGATCACAACCGATGGGGCGGCCTCCGCTGCTGATCTCACTCGCGTTGTGACCACGTGGAATGCTCAGGCTGGTGGTCTTGGTGTCACATCTAAGTATGTGGAAAAGATCCAAATGACCGATGTCAGTGGCATGATTACGATTACCTATAACGCTGCTGCAGTTGGCGTTGGTGCCGCGGAAAACACGATTACCCTTACCCCGTGGGTCCGTGATACGGCTGCTGGTCAAGCACTGGGTGCCGCTCAACAAGCTGGCGTAACGGGCGCCGTTGACTGGGGTTGTGCTTCTGCAAAGAAGGCGACAGCGACCGCAAACAATATCACCGTTGCTGCTTCCGGCACGATGCAAGAAAAGTTTGTCCCTGCACAATGCCGCTAAAATTCTTAGCATAAAAAAAAGGCGCGTAAGCGCCTTTTTTTTATGGGCAAAACGTAACCTGATTTACTTGGCGAATATTTTAAATGGCCAAATCGATGACTTCGCAATTTTTTCCTAATGCGTTATGACGAGTCGTCGTGCTAAGTTTTCCCTCCAAGCTTTTCTTCTTCATCTAGGAGGGAGTTTGATTGTGGCGGGGGGGGCATCCGGCTTGGTTTTTTTGTTGTGGTATCGACCTCCATATAACGAGATTTCGGGCGGCGCACATCTTTTTTATTTGCTAATCGCAGTGGATGTCGTGTGCGGGCCAATTCTGACCGCCATCTTGGCAAATCCAAAAAAAAAGAAAAAAGAGTTGCTTTTGGATTTTTCGCTTGTGATTGTCATTCAGATGATGGCGTTATCTTATGGGCTCTACTTTGTTTTTCAAGCGCGGCCTGTTGTGATTGCCTTTGAGGTCGATCGAATGGTGGTTGTTGCGGCTGCCGAGATAGATTCAAATGATTTGACGAAGGCGCCACCTGCGTTGCGAAAATTGTCATGGGGGCAGCCAAAATTCATAGGAACGCGAAAACCAATAAGCAATGAGGAAATGATGGATGCATTGGATCATTCGTTGCAAGGATTGGAGCCAAGTGCACGCCCGGGCTGGTGGCAAGATTTTTCTAAAAGCATTCCGGATATTCGGAGTCGCGCAAAAAATCTTTCACAATTGATGGTAAATCGCTCCGCAGGGGATCGAGTTATTTTGCAAGAAGTGATAAGAAAATCAGGAAAAAATGAAGAGGAATTATTTTACTTGCCACTGACAAGCAGGCGAACAAAGGATTGGGTGATTGTATTTGCATATTCGAGGGATTCTTTGGACATTTCGGGTTATGCTCCGGTCGACGGATTTTTGAATTGATCTCGTGCTCTGCTTGCAACAAGCCAACGTAAAAAATAGGAATAATCACTCGGACCGAGAGATGGTGCCTCTCATGAAGATTGCACCAGTCGGTTTCTCCGGTTGATCAGCATCACCGCCTGCACAGTGTTGCTCATTTTGCGAGCTTTCGCTCGATTTGGATTTGGACTTGCGCCGAACGTGCGGAGATCGTTTGATGGAATATTTCCAATTGATTTTCCAGGAAAAGCCATCCCAGTGGATTCGTTCCAAGCGCCGTGGAAAATAAGGGTCAGGTTCAAATTAAGCTGGGAATTCGGCATCCCCCTCCGCACTTGGGCCTGTGCGCGGCTTGCCCCCCGATCAGCGGCGTCGCGATCTACCGATGCAAGGTAAAGTCAACTCTGGTTTGACCTTCGCGTCGTATGCGCGTCGGCCACCCCCTTGCGACAGATCGCCAGCCGGGCTTCGACTCCGGAATCATGCGGATATTGCGTTGCCATTTCCATGCGTGGAAACGTAGCTTCTTAACTTACCGCGTCGAGGTGAAGGCGCAGTTTATCGACGGCTTTATTGTTGAAGGCATTCGTTGCGCTTCGCCTTCGCTGAGCGCAACTCGCAACGATTGAATCGTGGTGTCGGCCGCTTCGATGCTTCGTTGAAGCTCCTCGTTGACCAGTCGCACCAACGCGCTGAATTCGGTGCGCGTCGGGCAGACCTCTTCCGTGTCGTTCACACACTGTGGAGCGATGAGTTTTTCGAGGCACGCGTAGGTTCGCCGCACTGCGTGCTGGTTGTCGATGTCATCGCATGCTCGCAGCGCAAGAGATTCGGCGCGGGCGGTTTCAGCAGCCTCATTCGTTAGCACGATTCGGTGGCGCTGACGCTGCTACTCCGTTGCGGAAGTCGTACAGGTTGCATCCGTAGCAGGCTGGCAGGCGCGCGCACGCCCGGTCTTCGCAATCACCACGATCCGTGTCTGATTCGTCTTTTCCGTACCTGAGATGTCATTGCGCTCGATCTTCAGCGTGGCGGACTGAAACGTCGAGTCGCTGGTCTGTGTGTAGCCAGAAGGGTTGAACATGATGTAGGCAGGGCTGTTCTGCGCGGTTCCTTGCCCGGTCGCGGTGAAGTAGCTGGGCAAAGCCCCTCCCTGCACGATGAGGATGTCCGATCCATTGAATTGCCGGTTGTTGTCGGTATCCACGAAGACGGTCCAGCCGGTTGCCCAGTTGTTGTCCGCGCGAGGCACGACAACGGCTTGCCTGCCTCGCTTCATCGCCTCTCCCCGGGCCGTGCTCAGCGCGGCGACGAAAGAGTTGATTGCCGACGTGAGTTCCGAATTTCGCTGAAAGGCAACAAAGCTTGGCACTCCGATCACCAGCAATACTGCAGCTATGGCAATCGTCACCATCAATTCAATGAGCGTGAAGCCGGAAGTCCGGCGTTGGCAAATCGTTTTCATGGCCAGCAAAGCTTGAATTTGGTATCTGTCGAAGCAATGTTGCAAGCCTTGACGCCTGTACTGGTCAGACTCAATGCGCCGACGGCAGCGTCGGTGCTTGTTGGTGTGGCTGTGAGCATGACGCACTCGGTGATCAATTGAGTGCTCGAGCAGGTACTTGCAGAGAGCCAATAGGACGTGCCTGTCGGACTGTCCCCGGAATAAACCTTGAAAGTACCAGCGGCGCTAGCCGGAACGGTGGTCCCGGCCGAGTTGGTGAATGCGAGATAAGTATTGCGCTGCGTCATGTACCGCTCCTGCTGTTGCATAAGCTCCAACAGTGCAGTACGTGCCTGCGCACGCTTCCCCTTCAACACTGAATCGGTGTAAGCGGGATAAGCGATGGCCGCCAAGATTCCGATCACGGCCACAACAATCATCAACTCGATCAGCGTGAAGCCGCGCATGGAGGCGCGTTTCCTTATGTTGCTCATATTCATGACCCGCGCTTCAGGTCCAGGTAGTTATTGATCTGCCGCCAGCTCAGTCGCCCGGCAGTAATGATGACGCTCGTCTGCCCGTTGTTTCCTGGTCCGCCTGCGGCATTGCCAACACCGCCGGAGCCCTGCGCAATCGTCTGGCTGGTGATCTTCTTCTTGCGCCGGCCCGTGCTGTCGCTTTTGCTCTCGACCGTGGACGCCACTTCGATCACCAGCGGCTGTCCCATGATGCCCACGGTCGATACGCTCCGGGTCCCGATGCCGGTGTCTACGTCGATGATGTATGAGTTGCCGCTCCCGCCGCTCACGCCACAAGCGGCAGCGCCGCCCGAGGTTCCGGGAATCAGGCTGCCGAAGACCAGCGTGCTGCCAGTCAGCAATGCCCCGCTGACCTGGCGTTCGGTGCTGGTGGCGTAGTCCATATACCAACCCGAACTCACAGTCGACGATGTCGTGAGGTCGCTCGTGGCACGGCCCCACGTGAAACTGGGCACGGTGATTGCGCCTGATGTGTCGATGCTGGCCGCCTTGAGACGTGCGCGTCCGCTGATGGCCCCGCTACCGACGGGCGTGGCGTCGGCAACGGTTGTGCCGTCGTCGTACAGCACATAGAACGAGTTCTGCGCCGTCGATGATCGGTCATCTGTTTCCAGATACTTGCCGGTGCCGAAAGCCACCTGGACCGCGTTGACGTTGTTCGTGGCAGCCACCAGCGTGGGGGCCATGCTGATCGGCTGCACGTTGCCCGCGCTGTCCTTGGCAACGAAGAGCGGATAGGGCGCGTTGCTGCTGCTGGCATTCTTGAACGCCGACAGGTTCGCCATGTTCCACTCGGAGGTGCCGTGGCTGCGGAAGTCGAGCTTCCACATATTGCCGTGCAGGTCGCCCGCATAGATCTGCGCCACTTCACGGTTGCCGCCGGTCGCGATGGCCGCCTTGAAGTTCAGTACGCCGGTGGGCTTGGTCACAGCCAGCGTGGCGTTGAAGGGCAGCGCCACCTTGTAGTAGTTGCTGCCAAGGGTCCATGCAGTCTCGGGCGCCTTCGACAGGTCGAGCAGGAACAACGCGGGATTGCCGGTGCTGTAGTTGTTGGCGGAGTTGACCTTCGTGTAGTTGTTGACACCGCTCGCCACCACCGCAAACCACTTGTAGGCCGCCGTCGTGGCCGTCGGTGCGCTGGTGCGCATCTTGAGAATCTGCGGCTGACCAACCACGAAGCCCATGTCTACGTCGTCGTCCTGCGTGAACTCCCACATCACCTTGCTTGCGCTGAAAGACGTCGGGTCGGTCACGTCGAGCGCAAACACACCGCGCCCGCCCGCACCGGTGCCGGACACCAGCACCGTCTTCCAGTCGTCGGAGGTGCCGGCCGAGCCCACTTGCGCTTCTGCAACCACTGGCGGGCCGTCGACATAGCTCTGGTGGTTGGACACATAGTTCGCGTCGGTGAGTGCAGCCAGCTTGGGCGTCATCCAGCTCGGGATGTAGCCAAACAGTTCGTCGCCCGTACCGGCGTTGAAGGCATGCAACATGCCGTCGTTGGCGCCCACGAACACGGCTGCTGTGCGATTGAGGTTGGCCGTCCTGAAGGCCGCATAGCTGCTGGAGTTGATGTTGTTGACGGGGGCCCCCGAGTACACGACGCCCGAATTGATGATGTCGCCCAGCAGCTTGTTGTTGCGGCGCCGGAACGGCGATCCTTCCAGGGCGTTGCTGCCGCGAAGGTAGTTCACACGGTCGGAGCCCAGCGCGTCGGCAGTGGCCGAGGGCGTGATCTTGTTCAGGTCGGTTTGCTGGCCGGTGGTCAGCGAGCCCCACAGGAACGTGCTGGCTTTGGGCACCGCATTGCCTGGCCGCCCGACGACGATGTTGCGCGAGGTTGCCGGCGCGGAAAGCAGGGCCAGGCGCGACGAGGCAGACCAGGTGGGCGTAGGTGAAATGCTGACGCTGCCGTTGGTGATCGTGATCGACTGGGCCAACAGGTCGCCGCTCCAGTCGCTGGTGTCGAAGGCGCCCTGGTAGACCGAGTTGCTCGTCTGCAGCGATTTCGACTGCACCGCACTGCCGGCAATGCTGCGCGCGGAAGTGGAGGCCCGGCTGAAGATGCTGTCGAACGCGCTCAGCACGCTGCGCGCACTGCTCTGCAGGTAGTAGGTGCTGGCCTCGCCCGTACGAGCGCTGTCTTGCCAGACGTTGGCATCGACCGTGCCGTCCTGCCGCTTGAAGGGATTGCCGAAGGTGTTGAAGGGCTTGCTGCCGCTGTTCGCCGGATCCGATTCGAAGCCGCCGTACTTCGCCGACGTGAAGAACTGGTTGCGGTTGCGGCGGGTGGCATCGTCGTTTTGGGCGCCGTACTCGTTCACGTCGAAGAAGAAGCTCTTCACGCGCAGGCCGGGGCGCTGCATGCTGGTCTGGGCAGTCCAGTCGGTCCCGCGGATGTCGTGCGTATGTGCCCAGTACGAGTAGCCGATGATTGCTTCGCCGCGTGGGTTGGTGTTGACGCTGGGGTTTCCGGTGGTGTGCTGCTGGACGTTCTGCCCGTCGAAATAGGTGGTGTCCACGCCTTTCTCGAAGTTCTGGGCTGCAGTCGTCCAGGTGGCCAGGTTTGGAATGTTGGCCGCCACGTTGGCAGCTGGGTAGCGGTTGCCATCGTGGGTGTTGATGTCGCCAATGACCACGATGTTGCTCTTCAGGCACGAGTAGTTGCTTGAGCTGGAGCGGCCATCGCCATACGGGTCGTTCCAGGTAGTGAACACCGGGTACCCGTCGTACATGGCCGTCGTCATGTTGCTAACGGCGATATCGCTTGGCTGCAGGCCCTGCAGATAGCGCAGCGACTCGTAGTAGAGCTCGCTGACCGGGTCGTACTTCTTGTACTGGCCGGCCACGCCGGTGCGTCCGAACTTGTTCAGGTAGTTGATGACGCCGCTCACTCCGAAGCCGGCGTTTGTGCCCGTCAGCGTGCTGCTATCGGGGTTGGCGGCAAAAACGCCGGTCGTCGCGTTCCACTCGGCCGCGGCGTTGCCGCCGGTTGGCGTGTTCTCGATGCCGTTGATGTCGTAGGTCTTGGCGCCGACGTATTTCATGGGCGCGCGCAGCACACCGCCATAGCGCCCGGGAGGGGTGTCGGCGCTGTTGGTCTGGTCGAGCAGGTAGCCGAAGGCGGACAGGCGCAATTGGTCGCTGTACTTCTGAACCGTGCCGGTCGGCTTGAAGTTGCCGCTGGGGTACTTGGTGCAGAAGGTGTAGTCGCGACTGTCGATCAGGTTGCCCGCAGCGTTCTTCTCGCAGACCTTGACGCGCGAATAGAAGAACCCGTCGCTGTTGAGGCCGGTGGCTGGCCGGGGAGTGGTATTGGAGGCGACCGAGTAGCAGGCCTTGACCGTGCCCGGCACCGGATCGGTGAATACGGCGTTGGTGCAGGCCGCACTGTTCGTGAACTGGCCGACCATCCAGCTCGTGCCGGCGCCATACCAGATTTCCATTGAACTCTTTTTGAAGTCGCACTTACCTCCCTCGTCGGCACACTTGACCGCCGCAGTCGGCCTGTTGCCGCTGAAGGGGAACGGCGCCGTTCCTGACGAGTTGGTGCTCAGGTTGTAACTGCTCGTGTCGGTGCAACTGCCGGCCTTGGACGTCCCGAAGTAGATCCGGTTCAGGGTATTTGCCACCCAGATGTCGTTGGTGCCCGCGGCATTCACCATGCTTTGTGGCACCGCTCCCCAGTAGGTGCCGGCGCCGCCACCATTGCGCGTCAATTGCTTGGCGGGAAAATTGGTGGAGTTCCACATGCAGATCGGATCGCCGTTGGGGAGCACGGCGCGCTGCAGGATGGTCAGGTCGGTGTTGTCGATATAGCGATCGCCACCCGACAGCGCCAGCCGCAGCATGTCGATGGCCGAGCTGCTGGCCCAGTTCAGGAAGTTGCCGCTGAAGCCGTCATCGCATTTGCGGTCGGTGCGCGTGTTGGTCAGGATGCGGTCGAAGCGCTTGTAGTCGGCGGCCGAAAGGCCGGTGGCCGGCGTCTCGGTGGGCGCGTTGTTGTACGAGTAGCAGGCTTTTGCATCGTAGTACCCGATGTACTCGTTCAGATTGCTGTACGTGTTGTCGGTGTCGCCGCCGGGCGTGTACTGCGCGCCCACGGTCGGGTACTCCACCGACAGCGCGAGCGCGAGTACCGGCTTGTCGCCGGACGTTGTGGCATAGAGCGGGTCGCTGGCCAGCGCGATGGCCTTGATGTTGGGTGCCGTGCTGGAGATGGCCGCAAAGGAAAGCGCGAGCGTCGCGGCCACCGCCGGAAAGGCAAGCCATGCCAGCGTGCGCGGACGCGCGAACCAGGGCCGGGATTTTGAGTTGGATTTCATGGAAGGCGGTTCGCTTCAGTCGCGATAGATGATCTGGACGACACCCTGGATGTCGGCCCGGGGGCCGAAGCCCATGGCCGTCACTCGATAGATGTAGCTGGTTGTGGCGCCCGAGATGTCGCGGTTGGCCGGGTCTTCGATCGGCTCGATCACGTAGCGCGGCGCCTTGACGGGCTGGATGCCGGTGGTGCCGGCTGGAAAGCTGCGTCCCGTGAAATCGCCGTACGCGGCTGTCTTGGCACTGGTCGTCGCGGTGAAGTCGACGGACAGCCAGGCGGGCTGGGCTGTCGTTTCGAGCGTGCACAGGCCCTTGCTGGTGCCGGAACTGCCGCAGTTGCTGACGAATGCGTTGGTATTGGCCATGTTGGTGAACACAGCCCGGCGGTTGGAGGAGGAGGTATTCGGGCCGTGGATGTCGAACTCGGCATCCATCAGGGCTGCTTCGGCCGACTGCCAGGCCACCTGCATGTCCCGGTCATTCCGGGAGCTGCGCTCGCCCATGGTCGCGATCTGCGCGGCGCCCACGCCAAGGATCGACACGATCACCAGCAGCAGCAGCACGATGATCAGCGATACGCCGCGCTGGTCGACGGAACGGGAGGAAAGTGCGTGTCTCATGTCAGAGCCCCTGGTCGTTGCGCAGGTGGATCGTGAAGGTCAATGTCTGGCGCAGCCGCCCGTCCGGCGTGGGCTGGAAGACCGTGCCCGGATCGTTCGTGGCATCTGCGAAGGCGCTGCCGGCCGTACCGGTCGCGCTGCCCTTGGTCGGGCCGAATGGATAGAAGGTCTGCGTTTGCGAATCCTGAGCGGCGCCCTTAGCGCTGCGCAGCACCATGCCAATGCGCACGCTGCGCACCCGGCGCCAGTTCGCGTTGGTTGCGGTGCTGTTGCCGTCTACGACGATCTGATCGGCGCGCAAATAGGCATTCGGCACGTTCGGTGATGCCGCGCCCGCCGCCGTCACTGTCTTTGCCGTCACGCCATCGACCCCGTACAGCACCTGGAAATTCTCGACACCCTGCACGATCGGACTAGACAGCCATGCGCTCGTGGCCGAGTCGTAGTACGTGCACATGAGCGTGGGCTCGCCCTGGTTGACGCCGACGGAGAAGACGCTGGCCATCAGCGTGTCGCGCGCAGCGGTGGTGTTGATGTCCGCCACCGTCGCCGGCGCGTTGCCGGCGCAATCGATCATGGTCTTGTCAGCGTCTGTCGAGCTGACTGTCATGGTGTGGATCTGGGCCGGCTGGTAGCGCATGATGAGCACGTCGCTACCCGTCCCCGCCTCCGTCGCGGGCCGCGCGGTGGACGAGGTCAGCGGGCTGGTCAGGTTCACCTTGGCGTTGTTGAAGCCCATGATGCTCGGCGCCGGGTCGGTCGTCGTGGGTTGGCGGGGGGTTGCCGCAAAGAACACATCCCGGTAGCCGGTCTGCACGCCGATGCGCTGGATCATGTCTGCGGCGAACCGGCCGTTGTCGCGCAGTTGCGAGGCGGCATCGACCGTGGTGAAGCCGCGTCGGGCTACGGTCAGGGCGGACACGGCCGCCAGCACTACCACCAGGCCCACCGCCATCGCGACAAGCAGTTCGATCAGTGTCAGGCCGCGAATGGCGCGGCGGAGTGGAGTGGCGCTCACAGGGTGCTCCCGGGCGTGACCGGAAGAACGACGGAAGGTCGATCCGACGCCTGCTGGACTGTCGAATCCCCCGTCTTCAATGACGGGCGGCTCCAGCCGATCTTGACGAGGATCGGGTCGGTGTCGTTGGTCGACGTGCAGGCCCATTGCGCTGTGCCGTCCGAAGCAAAAGGCGCCGTGTCGCGGCAGATGCTGATCCGCGCGCCTGGCAGCGCATCGCTCACGCGCGCCAGCCAATCGGTGAGTTCGGCCTGTGCGACGGCAGCTTTGTCGGTTCCGCAGTTCTGGCCGATCGACAGGCAGTAGGACGCGGTGGGAGGCACCAGCGGGTTGGACGAGATCTCGCCGATCAGGTAGGGGCTGGCGGCGAGGAGCGCCTGATCCTTGTTGCCGCGCATCATTTCCGCGAGCTCGCGAGCGAGCACCACGGCCGTCGATTGCAGCCGCGCGTCGCGGTTGGCCTGCAGCGACCCAGCCTGAAGGCCGACCATGCCGAGCAGGCCGAACGAGAGAACGACGATGGCCACCAGCACTTCGACCAGCGTGAAGCCGGCAACGCGGCGAACGTTTCGGACGTGGCGAGATAAGGAGTTCATCGGGCAGGGCGCGGGGCGGCGATATGTGAGTAAACGTGCCGGAGTGTGGCTAAATGTGAACTCTGATGATGCCGCGGGCCTTTGGAAGTGGGCATGCCGCTCGTCGGCCCCCGGCAACCGCTCGGAAATATTTGTTGCGAGACCGTTAAAGGTGCGTACACCTTGACATTGCACAATTCCGCCGATGCCCTCCCTCAGCGCGGCGCTGATCGCCTTTCCTTTTTTGTTTCCGTGGGTGGCCGGTCCGTCCGTCAATGTCTGGCAGCTGCTTTGCGCGTGGGCCTGCGTTGCCTTCTTGCTGCTCCTGGGGGACGCGAGGGAAAAGATGCCGGGCGGCGGCGTGCTGTGCTGGCTGGTGCTCTGCGCTGTTTGCATCGCGCTTTTCCGTGGCGACGTGCCGGGCTATTGGGTCCCGGCCTGCGCCGCGATGGCGGTCATCGCGATGGCGGCGCTGGTGGGTGCGCGCATGTCGAGTGCCGCCGCCGCTTCCGGCGCCCTGGCATGGGGAGTCCTGGCCGCGGGTGTCGTCAGCGCCGTCCTCGGCCTGCTCCAGTACTACGGCCTCGCCGAGCCCTTGGGCCCCTGGACCACCTCGCCCCCGCTCGGCCAGGCCTACGGCAACCTGAGGCAGCGCAACCAGTTCGCCACGCTGATCAGCATGGCGCTCGTCGCGGCGCTGTGGCTCTACGCCGTGCAGGCTTCGCCGCGCAAACGGCGCGGGCTTGTAATTGCTGCCTTGCTGTTGCTGGCAGCCCAGGCGGCATCAACCTCCCGGACGGGTTTGCTGCAACTGCTGTCGATCATCGGCGTCGCGAGTGTTATCGCCTGGAGGGAGCGCCGGAGTGTTCCTGCATCGGCCGGCCCCCGTGTTTTCAGCTTGCCGCCACCGGCCGCGCTGCTGGCCGCGATTCCGCTCTATTTCGCCATCTGCTGGGTGCTGCCGCACCTGGTGGCTGGCGGCGGGGTGGAAGGAATGCTGCAGCGCCTCGAGAAGGGCGCGCCCGATGACCACAGCCGCCTGATCCTCTGGCACAACGTGCTTGCGCTGATTGCGGAGCGTCCCTGGACGGGCTGGGGCTGGGGCGAACTGAGTTTTGCCCACTACAGCACGCTGTACCCGGGCCCGCGATTCTCCGAAATCCTGGACAACGCCCACAACCTGCCCCTGCACCTGGCCGTCGAGCTCGGCATTCCCGCGGCCGTGCTGATCTGCGGCGGCTTCGTCTGGATGGTGCTTGCCGCCAGGCCGTGGCGCGAGCGCGATCCGGCGCGCCTGATGGCCTGGGGCGTGCTGGCCATGATCGTGCTGCACAGCCTGCTCGAGTACCCGCTTTGGTACGGGCCGTTCCAGTTGGTGTTCGGCCTGTGTCTCGGCATGCTCTGGCCGGGCCGGACGCCTGCCCGATTCCCGAAGGTGCGGGGGGTGTCTGCCTTCGCTGCGGCAGCGCTCATGGCGATCGTCGTGTACGCAGGCTGGGACTACGTCCGCATCAGCCAGATCTATATGCCGCGCAGCGAACGCCTGCCGGCGTACGAAGACGACACGCTCACCAAGCTGCGAGGTTCGTGGCTCTTCGGGCGCCAGGTGGGTTTTGCCGAACTGACGCTCACGACGGTGACTCCTGCCAACGCGGCAGGGATGCACGCACTCGCCGAACGCACGCTGCACTTTTCACCGGAGCCGCGCGTCATCACCAAGCTGATCGAAAGCGCCGAGTTGCTTGGGCGCGAAGACGAAGCGCGGGCCCAGGCCGAGCGTTTCAGGATCGCCTTTCCCGCGGCGTTCAATCGCTGGCTCGAGGAGCCTGCGGGCGATGCGCCGGCGCCCTGAACATCGGGGACTTGCCCGGTGACTTACCCCGCCACCCAGCTTCCCGACTTTCCCCCATGTTTCTCCAGCACATGCACATCGGTAATCCGCATCCCCCGATCCACCGCCTTGCACATGTCGTAGATTGTCAATAGCGCCACCTGCACCGCCGTCAGCGCTTCCATCTCCACCCCCGTCGGCCCGACGGTCTCGACGGTCGCCGTGCAGGCCACCTGAGGCGCCGCCCCCGCATCGGCGATCGCAAACGCCACCGCCACGCGCGTCAATGCCAGCGGATGGCACAGCGGGATCAGGTCGCTCGTCTTCTTCGCCGCCTGGATGCCCGCGATGCGCGCGATGCCGAGCACGTCGCCTTTCTTGGCCGTTCCGGACTCGATCAGCGCCAGCGTCGCCGGTTGCATCTCGATGCGGCCGGTGGCCACGGCCACGCGGTGGGTGGCGGGCTTGGCGGCCACGTCGACCATGTGGGCCTGTCCCTGGGCGTCAAAATGGGTGAGAGAGCTCATGTGTGAACGATCGGGTTGGAGGTGCATCATACGAGCCCGAGCCACAGACGAGGAATGCCGCGCTTGACTCCACGACACCCCAGAAAAAGCCAGCTCAAGCCCGCCCTGCGGTCGCTCTGCGCTACGTTCCTGATAGCTTCACAGGTGCTGTTGCCAACATCGGCCCTGGCGCAGATGCAGGTGCTGCCCGGCCTTGGCGACGGCGGCGAGATGACCGCCAGCGCCGAACGCCACCTCGGCGACCAGATCGCCCGCGAGCTGTACCGCGACACCGACTACATCGACGACCCGGTGATCGCCGCCTACGTGCAGGACATCTGGCAGCGCCTGCTGGCGGCGGCCCGCGCGCGCGGCGAGCTCACGCCCGAGCTCGACGAGCGCTTCGCCTGGACGATCCTGCTGGGCCGCGACCGCAACATCAATGCCTTCGCGCTGCCCGGCGGCTACCTGGGGCTCAACCTCGGCCTCGTCGCCGCGGTCGGCAGCCGCGACGAGCTGGCCACGGTGCTCGGGCACGAGCTTTCGCACGTCACGCAGCGCCATATCTCGCGCATCATGACCCGGCAGGGCAAGCAGATGCCGTTGATGCTCGCCGGCCTGATCCTCGGGATGATCGCGGCCGGCAAGAGCCGCAACGGCGATGCCGGCCAGGCCGTGATGATGGGCAGCCAGGCGCTCTTTGCGCAAAACCAGCTGAGCTTCTCGCGCGACATGGAGCGCGAGGCCGACCGCATCGGCTTCGGCGTGATGACACAGGCCGGCTTCGCGCCGCAGGGCGCGGCCGCGATGTTCGAGAAGCTGCAGTACGCCTCGCGCCTCAACGACAACGGCTCGTACCCCTACCTGCGCAGCCATCCGCTGACCACCGAGCGCATCTCCGACATGCAGGGCCGCTTCCAGTTCCGCATGGACGCGGCGCCGCCGGTGCCGCTGGCGATGGACCACGCCATGATCGCCTCGCGCGCCCGCGTGCTGACGCGTCCGGGCGTCGACGTGCTCCGGCTCTGGGTCGAATCCGCCTCCAGCGGCGAGTTCGCGAAGAGTTCACCGGCCCAGCAGGCCGGCACGCTGTACGCGGCGGCGTTGTCGGCCAGGGAAATGCGCGACTACAAGACGGCCCGCGCGATGGCCGAGCGTTTGGCCGCGCGCACGGCGGACGATCCCGCCGCGGCGAAGCAGGCGCGCTGGCTCGGTGCGGAGATCGAGCTGGCCGCGGGCGCAGCGCCGAAGGCGGCCGCGCTGCTCGATGCCAGGTCGAAGGAGCGGCCCGAGATGCTGCTCGCGGCCGAAGCCGCGGCGGCAATGCGACAGCCCGCACCGATGGTTCCCGTGCTGCGCGATTGGGTCGCCGCGAACCCGCGCGATGCGGGGGCGTGGCATGCGCTCGCCACCCTCTACGGCGCGCAGAACGACACGCTGCGCGCGGTGCGCGCCGATGCCGAGGCGAACGTGGCGATCCTCGACTACCCGGCCGCGCGCGACCGCTTCAAGGCGGCCCAGGAAATCATCCGCCAGTCCAAGGTGGTCGATCACTACGAGGCGTCGATCGTCGACACCCGCGCACGGGCCGTGGAAGTGCTGGTGAAGGAGCAGGCGGCCGAGCCGCCGCTGAAGTAGCGGCTCCGCTCAGCGCCTGCCGGGTACCAGCCCGCCCAGCGCGGCCTCGATCAGCAGCCCCAGCAGCGAATACAGCAGCGAGCCGATCAGCGCGGCCAGGAAGCCGTTGACGTGGAAGCCGCCGAGCAGCCCCGACGCGGCCCAGAAAAGCAGCGCGTTGATCACGAACAGGAACAGCCCGAGCGTGATGACGGTGACTGGCAGCGTCAGCACCACCAGCACCGGCCGCACGACCATGTTGAGCAGGCCGATCACCGCGGCCGCGATCAGCGCGGAGCCGAAGCTGGCGACCTGGACGCCGCTGTAGAGATAAGCCACCGCCAGCAGCGCGACGGCGCTGAGCAGCCATTTGAGGATGATGCGCATATGGCAGGCAGGATACCCCAGGGCCTGCAAAACAACGAGCCCCGGTGCGTTGCCGTACCGGGGCTCGTCGAGGGAGTCTCGTCCTGCCTTACTCGGCCAGCTCGTTCGCCAGCACCAGCAATGCACCCATGCCCATCACGGCGCCGGGAAAGGCCCAACCCGATTGGTGGGCCGGTGTCTGCTCCGGCGTCACCGGTTCCAGGTCGACGCCGATCTTCGGGCGGCGCGCATCGACCACGTGGACGGCCGAATGCTCGCGCTTGAGCTGTGCCGTCAGTTCGGCCAGCGGGCCCTTGGCCAGCACCGGCGTCACCTGGCCGCCATTGCGCTCCAGCAGCGGCAGCATCTGCGCCTGCACCTTGCTGAACCACTTGGCGCGCCAGTTCTCGCGCGCGCTGTGGCTCACCCACTTGCTGATGCGATGCGTCATGCGCGGCGCACAGGCCACCAGCACCCAATGGCGTGCCACGACGCTGTTCGCGTCCGGCGCAAGTTCGGCGAACTGCTCACAGGCGTAGGTGACGTCGTCGACATAAAGAATGACCTTTTCCATGGGTGCTCCTTCAGGTAGTTAGAGTGACAGAGACTGGTTCGGACACGAAGTTCGGGGCAGGGGAGCGACCACCGGCGTTCAGCCGGCCGTCACAGCCTGTTCTTCGGACTTGTTGCGGGCATGCCGCGCGGCCACCCACTTGCCGATCGCCAGCACCAGCAGCGCACCGGCCACGCCGGCGGCGTACTTGACCACGTCGGTCTGCGGCACCTTCGGCACCCAGGTCCAGGCGGCGCTGTTCGCCAGCGCGGGGTCGGACACGGCCATCGTGCCGGCGATCCAGCCCAGCAGCATGCCGCCCAGCGTGATGATCATCGGGAAGCGGTCCATCAGCTTGATGACCAGCTGGCTGCCCCAGACGATGATCGGGATGCTCACGAGCAGGCCGAAGATCACGAGCGGCATCTGGTGGCTGTCGCCTGCACCTTGCGCGGCGCCTGCAATGGCGATGACGTTGTCGACGCTCATCACGAGGTCGGCCACGATCACGGTCTTGACCGCGCCCCAGAGCTTGTCGCTGCCGGTGATGTTGCCGTGTGCGTCGTCATGATCGGGGGCCAGCAGCTTCACGCCGATCCACAGCAGCAGGATCGCGCCCACCAGCTTCAGGAACGGAATGGCCAGCAGGGTCAGCGCGAAGAAGATCAGGACCACGCGCAGCACGATGGCGCCGGCGGTACCCCACAGGATGCCCTTGGTGCGTTGGGCCGGCGGCAGCTTGCGGCAGGCCAGCGCGATGACGACGGCGTTGTCGCCGCCCAGCAGGATGTCGATCATGATGATCTGACCGACCGCGACCCAGAACTCCGGGGTCATGAACATTTCCATAGATTCCTCTTTTGTCTTCGCGCCCCTGTCTCTCCCTTCAGAGGCGACGACGGAGGCGCATGCAGATGCGTTTCGATTCATCCCATGCAGGGAAGGTCGAAAGCGAGGAATGAAGGCCGGGTGACACCGGGGGCTCCAGAGACTGGCGACGCTTCGACCAAACCTGCACAGGTTCAAATCGAAGGTCTCGCTCGACAGCGCTGCGTGCGAGTGCACGTACGTTGTCCGACAGGCCGGAAGTGTTTTGCTTCGTATTGACGACCTGACGATTCGCGCTGCGGTGGACAGCGGTCGGGAGCTACTCCCCTTCGTGGGGGAATTAGAGCATCGAAGTTCGCGGCGGCGCAATCGAAAGTTTTCAGGGATTTAAAGAGAACTGCTTCAAGAGGCGCATGAACATTGGTGGCGACGCTCTTGTTTTGGTAGCAATCTTGTCCCTTCGCCGCTTCGGGACATTGCCGGACTATGATCGCCGTCCGCTGCTTTTTCATGCCCCATGGCCGCCATACACATCACCGACATCGAGGCCGCCATCAACCACTGGCGAGAGAAGACGCCGTCGCCCGATGGCGTCACGCTCGGCCCTGAATTGCGCGCGCTGGCCGAGGTCTACGCGCTCATGGTCTTCCATCACGAGGACGAGGTCGACGAGCTCGGTTTCCCGCCCAAGGCCTGGGCCGCGTGGATGGCCTGGTACGAGAGCACGCCCGACACGCCCTGCATCGCGATCTGCTCGACCAGCCAGGGCGACGACGAATGCAAGGGCTGCGGCCGCAGCTTCGACGAGGTGCAGCACTGGCCCGCCATGACGCCCGTCGAGAAGCGCGCCACGTGGCGCCGCATCACGATGGAAGATTCCGCCTGGCGCTTCAACCGCTATGCCGAACGCGCACGCGAGGCCGAGCCCCCGCCGCCATCCGCGGCCGAGCCCGAATTCGACCCCGACGACGAGAAGAACTGGGCGCCCTGACCATGCGCCGCCTCGCGCAAGCCCCCAACCTCGCGATCGCGGCCGTGTGGGTGCACGCCTTGCGCGAAGAGGGCGTGGCCGCCACCGTGCAGCGCGAATTCCTCGGGGCGGTGATGGGCCAGCTGCCGCCCGACCAGTGCCTGCCCGAGATCTGGATCGACGACGAAACCCAGTTCGACCTGGCCAGGCGCCTGCTGCATGAACTGCAGCACCGCCCGCAGCGCAGCTGGCGGTGCGTGTGCGGCGAGCAGGTCGAAGGCGGCTTCGAGCAGTGCTGGCAGTGCGGCGCGATGATGCCGGCGGCTTAGCCGCGCGGGCCTACTTCCACTTGAGCAACTCGACGTCGATGCTGTTCACCCCGTCGCCCAGCGTCAGCGTGTTTTCCTGGATCGTCGCCTGCAGCTGCATGCTGCGCTGCGCCAGCGCGGCCAGCGCCTGCGAGGCATTCGTTGGCACGCGATAGACCTTCAGGTTCTGCGGCCGCGTGAGCTTGTTCTCGATGCCGCGCCACCAGATCTCGGCCGCGTGGTTGAAGCAGTAGACGATCACCTCGTCCGCCTTGCCGCAGGCCTTGATGATGGGCTTGTCCTCCGGCTGGCCGACCTCGATCCAGATCTTCACTTCGCCCGTGAAGTCGCGCAGCCAGACGTCGGGCTCGTCGACGTTCGACAAACCGGCGCCGAAGGCCAGCGTGCCGTCGCCGTTGCACACGTCCTGCAGCTGGTGCGCGTTGAGCGCGAGCGCGACGAGCCGGATCATCATGCGTTCGTCGGTCTCGCTGGGGTGGCGCGCCAGGGTCAGCGCATGGTCGGCGTAGTAGCCGTGGTCGATGTCGGCCACCGCGAGGGTGGCCTTGAAGATGGTGGATTTGAGGGCCATGGGTGCGCGAGTGTATTAGTTGGGCCCGATCGCGCACCCGCCGTGCGTCAGAACGCCACCGAAGCCTGCAGGTAGACCGTGCGCGGCTGTCCCACGTACTTGCCGCCGTTGTTGTCCACCGAGCGGTTGAAGTAGCGGCGGTCGAAGAGGTTCTTCACGCCCACCGCGAGCTTCAGGTTGCTCATCGATGGGCCGAAGTCGTAGGCCGCGCGCAGGTTCATCGTGGCGTAGCCGGGGATGTCGCCCAGCCGGCCGGTCGCGTCTTCCAGCGTGACGTACCTTGCGCCGTCGTCCGGCGAACCCGGCGAGCGCTGCTTCGACTGCGCGTAGATGTCGGCGTTGAAGGTCCACGGCCCGCGCTCGTAGCGCGCGCCCAGCGTCGCCACCTGGCGCGAATAGAAGGGCAGATCGCGCCCGGCGAAGGCGCCGGCCTTCGAGATGGCCTGCGTGTACGTGTAGGTGCCCGACACCGACAGCCCCTTGAGCGAGTCGCTCAGCGTGCCGAGGTCGTAGCGCAGCGCCGACTCCAGCCCGCGGTGGCGCGTCGCGCCCAGGTCGGTCCACTGGCCGACGTCGCCGGTGATGGAGCGCGCCAGCAGCAGCTCCTTGTCGAAGTTGATGTTGAACAGCGTGAGCTCGCCGCTCCAGGCCTCGCCCTTGTAGTGCGTGCCGATCTCGTACGTCTTGGCCTTCTCGGGGTGCAGCCCGGTGGTCGACTGCGCGAGCTGCGCGTACTGCTGCGGCCCGAACGAGACACCCGCGTTCGCGAACACCGACCAGCGATCGCTCATGCGATGGAGCACCGACAGCGTGGGCAGCCATTCGTCCGAGTCGATCTTCGGATGGATCGCGTTGGTGACGCGGCCGTTGGTGAGGCTGTAGACATCGTTGAACGAGCGGATCGATTCGTGGCGCACGCCGGGCGTGATCGTCCAGTTGCCGAAGTCGATGCGGTCGTCGATGTAGAACGCGTGCGCGGTCGTGCCCCCCTTGCTGGTCTGGTAGGCCGGGTTAGCCAGGCCGAAGGCGTCGAAGCCCGGGCGCGGCTGGTAGTAGGCGCTGCGCGTCGCGACTTCGGATGCCTCTTCCTTCAGGTAGCGGTAGCCGACGCTGACTTCCTGCACCACGCTGCCCGAATCGATCAGGCGCGAGTAGCGGGGTTCGACCGCGAAGGTCTTGTAGTTGCGCGGCGCCGAGGTGAGGCGGCGCCGGCCGCTGCTCGCACCGGTGCCTTCCTGCTCGAGAAAGCTGCTGCGGTAGGAGTCCGTGTAGTAGGTCAGCATCTCGAACTTGTTGATGCCGTCGTTGTGCGTGTACTTCACCGAGCCGTCGGTGCGGCGGCCGGTGAACTCGTCGAAGGGGCGGTCCGACTGGAAGGGGTTGGCCGCGAACTGCGCCGTCGTCAGGCCGCCGGGCATGCGGCCCTTGCCCTCGAAGTGGTGCAGCGTGACGGCGACGTCGTCGGTCTTCGAGATGCGGTAGGCGCCCTTGAGCATCAGGTCGTCGATGCTGGTGTGGTCGTTGCTCTGGCGGAAGCCGTCGCCGTGCGTGCCCGAATACAGCAGCGCCAGGCCCAGGCCGTTCTCGTTGGTGCCGCCGATGAAGAGGTTGGGCGTGGTCTTGGTGCCGCCGCCGTGCCCGGCGCTTTCCACGCCCACGTTCACCTCGCCCGAGAACTGCTTCGGGATCGCGCGCGACACGAAATTGATGATGCCGCCCACGTTCTGGGGGCCGTAGCGCACCGAGCCCGCGCCGCGCACCACGTCGACCGCTTCCAGGTTGCCCAGCGACAGCGGTGCCAGCGACAGCTGCGGCTGGCCGTAGGGCGCGTAGGCCAGCGGCACGCCGTCGAGCAACACGGTGGAGCGCGGCGACAGCCGCGAGGTCAGGCCGCGCACACCCACGTTGAGCGAGATGTCGCTGCCGCCGGTGCCGTTGCTCTCCTGAACCTGCACGCCGGGCATCTGGCGCAGCACGTCGCGCACGTTGGACGAGCCGCTTTCCTGGATCTGCTTGCGCTCGATGATGCTTCGGGCACCGGGATGCTCGAGCACCTTGGTTTCGCTGGGGCTGCCGAGCCAGTCGCCGGTGACGGTGACGGTTTCCAGCGACTTGGCGGCGTCGGCGGCAGCGGGCTCGGCCTCGGCGGCGAAGCCCTGCAGGCTCAGGGGAAGCAGCGCCATCGCGATGGCTGTGCGTTTGCGTGTGAACAACAAGGGAGATTCCTCCTGCGGTTTTTTTTGATGGTGAAGAAGTGGGTCGCGCGCGGCGTGGAGCCGTTCAGGGCGCCGTCCTGCCTCGGGCAAGCGTGTCGTTGTCGCGGGCGGCGCTCGCCACGGCGCGCCGGCGCCACCACAGCCAGACGCCGCTCAGGCCCAGGCCGCCGAGCGCCAGGCCCAGCAGCGCCGTGAGCGTCTCGTGCAGCGGGCCGCCGAGCTCGCCGGTGTGCAGTGGGTAGATCACCGCCACCGCGCCGTTGCCCGCGTCGAGGTCCTGCCACTTGCGCGCGGCCAGCACCTCGCCCGTCACCGGGTTCAGCCACACCGAGCCGATGCCGTTCGGATGCGGGTCGTCCGAGAGGCGGAAGCGCACCCGCATCGGCCGGCTGGTCTTGGCGGGCACCTGGATGAAGCCGATGGGCTGGCCCGGGTACACCTGCCGGGCGCGGGCCACGAGCTCGTCCAGCGGCAGGCGCGGGCCGGCCGCCGCACCCTTGGCGATCATCGGCGGCTTCAGCGGCTGCTGCCCCATCGCGCGGGAGATGGCATCGCCCAGCGGCCGCCACGCCATGTACGCGCCCGTGGCCACCGACACCGCGATCAGCAGCCCGAGCACCGCGCCGCCGGTGCGGTGCAGGTCGAACAAGCCGCGCAGCAGCCCGCGGTTCAGCACGATGCGCAGCGAGGGCGGCCAGCGCACCGGCCACCACAGCACGATGCCCGTGACCAGCAGGAACAGGTAGGCCAGCGCGGCGAAGGCGAGCACGCCCTTGCCGGTGTCGTCCAGCAGCAGGCTGCTGTGCAGTTCGAACAGGATGTTGTAGGCGCCCTCGTGCGTGCCGCGCCGCCCCTGTTCGGCGCCGGTGGAGGGGTCGAGGTAGAGCGTGCCTTCCCACTTGCCGCGCACCAGCACCCACAGCGTGTCGGTGGGCTTGCGCGGTGGGCGCAGCGTGAAGTTGGCGTCGGGGCCGAACTCGGCCGCGAGGCGCTGGCGCAGGGGCTCCAGCGGCAGCGCGGCCGTGGTGGCATCACCGGCCGAGCGGGCGATGAAGAAGTCGGGATGCGCCTGGCGGTCGAGCGGCAGCGCCATCACCAGCACGGCGCCGAGCAGGGCGGTGAGTGCGAGGATCGGACCGAGCGTGAGGCCGATCCAGCGATGAACCTTGAGCCAGAGGCGTCTCAGAGGGGTGCGCATGACCAACAGAGGAGCGGCGGGCCCCTCGGAGAATGTTGTTGGCTGGCGCCCCGCGGGGGCGTTGGCTGGAAAAGATAACCACCGACGCAAAACAGCCGCCTTCAGGCGGCTGGTGCATCGATACAGGAAGCCTAAATTCTACTGGCGAGTTCCGCCGCCTTGCCCACGTAGCTGGCGGGGGTCATGGCCAGCAGGCGGGCCTTTTCCTCCTCCGGAATGGCGAGCGAGCGGATCAGTCCGTGCAGCGCCTCGGCCGTCACGGTCTTGCCGCGCGTCACTTCCTTGAGCTGCTCGTAGGCGCCCTGCACGCCGAAGCGGCGCATCACCGTCTGGATCGGCTCGGCCAGCACTTCCCACGAGGCGTCGAGGTCTTCGGCCAGCGCTTCCTCGTTCAGTTCGAGCTTGCCCAGGCCGGTGGCCAGGCTCGCGTAGGCCAGCGTGGCGTAGCCGAAGGCCACGCCGATGTTGCGCAGCACCGTGCTGTCGGTCAGGTCGCGCTGCCAGCGGCTGATCGGCAGCTTCTCGCTCAGGTGGCGCAGCACCGCGTTGGCCAGGCCCAGGTTGCCCTCGGCGTTCTCGAAGTCGATCGGGTTGACCTTGTGCGGCATCGTCGAGGAGCCGATCTCGCCCTTCTTGAGCCGCTGCTTGAAATAGCCCAGGCTCACGTAGCCCCAGATGTCGCGCGAGAAGTCGATCAGGATCGTGTTGATGCGCGCGACGGCGTCGAACAGCTCGGCCATGTAGTCGTGCGGCTCGATCTGGATGCTGTACGGCTGGAAGTTCAGGCCCAGGCCCAGCGGCGCGGGCGTTTCGATCACCTTGCGGCTGAAGGCTTCCCAGTCGAAGTCAGGCCAGGCGGCCAGGTGGGCGTTGTAGTTGCCGACCGCGCCGTTCATCTTGCCCAGCAGCTGCACCGCGGCGATCTGCGCGCGGGCCTTCGACAGGCGCACCGTCACGTTGGCGATTTCCTTGCCGACCGTGGTCGGGCTGGCGGTCTGGCCGTGCGTGCGCGAGAGCATCGACACGCCGGCGAACTGGTGCGCCATTTCGCGCAGCTTGGTGATCAGGCCGTCGATGGCCGGCAGCACCACCTTGTCGCGCGCGGCCTGGATCTGCAGGGCGTGGCTGGTGTTGTTGATGTCCTCGCTGGTGCAGGCGAAGTGCACGAACTCGGCGGCCGCGAGCAGCTCGGGCCGGGCTTCGAACTTGGACTTGATCCAGTATTCGACCGCCTTCACGTCGTGGTTGGTGGTTTTCTCGATTTCCTTGATGGCCAGTGCGTCGGCTTCGGAAAAATGGGACACGAGGCCCAGCAGGTACTTGCGGGCGCCGCCCGTGAGGGGCTTGAATTCGGCGAAGCCGCAGTCGGACAGCGCAATGAACCACGCCACTTCGACTTGCACGCGGCGGTGCATATAGCCCTGTTCGCTCATCAGCGGGCGCAGTGCCGCGAGTTTGGCCGCATAGCGGCCGTCAAGGGGGGAGAGGGCGGAGACGGTGGAAAAGCTCATGCCCGAATTTTAGGCGGCCGCCGGTCCGTGGGGTGGTCCCGACAGATTGGGGCCGATTCGGGCTCCGGTTTCCCCGTTCACCTAAAATGACTCTCAACAAACGTCATTTAAGCAGGGAGAGAGTCTTCATGAAACTGATCGGATCCGCCGCCAGCCCTTATGTGCGCAAGGTGCGCGTGGTGCTGGCGGAGAAGCGGCTCGATTACCAGTTCGTGCTCGAGGACGTTTGGGCCTCCGACACCACGATCTCCCATTCCAACCCGCTCGGCAAGGTTCCCTGCCTGATCATGGAAGGCGGCGAGGCGATGTTCGACTCCCGCGTGATCGTCGAATACCTGGACACCCTCTCGCCGGTCGGCAAGCTGATTCCCCAGCAAGGCCGGGAGCGCGCCGAGGTCAAGACCTGGGAGGCGCTGGCCGATGGCGTCATGGACGCCGGCGTGCTCTGGCGCCTGGAAGCCACCTGGGCCGGGCGCAGCGACGGCGAACGCAGCGCAGCCTGGATCGAGCGCCAGCGCAACAAGGTTGAGGGCGGCATTGCCGCGATGGCCAAGGGCCTGGGCGACAAGCCTTTCTGCAGCGGCATCCATCTGAGCCTGTCGGACATCGCGGTGGGCTGCACGCTGGGCTGGCTGGACCTGCGCTTTCCCGATATCGACTGGCGGGGGGAGCACGGCAACCTGGCCAAGCTGTACGACAAGCTGATGCTGCGGCCCAGCTTCATCGACACCAAACCCTGAAAAAAGGCGCCGCGAGGCGCCTTTTCAACGTCTGCGGCTGGAAGACAAAAATGCTGCGAGGCGCCCCGACGCGAAGGAGGGAGGGAGGGAGGAGGAGAAGAATCGCCTCGGGATTTCGACCGGACGACAAGCACCCGGAAGACCTCGCAACATGAAAACGGGTGGGCAATCGCTGCCCACGCGATTTAGGAGCGCGGCATCCGCTGCACGGTTCCCGCTCGTTTGGTAAACGTTTGTGTCGCCAAATTCACCACGACCGGACGTGTCGGTGTCAATTGGGTCCGAGCTGCTTCTCGATGACGTTCACGAAGCCGTTCTCATCGGGCGCCGTCATGCTCGACCACGCCTGTACGACCTTGCCGTCGCGGCCGATCAGGTATTTGTAGAAATTCCACTTCGGCGTGGTGCCCGAGGCCTGCGCGAGCTGCTTGAACAGCGGATTGGCGTCGGTGCCGCGCACCGACGACTTGGCGAACATCGGGAATTTCACCCCGAAAGTGCTTTCGCAGAAGTCGGCAATTTCCTTGTTGGAGCCCGATTCCTGGGCGAAGTCATTCGACGGAAAGCCCAGCACCACGAGCCCGCGCGCGCGATATTTCATGTCCAGCGACTCCAGCCCCTTGTATTGCGGGGTGAAACCGCAGAAGCTGGCCGTATTGACCACCAGAACCACTTTGCCGGAATACTGGCACAAAGACTGGGGTTTTTCGTCCTGCAGCCTTGGGAAGGTGTGTTGCAGGATTGCAGGACATCCCGCGGCCTCTGCCGGAGCGGGTGCCGCGGAGGCTGTCTGGGCGTGGGCCGGCAGCATCGAAACGAGGCCCGCCACGAGGGAAACCGCGGGGGCGCATCGCCAGAGCGTCGACAATAAGAAAAGGGTTCGCATCGCGGGATCCTGGTTCAAAAAGGAGGTGTGCATCCGTGCCGCAGCGGCGCGTATATCCGCATCATCGCGCGTCTGTCATGGTCGCGCCAAACGGGCCGACTAAAATCGGCGGCCATAGAAAGACATTGATGCTCTATCCGGAACTCTTCAGACAACTCGAATCCGTCCGTTGGGACATGGACAAGGACATTCCCTGGCAGTCGTTCGACGCTTCCTTGCTGTCGGAAGAGCAGGCCCAGACCATCAAGATGAATGCCATCACCGAGTGGGCGGCGTTGCCGGCCACCGAGATGTTCCTGCGCGACAACCGCCACGATAGCGACTTTTCCGCTTTCATGTCGATCTGGTTCTTCGAGGAGCAGAAGCATTCGCTGGTGCTCATGGAATACCTGAAGCGCTTCAGCCCCAAGCACGCGCCCACCGAGCAGGAACTGCACGAAGTGCGCTTCGACTTCGACCCGGCCCCGCCGCTCGAAACCCTCATGCTGCATTTCTGCGGCGAAATCCGCCTCAACCACTGGTACCGCCGCGCCGCCCAGTGGCACACCGAGCCGGTCATCAAGCACATCTACACCACGCTGAGCCAGGACGAAGCCCGCCACGGCGGCGCCTACCTGCGATACATGAAGCGCGCGATGGAGAAGTTCGGCGACGAGGCCCGTGCCGCCTTCACCAAGGTCGGCGTGCTGATGGCCAGCGCGCGCCGTACCGCGCAGGCGCTGCATCCGACGAACCTGCACGTCAACAAGGCGCTGTTCCCCAACGACACCATCCAGAGCCGCATGCCCGACCCGGACTGGCTGGAGCACTGGCTCGACAAGCAGATCAAGTTCGACGCCGTCTGGGAAACCAAGGTCGGCGAGCGCATCCTGCACAACCTGAGCCTGCTGATGAACCGCAGCTTCAAGACCGTGCAGGAGCTGAACCGGTACCGCAAGGAAATCGCGGCGACCCTCGGCCCCAAGCCTGAATACCAAGGCGCATAGCTGTTGTTCGCCCCCAGGCTGCGCGCGCTTCGTGTCGCTTCGCCAGCCCCCTGCGGGGGGCGGCCGTGCGCGGCGGCCCTGCCGGAAATGCCGCCCCCTCTTTAGGGGTTGTCACAAACCTCGGCTGTCATCCGTCTTATGGCCATGGACGACCCGACCCTCACCTTCGACAGCCAACGCGGCCGCCTGCAGGGCATCGCCTACCGCATGCTCGGCTCCATGGCCGAGGCCGAAGAGGTCGTGCAGGACGCCTGGCTGCGCTGGCACGAAGCCGACAAGGCCAGCTTCGACAGCGCCGAAGCCTGGCTCGTGACCGTCGTCACCCGCCTGTCGATCGACCGGCTGCGCGCCGCCAAGGTCCAGCGCGAGCACTACATCGGCGCCTGGATGCCCGAGCCCGTGCTGACCGATGCGCCGGAAAGCCCCGAACAGCTGCTCGAGCGCGCCGACAACATCTCCGTCGCCTTCCTCGCGGTGCTGGAGCGCCTCGCGCCCGAGGCCCGCGCCGCCTTCCTGCTGCGCGAAGTGTTCGACGCCGACTACGACGAAATCGCCCGCACGCTCGGCAAGAGCGAGGCCGCCTGCCGCCAGCTCGTGCACCGCGCCAAGGCGCAGGTGCAGGAGGGGCGCCCGCGCTTCAGCGTGCCGCGCGAAACGCACCAGCGCCTGCTGCGCGCCTTCGCCGACGCCGCCGCGCGCGGCAGCCTGCAGGACCTGAAAGCGCTGATGGCCGAGGACGTCGAACTCATTGGCGACGGCGGCGGCAAGGTGCAGAGCTTCAGCAAGATCCTGCGCGGCAGCCAGCGCCTGGCGCAGCTCTACTTCGCGCTCTGGCGCCGCCTGGGGCCGGCGGTGCGCATGGAGCTGGTCGAGATCAACGGCGAGCCCGGGCTGCTGCGCTTCGTCGACGGCGCACTCGAATCGGCCCAGACCTTCGAGATCGAGGACGAGCGGATCGTGCGCATCCGCGCGCAGCGCAACCCGGACAAGCTGGCGCACATCGCACGCCTGTATTTTTCTTCGTCGAAAGAATAATTTCGCGCGGTGTGTCACAAGGCGCTCGGCCGGCACGTCTTCAGGGGGTAGGCAGATTCGTTTCAACCCACTCATTGGAGTCAGAGCACCATGAACAGCACCCCCCGTCTCAACTGGTACAAGACCGTCCCCAAGGCCTTCCAGGCCATGCTCGGCGTGAACGGCGCCTACGAGGCCACCACGCTCGGCAAGACGCTGCTCGACCTGGTCTACGCCCGTGTCTCGCAGATCAACGGCTGCGCCTATTGCCTCGACATGCACGTGCGCGACCTGCGCCAGCAGGGCGAAGACTGGCAGCGCATCAACAGCCTCGCGACCTGGCGCGAAGTGAGCTTCTTCAGCGAGCGCGAGCGTGCCGCCTTCGCCTGGGCCGAAACGCTGACGCGCCTGTCCGAGCACCATGGCGGCCGCGACGCCGAGTTCGAGGCGCTGCGGGCGCATTTCAGCGAAGTCGAGATCGCCGAGCTTTCCGTCGCCATCGCGCAGATCAATGCCTGGAACCGCATGGGCGTCGGCATGCGCATGCCGGTGGCCGTCAAGGCCATGCCCTGAGCCGTCGCCGAGGCGGCCTCAGGGCAGCGCTCAGCGGCGCTCCACCACCATCGGCGAGATGCGCAGGCTCTCGCGCAGCTGCGTGACCGCCTCGCCGGCCGCATTGCGCGAGGTGAAGGGACCGGCCTGCAGCCGGTGCGTGCCAGCCTCGCTGAAAACCCGCAGCTGCGATGCCAGCGAAGGCACGCCGCGGGACGCCTGGTTCTGCAGGCTCTCGGCACCTTCGCGCTCACGGAACGCGCCGAGCTGAACCCAGAAGCCCGGCAGGGCGGTGGACGGTGCGGGCGCTCCGGCCGCCGGCAGCGCGGATGGTGAAGGTGCGGCTTGCAGCGGCGCGAGGTCGTTCACCACGATGGCCTGGCGTGGCGGCGTGGAAGGCGGCCACTGTGCCGATTCGGTTTCGGTGCCGGGCGGATTGCCCGTCGCCATCGGTGTCTGCGGCGCGACCGGCATCGTCGACGCGGGCGGCGGCATGTCGTTGTCCGCCGCGGCTATCGGCGCCACCCATTCGGCCGGCACCCGCACTTGCTGCGCGCTCGCCACACGTGCCGCCGGCACCCGCGCGGAGACGGGCACGAGGGCGGGCGCAGCGGCGTAGGCCGTGCCGGCGTCGCGCCGCCATGCGCCGGTGCGGATGTCCTCGTTCGTGATCCGCTCGATCTCCACAGGCGCCACGCCGCGCAGCAGGTCGAGCTTCAGCGCGGCCGTGTAGCTCAGGTCGATGACGCGGCCGTCCACGAAGGGCCCGCGGTCGTTCACGCGCACGATCACCTCGCGCCCGTTGGCGGGGTTGCGCACGCGCACGTAGCTCGGCAGCGGCAGCGTCTTGTGCGCGGCGGTCATTGCGTACATGTCGTAGGGCTCGCCGCTCGAAGTGGATGCCGCATGGAACTTGCGGCCATACCAGGAGGCCAGCCCCGATTCGCGGAAGGGCCGGTCGTCGGTGATCGGCTGGTAGCCGCGGCCCAGCACGGTGTACGGCTTGCTGGTGCCGCCGCTGGCACGGATGGATTCGATGCGGGGCTCGGCGTCGGGTACGCTGGCGAGGTCCGGCGGAATGTTCGTGCCTGCCCCGTCGCGGGCGCTGGCAACGCCGCCGCCGCTGCGCGGACCGCTGGCGCAGCCCGCAAGAAGGATGGCGACGGCGACCGCGCACGCGGCCAGCGCGGTGGTGGCGGGAGAACGGACGCCGTCAGCCAAATACGGCCTTCCATAGTGCCAGCATCGCGTCGCGCTCGGCGGCCAGTGCGGGCGGTGTGACCTGGGTCGGCTCTTCGTTCAGGCGCGCGCGATGCTGCACGCGGCGCAGCTCGCGATAGGCCCGTGCCGCATTGCGGCCCACGCCTTCAGGCAGCAGTCCCGCGAGTTCGGCGCGCAGCAGCAGGGCGATGTTCCCCACGTTCGGAATCAGCTCGGGGTGCTCGCCCGACGACGACAGCACCAGGAACTGCACCGCGAATTCGGCGTCGACCATGCCGCCGGGGCTGTGCTTCACGTCGAACCGGTCGGCCTTCACGGGCCGCGCGCCACGCAGCTTGTCGCGCATCGCGATGATCTCGGCCTTCAGCGCCTCGCGGTCGCGCGGCGATACCAGCACGGCCTCGCGCACCTGGTCGAAACGCGCGCCGAGTTCGGCGCCGTGGTCCTCGCTGCCGAGCACGAAGCGCGCGCGCGTCATGGCCTGGTGTTCCCAGGTCCACGCGGTGTTGCTGCCGCGGCCGAGCTGGTACTTTTCGTAGGCTTCGAAGCTGGTGGTCAGCAGGCCCGAGTTGCCGTTGGGACGCAAGGCGGTATCGATCTCGAACAGGTCGCCTTCGCGCGTCTTCACCGTGAGCCAGTTGATGAGCTTGCGCACATAGGCGGCGTAGACCTCGCCGGCGCGCTCGTCGTCGTCGTCATAGACGAACACGATGTCGAGGTCGCTGCCGTAGCCCAGTTCCTTCCCGCCCAGCTTGCCGTAGCCGATGATCGCGAACTGCGGCACCTCGCGGTGCCGGTTGCGCACGTGCGGCCAGCACCAGTGGGCGGTCACGCGCAAGGTGGTGTCGGCCAGCGCGCTCAGGTCGTCGGCCACCTGCTCGACCGTGATGCGGCCATCGACGTCGCGTGCCAGCGTGCGGAACACCTCGGCGTGGTGGGCGTGGCGCAGCAGGTTCAGCAGGCGCTCTTCGTCGGCTTCGCCGGTGCGGGTGAGCGAGGCGTGGCGCGCCTCGAGCTCGCGCTCGAACTCGGCGGCCACGAAGCGGCCCGACAGCATTTCGTCGCTCGCCAGCTCGTCGATCACGCCCGGGTGCTGCATCAAGTAGCGCGCGGGCCACTTCGCGGCGCCGAGCAGGCGCAGCAGGCGTTGCTGCACGGCCGGGCGTTCGACCAGCAGCGCGAGGTAGCTCTCGCGGCGCAGCAGCGGTTCGATCCAGTCGGCCCAGCGCAAGGCCGCGTCGACATGGCGCGGCGTTTGTCCCGGGCCGTCGCCATCGGGCTCCTTGAGCCATTGGCCGGTGCGCTGCACCAGCTGGCGCAGTCGCCCGCGCGTCTCCTCGCGCAGGGCGAGCACGCGCGGCGTTTCGCACCAGTCGCGGATGCGGTCGGCGAAGGCGGCTGGCAGATCGTCGAGCAGATCGGCGAGATCGGCCGGCGCGGCGGAGGCCTTCTTGCCATTGCACTTGCCGTTGCAGGGCTTCTCGCCGCCGAGCAGCTTGTCGAACTCCTGCGCGACGAACTCGCGGTGCGTGTCGAGCTGCTCGAGGAAGGCGCAGCAGTCGTAGCCCATGGTCTGGGCAATCCAGCGCAGGTCGTCGTCGGACACCGGCAGCGCGTGGGTCTGCTGGTCGTCGAGGTACTGGATGCGGTGCTCCACGCGGCGCAGGAACTCATAGGCCGCCGCCAGCGCATCGGCGGTTTCCTGCGGCATGAGGTTGGCGCGCGCGAGGCGCTGCAGCGCATCGAGCGTGGGCCGCGTGCGCAGTTCGGGGAACTGGCCGCCGCGCACCACCTGCAGCAGCTGCACGGTGAACTCGATTTCGCGGATGCCGCCGCGCGACAGCTTCACGTCGTTGGCGCGCTCAGGCCGCCCGGCGCTGCGGCGCGCCGACTGCTCGCGGATCTGCCGGTGCAGCACGCGCAGCGAATCGAACACGCTGTAGTCGAGGTAGCGCCGGAACACGAAAGGCAGCACCGCGCCGCGCAGCCCCTGGGCCTGGCCCGCGAGCACGATGTCGCGCGGCGCCACCACCCGGCTCTTCATCCAGGCGAAGCGCTCCCACTCGCGGCCCTGCACCTGGAAATATTCTTCGAGCGCATCGAGCGAGACCACGCTCGGGCCCGAATTGCCGTTGGGCCGCAGCGCCAGGTCGACACGGAACACGAAGCCGTGCTCGGTGGTGTCGCCCACCAGCGCGTAGATGCGCTTCACGGCGCGCCCGAAGTATTCCTGGTTCGACAACCGGCCGCGGCCGTCGGCATCGCCGGCGGTTTCGCCGTCGACGTCGTAGAGGTAGATCAGGTCGATGTCGCTCGACACGTTGAGCTCGCGCGCGCCGAGCTTGCCCATGCCGACGATCCACAGCTGCGAGCGCTGGCCTTCGGGGCCAAGCGGGGCGCCGTGCGCGGTGTCGAGTTCGTGGCAGGCGTCCTGGCACGCAATATCGAGTGCCAGCTCGGCCAGTTCGGTGACGGCGGTGGTCACCACGGCCAGCGGCGCCTGTTCGTCGCAGTCGAGGGTCACGAGCCGCTCCATCACGAGCTGCCGCACAATCCGCAGTGCATCGCCGACGTTGTCCCCACGCCGGCGCAATGCCTCGTAAGCCACCATCATCGACTCGCGCCGCGGCGCACCAGGGGGAAGCAATGAAAGCTCGGCCGCATACCTGCGACGCAGGCGCTGCACGAAGCGTGAGTAAGAAGATGACGCGGCCTGCGTCGAAGTGTCTGGCAAGTGGTTCACACTGATGCTGGTTTCCGTGGAACCCCTCTGAATGCTGGCGGTCATAATTCCCGACACAGCGCGATCCTCAATGAACGACACGGCGTCTTCCCCTTCACGTCTGCTCAAATTAACCGCTGTGACAGCGCGCTGGCTGCTGAGTCTGTTGATCGCTGCATGGCTTCTGCTGGCGCTGTCAGTCGTTGTCCTACACGCGTGGATTGTGCCGCGAATCGGCGATTTCCGCGGTGCACTGGAGGCACAGGCTAGCAAGGCGATCGGCGTGCCGGTCCGCATCGGATCGATCACCGCCCGCTCCGAAGGGCTTTTCCCGGCCTTCGAATTGCGCGACGTGGTGCTGCTCGACGCCGGCAAGCGCGAGGCCCTGCGCCTCGTGCGCGTGGTGGCCAGCGTGTCGCCGCGCTCGCTCTGGAGGCTCAACTTCGAGCAGCTCTACATCGAGGGACCGCAACTCGACGTGCGCCGCGACACTCAGGGAAAACTCCATGTGGCCGGTTTGCACATGGCGACCGACACGAGCGGAGAAACTCGCGGTGCCGACTGGTTTTTTGCCCAGCGCGAACTGGTCATCGAAGGCGGCACCGTGCGCTGGACCGACGAGCAGCGCCAGGCCGAACCGCTGCTGCTGACGGACGTGCGCTTCGTCGCGCGCAACAGCGCCCGGCGCCACGGGCTGCGGCTCGACGCCACGCCGCCGGCCGGCTGGGGCCAGCGCTTCACCCTGCGCGGCCAGTTCCGCCAGCCGCTGCTGTCCATCCGCAGCGGCCACTGGCAGACCTGGGACGGCCAGCTCTATGCCGACCTGCCCTACATCGACGTGACCCGGCTGGGCCAGTACGTGTCGCTCGACGCCCGCATCCGCGAAGGCAACGGCGCGCTGCGCGTGTGGGCCGACGTGGACGACGGCCAGGTCGTCGGCGGCGCGGCCGACCTGGGGCTCGACAAGGTCGACGTGTCGCTCGACAAGGGCCTGCAGCCGCTGGTGCTGCGCACCGTCACCGGCCGCCTCGCGGGGCAGCTCACCGAGGAGACGCTGGAGTTCTCGACCACCGCGCTGCAGTTCGACACCAGCGACGGCCTGCGCTGGCCCGGTGGCAACCTGTGGCTGCAGCACACGCCGAACCGGGGCCGCACGCCCGAGCACGGCGCGCTGCGCGCCGACCGCCTCGACCTGGCTGCGCTGGCCCTCATCGCCGACCGGCTGCCATTGGGCGATGCCACGCACCGCATGCTCGACGCCTACGCGCCGCGCGGCCTCGTCGAGCGTGTCGACCTGAACTGGCAGGGCCCGCTGGGGGCGCCCAGCCGCTACCAGGCCAAGGGCCGCGTCAGCGGCCTGCGCATCGCCTCGCAGCCCGGCAGGCTGGATGCGGCGGCCACACCGCCCAAGACCCGTCCCGGCACCCCCGGCCTGAGCGGCGCCGCGGTCGACTTCGACGCCTCCCACACCGGCGGCACCGCCACGCTCGCCATCGCACAGGGCACGCTCGAATTCCCGGGCGTGTTCGAAGAGCCGGTCATTCCCATCGACCGGCTCTCGGCGCAGCTGCAATGGAAGCTCGACAACGGCAACGCGCAGCTGCAGCTGTCGAAGCTGCGCTTCGCCAACACCGACGCCGAGGGCGATGCCGAAGCCACCTGGCGCACCAGCGACCCGGCCGTCTCCAGCGGCCACGGACGCTTTCCCGGCGTGCTCGACCTGCAGGGCAAGCTGACCCGCGCCGACGGCACGCGCGTGTTCCGCTACCTGCCGCTCGACATTCCGCAGCACACGCGCGACTACGTGCGCAACGCCGTCACCAAGGGCGTCGCCAGCAGCGTCGACTTCCGCGTGCGCGGCGACCTGCACGACATGCCCTTCATGGACCCGAAGCAGGGCGACTTCCGCATCGCCGCCAAGGTGGCCGACGTCAACTACGCCTACGTGCCGCCGTCCTCCGCGCCGCTGCGCAACGGCACGCCCGCCCCGGTGTGGCCGCCGCTCACCGGCCTGTCGGGCGAGCTCGTGTTCGAGCGCGCCGGCATGCTGGTGCGCAACGCGCGCGGCCGGATCGTCGGTGCACCCGGTGTCGAGATCACCAAGGCCGAGGCGCAGATCGCCGACATGTCGCACCATGCCTCGATGCTGCGCGTCGATGCGCAGGCCAAGGGGCCGCTCGGCGAGGTGCTGCGCGCGGGCGCGCCGCTGGCCGGCGAAACCGGCGAGATCATGCGGACCGCGCGCGCCACCGGTTCGGCCGACTACAAGCTGCACCTCGAACTGCCCCTCGCGGCCATGGAAAACGCCAAGGTGCAGGCCACTGTGGCGCTGGCCGACAACGAGCTGCAAGTCGTGCCCGAGGCGCCTTCGCTCACGCAGGCCAAGGGCACGCTCAGCTTCACCGAAACCGGCTTTTCCCTGGCCGGCGTGCAGGCCAGGCTGCTCGGCGGCGACATCCGCGTCGAAGGCCGCGGCCGCTTCACCGGCCCGAATCGCGAGGTGGCCCTGAAGGCGCAGGGCACGGCCACGGCCGAGGGCCTGCGCGGCGCGCGCGAGGTCGACTGGCTCGCCCGCCTCGCGAAGAAGGCGACCGGCAGTACACCCTATGCGGCCACTTTCTCGATGCGCGACGGCACGCCCGAGTTCTCGCTCACCAGCAGCCTGCAGGGCCTGGCGCTGCAGCTGCCGCCGCCGCTCGTGAAGACGGCCGAAGAGCAGATGCCGCTGCGCGTCGAGAAGAAGGTGCTCGCGCGCGAAACCACGAAACAGGGTGCCATCGTCGCCACGCAGGACCAGCTCTTGCTCGACCTCGGCCGCGTCGGCGCCGTCCAGTACGTGCGCGATCTCGCTGGCAACGAGGCGCGCGTGCTGCGCGGCAGCATCGGCGTCGGCCTCGCGGCCGGCGAGACGGCCAGCCTGCCCGACAAAGGCGTGTTCGCGAACGTCAACGTCGCCAAGCTCGACATGGCGGCATGGCAGGCGCTGCTCGGCGAGGCGACCGGCACCGGCACCGAGACGGCGGAGCGCGCCGACGACCCCTCGCAGGCCTACCTGCCCACGCGCATCGCGGTGCGCGCGCAGCAGCTCGGCATCGCGGGCCGCACGCTGCACAACGTGGTGCTCGGCGGTACGCGCGACGGCGCTGTCTGGCGCGCCAACATCGACGCCACCGAACTCAGCGGCTATGCGGAATACCGCCACGCGCAGGCCGGGCGCCTCCATGCGCGGCTCGCGCGGCTGAAGATCGCACCGGCCGAGGCCACGCAGGTCGAGACCCTGCTCGACGAGCAGCCCGGCACCCTGCCGGCGCTCGACATCGTGATCGACGATTTCGAGTTGCTCGGCAAGCGCCTGGGCCGCGCCGAGATCGACGCGGTCAACCGCGGGGGCGCGAGCCGCGAATGGGCGCTCAACAAGCTGACCTTCACCATGCCCGAGGCCAGCTTCGCGGCCAAGGGCAGCTGGGCGGCGGTGCCTGGTGCCGCGGCCGGCCAGCGCCGCACCGCCATGACGTTCAAGCTCGACATCAGCGATGCCGGCGACCTGCTCACGCGCTTCGGCATGCCGGGCGTGCTGCTGCGCGGCCGCGGGCGGATCGAGGGCGATGTCAACTGGCGCGGTTCGCCGTTCTCGCTCGACTACCCGAGCCTGGGCGGGCAGCTGCAGGTCGACGTGGAGCAGGGCCAGTTCCTCAAGGCCGACCCGGGCCTGGCCAAGCTGCTCGGCGTGCTGAGCCTGCAGGCGCTGCCGCGCCGGCTCACGCTCGACTTCCGCGACGTCTTCAGCCAGGGCTTCGCCTTCGACTTCATTCGCGGCGACGCGAAGATCAACAAGGGCATCGCCAGCACCAACAACCTGCAGATGAAGGGCGTCAACGCCGCCGCGCTGATGGACGGCTCGGCCGACATCGTGCGCGAGACGCAGAACCTGCGCGTGGTGGTGGTGCCCGAGATCAATGCGGGCACGGCCGCGCTCGTGGCCACCGCCATCAACCCGGCCATCGGCCTGGGCACCTTCCTCGCCCAATGGGTATTGAGCAAGCCGCTGGCGGCGGCCGCCACGCAGGAGTTCCATATCGAAGGCACCTGGGCCGACCCCAAAATAGCGAAGGTGCCGCGCACGCTGCAACTGCTGCCCCAGAGCATTCCGGCCATCCCCGGCCTGCCGGGTTCGCCGGCCGCGAACGAAGGCAAGAAAACGGAGACCACGCAATGAAAGTCGCAGCCATCCAGATGGTGTCGGCCATCGCCCGCGAAGCCAACCTCGCTCGCGCCCACGGCCTGCTCGCGCAGGCGGCCGCGGCCGGCGCCGAGCTGGCGGTGCTGCCCGAGTATTTCTGCATGATGGGCGCGCGCGACACCGACAAGCTGGGCCTGCGCGAGACCGCCGGCGCCGGCGCGGTGCAGGGCTTCCTGGCCGACGCGGCGCGCGAGTTCGGCCTGTGGATCGTCGGCGGCACGCTGCCCATCGAGAGCGCCGACGCCGAGCACGTGTTCAACAGCTCGCTGGCCTTCTCGCCCGAGGGGCGGTGCGTGGCGCGCTACGACAAGATCCATCTCTTCTTCTTCGACAACGGCACCGAGCGCTACGACGAGCGCCGCGTCATCGCGCCCGGCACGCAGCCCGTGGTGTTCGACTTGCCCTCGCGCGACGGCCACAGCTGGCGCGTGGGCATGAGCGTGTGCTACGACCTGCGCTTTCCCGAGCTCTACCGCGCGCTCGCGAAGCAGGGCGCCGACCTGCTGCTGGTGCCCAGCGCCTTCACGCGCACTACCGGCGCCGCCCACTGGGAGGTGCTGCTGCGCGCCCGCGCCATCGAGAACCTGGCCTGGGTGGTCGCACCCGCGCAGGGCGGCACGCACGAGAACGGCCGCCGGACCTGGGGCCAGTCGCTGGTCGTCGACCCCTGGGGCGCGGTGGTCGCGCAGCAGGCCAGCGAAGAAGGCGTGGTGCTGTTCGACATCGATGCCGCGAGGGTCGAAAGCACGCGCGCGCAGTTGCCCGTGCTTTCGCACCGCGTTCTCTAGCGATGTCCGATGCGCTGCTGACCGTCGCACCGCAGCGGTGGGCGCTGCTGGCGTTCGCGCGGCTGCGCTCGCTGTGGCAGCGCTGGTTCCTGTGGCTGCTGATGGCGGTGCTGGTGTCGGTATTGCTGGTGACGGTGGTGTGGCTCGCCGGCCGGCACGAGGTCGAGCAGGTGCAGGCCGCGCTCGACCGCGACACCGCCGACGCCGTCTCCGACCTGCGCAGCGGCTTCCAGCGCAATGCGCAGAGCCTGCGCGCCACGCAGGCCCCGGGCGCCGACCGCACACAATGGTCCACGGCCGCGGCCGCGCTGCTGCGCGAGCACCGCGAATGGCTGCGGCTCGAATGGCGCGATGCCGCCATGCGCACGCAGCAGGCCGTCAACACGCCCTACCGCATGCGCCTCCTCGACGAGGAGAGCCGCGGCCCCGAGCAGTCCGACGTGACGCTGGCCTGCGCCGCCGCGCGCAAGCTCGGCGCGCCGGCCTATTCGCCGAGCCACTACGTGCCGATCGCCGGTGGCGGCGGCATCGAGGTGATGGAGCTGTGCCTGCCGATCGATGGCGGCGGCTACCTCGTGGCGAGCTACTCGCTGCGCGATGCGCTGATCGAGCTGGTCGGCCCCACGCTCACGCGCGGCCAGGAAGTGGCATTCACCGAGGCCGACGGCACGCGGCTGGTGGCGCTCGGCAGTTCGCGGCGAGTCGGTACGCGGGTGTTCACCTCGCAGCAGCTGATCGACCTGCCGGGCGCCGCGCTGATGCTGCGCGTCGACGGCTGGCGCGCCGCGCCCGACCTGTTCCCGAACATGCTCACCGCGCTGGTCACGGCAATCTCGATCGCGCTGGTGTCGGTGCTGGTGCTGCTCGCGCGCGACACGCGCAGGCGCCTGCGCGCCGAGCGCGACCTGGCCGACGCGCTGGCCTTCCGCAAGGCGATGGAAGACTCGGTCATCACCGGCCTGCGCGCGCGCGACCTGCAGGGCCGCATCACCTACGTGAACCCGGCCTTCTGCGAGATGGTCGGCTTCAGCCCCGAGGAGCTCATGGCGGACAGCGCCGACGCACCCTATTGGCCGACCGAACTGGCGCACGAGTATCAGCAGCGGCAGGCCCGGCGCCTTGCCGGCGGCATGCCGCCGCGCGAAGGCTTCGAGTCGGTCTTCATGCGCAAGGACGGCACGCGCTTTCCGGTGCTGATCTTCGAAGCGCCGCTGATCAACGCCCACAAGGTGCAGACCGGCTGGATGAGCGCGTTCATCGACGTGAGCGAGCAGCGCCGCATCGAGGAGCTCTCGCGCGCCAGCCAGGAGCGGCTGCAGGCCAGCGCACGGCTGGCGACCGTCGGCGAGATGGCATCGTTGCTGAGCCACGAGCTCACGCAGCCGCTGGCCGCCATCGCCAGCTATGCGAGCGGCTCGCTCAACCTGCTCGGCCCGCATGCGAAGGGCGACCAGGGCGAAGTGGCGATGGCGGTGAGGCGCATCGCCGAGCAGGCCGATCGCGCGGGCCAGGTCATTCGCAGCGTGCACGACTTCGTGCGCCGGCGCGACCGCACGCGCGAGGCCGTCGCGCCGCAGGCGCTGATCGACGCGGTGCTGCCGCTGGTGCGGCTGCAGGCGCGCAAGCTCGGCGTGACCATCGAGGTGGTGCTCGAGGACCGCCTGCCGGCGGCCATGTGCGACCGCACGCTGGTCGAGCAGGTGCTGCTGAACCTCGCGCGCAATGCGATGCAGGCCATGGACGGCCCCGACAACGCCGGCAGCCGCGTGCTGCGGCTGCGCGTGGCGCGTGCCGTCGCGGTGGGGGGCACGGGACAGGAAGACGGGCGGCGCTGGCTCGAATTCTCGGTGGCCGACCTGGGTAGCGGCATCGGCGAGGACGTGGCCGAGCGGCTCTTCACCCCCTTCTTCACCACGCGCGCCGACGGCATGGGGCTCGGCCTGAGCCTGTGCCGCACGGTGGTGGAGCAGCACGGCGGGGCGCTGGTGTTCGAGCCGAACAAGCCGCGCGGCACCGTATTCCGTTTCACGCTGCCGGCCGCTTGACGGCGCCCTTCAGACAATCAATCTTCTGCTGGATCCCATGACATGCAACCACTGATCGACGGTTTGATCTTCATCGTGGACGACGACGCCAGCGTGCGCGAGGCGCTGGCCTGGCTGCTGCGCTCGCGCCGCCTGGCCAGCGAGCACTTCGGCAGTGCCGAGGCGTTCGAGCAGTTCCTCGACCAGGGCCCGCTGCCCGCACAGCCGCTGTGCCTGCTGCTCGATGTGCGCATGCCCGGCACCAGCGGGCTGGTGCTGTTCGACCGGCTGGCCGAGCGCGGCCTGCTGCCAGCGATGCCGGTGATCTTCCTGACCGGCCACGCCGACGTGCCGACGGCCGTCGATGCGGTGAAGCGCGGTGCCTTCGATTTCTGCGAGAAGCCGTTCTCGGACAACGCGCTCGTCGACCGCATCGAGCATGCGTTGAGTGCGTCGCTGCAGGCGCTGGAAGTGCAGCGCCTGCGCCGCGGACTGAGCGAGCGCATCGCCGAGCTGACCGACCGCGAGCGCGACGTGATGCGGCTCGTGGTCGAGGGCCTGCCGAACAAGCTGATCGCCGACCAGCTCGCGATCAGCGTGCGCACGGTGGAAGTCCACCGCGCGCGCGTGTTCGAAAAAATGGAAGTGAAGTCAGCCGTAGAACTAGCCAACCGCCTCAGAGATCTTTAACGGCGGCGCCCGGCCTCTTCCAAGCGAACACCGCGGAACCGGCTTTGCCGGGCCGCAGGTGTTGCCCCCTGAAAGGGGGTTGGCGAAGCGACACGAAGTGCGCGAAGCCTGGGGGTCAGGCTTTCTCGGCGACGAAGATCTCGACGCGGCGGTTCTGTGCGCGGCCTGCGACCGTGCCGTTGTCGGCCAGCGGCTCGCGCGAGCCGCGGCCGTCGGTCGTGATGGCCGTGGTCGACACGCCGCGGCTCACCAGGTGGTTGCGCACGCTGTCCGCGCGGCTCACCGAGAGGCGCTCGTTGCCTTCCTCGCTGCCGGTGTTGTCGGTATGGCCCACCACGCGCACGCTGGCGGCGGTGGCGCTCTTCAGGCCTTCGGCGACCTTGTCGAGCACCTGCGCGAGGTTGCGCTTGACGTTGGCGCGGCCGGAGTCGAACGACAGCTCGTTCGGGATCACCACGTGCAGCTGGTTGTCGGCGGTCTGCTCGATCACCGCGCCCGTGCCCTTGGTGGAGGTTTCGAGATCAGTCTTCAACGCGGCCAGGCGGGCCGTCCAGCTGTTGGCTGGCGCGGCCGTTGCGGCGGCCGGCGCGGCGGTGGCCGGCGGCTGCGACTGCGAAGCGCAGCCCGCGATGAAAAGCAACGCGGCCGCGGCCGCACTCGAAACAACGAACTTCCTCATGAGATTCCCTCTTAATGGACCAATGGAACGGTAGTGGCGGGAACCGGCCTTTCAGCGCGGCCGGTTTCCCCATGCGGTGAACGCTCAGCCTCGCGGCCCGCGCTCACCCATGTAGATTTCGACGCGGCGATTCTGCGCCCGGCCTGCGTCGTTGTTGTTGTCGGCAATGGGTTCGTGCGAACCGCGGCCCTCGATGCGGAAGATCGCTGCGTTCACGCCGTGCGCCACGAGGTAGTCGCGCGTGCTGGCCGCGCGTTCGACCGACAGCGGGTTGTTGATGGCGTCCGAGCCGGTGCTGTCGGTGTGGCCGATGATGCGCACCTCGGCGTTCGGGTTGTTGCGCAGGCCGTTGGCGAACTGGTCGAGCACCGGCGCGAAGTTCGGCTTGATGTTGGCGCGGCCCACGTCGAAGGACACGTCGCTCGGAATCTGCAGCTTCAGCTCGTTGTTGGGTGTCTGGGTCACGGCGACGCCGGTGCCCTGCGTGGCGGCTTCCATCTGGCGCTTCTGGTTTTCCATGCGCTGCGACCACAGGTAGCCGCCGAGCGCGCCGGCGGCCGCGCCGACCACCGCGCCCGTGCCGATGGCACCGCGGTTGCCGCCGGTGGCCGAACCGATGGCGGCGCCGCCCAGCGCGCCGATGCCGGCGCCGATGCCGGTGTTGCGCTGCGTGTCAGTCATGCCGCCGGCGCAGCCGGACAGGATGAGCGCCGTGGCGGTGGTTGCGAGTACGAACTTTTTCATGGCAATCCCTTTCAAGGATGATTCAGGCGGGCCACAGCTTAGCTTCCGGGCGTACGCGATGGTACGGGCTCAAAGCCCTGGGGAAAATAAGAAAAGTTTCGCCATCGCGCGTCAATGCTGCGATGATTGCTACTAAAGTAATAGCAATGGGGCGATTGTCCGACATGGCTGCGCGGCGCGGGACTGCGCAAGCAATTCACGTTTCCGGCGGCGGGTTCCCGTTGGTGGCGTCGCGGCCGGCTTCGGGTGGGTCGTCGTCGTGCAATTCGCCCTTGTTGCGGCCGGAAAACATGGTCCACCAGATGATCAAGATGAACACGAGTCCCGCGGCGAGGGCTTCAAGCAGAATCAAACCCATGAGAAATGGACTCCAGTGGCTGGTCGGGCTTGTGATCGTAGCAACGCTCGCCGCCTGTTCCACCGGCCCGCGCACGCCCGAGGCCCCCGCCCGCCCCTCCGCCACCCCGCCGCGCGACCTCGGTCCGCTCACCGGCTCGCTCGCGCATCCCAAGAGCCGCTGGGTGCCGGTCGGCTGGACGGAACTGCCGGGCTTCGGCGAAGACCCGCTGCACGAGGCGTGGATCGCGCTGCTGGCGAACTGCGTGCGACCCAACGCCGCCTTCGCGCCGCTGTGCCGCGACGTGCGCCAGCTGACCATCGCCACGCCCGAAGAGCAGCGCCAGTGGATGACCGAGCGGCTGCAGCCCTACCGCGTCGAGGCGTTGAACGGCCAGACCGAGGGCAAGCTCACCAGCTACTACGAGCCGGTGTACGAAGCCTCGCGCGTGCCCACCGCCACCTTCAACGTGCCGATCTACCAGGCCCCGGACGGCCTGGTGCCGCGCCGCCCGTGGTACACGCGCCAGGAGATCGAGACCCTGCCCGAGGCGCAGGCCGCGCTGCGCGGCCGCGAGATCGCGTGGATGGCCGACCCCATCGACGCGCTGATGCTGCACATCCAGGGCTCGGGGCGCCTGCGCATCACCGAGGCCAACGGCTGGCAGCACACCGTGCGAATGGCCTTCTCGGCCACCAACGAGCAGCCCTACCGCAGCGTGCAGCAATGGCTGATCAGCCAGGGCGTGACCAAGGTCGGCAAGTGGCCCGACGACACCAAGGCCTGGGCCGCGCAGAACCCGCAGCGCGTGTCGCAACTGATGTGGAGCAACCCGCGCTACGTGTTCTTCCGCGAAGAGACGATGAGCGAGGTCGACGCCGCCTTCGGCCCGCGCGGCGCGCAAGGCGTGCCGCTCACGGCCGGCCGCTCCATCGCGGTCGACCGCGAGAGCATCCCGTACGGCACGCCGGTGTGGCTGGCGTCCAGCGGGCCGGCGGCGCAGCTGCAGAAACTGGTGGTGGCGCAGGACACCGGCAGCGCCATCCTCGGCGCGGTGCGCGCCGACTACTTCGCGGGCACCGGCGCCGATGCGGGCCGCCTCGCGGCGAGCATGAACCAGCCGCTGCGCCTGTGGGCGCTGTGGCCGAGGCAGTCGCCCGCTCCCTGAGCAGGGCGCGGCACTTGGTGGATCAATTCAACCTGACGGGAAGCTGAGTGTTTCATTGAGCCGTCATACGAAGTGCCTAACTTCACGGGCTGGTTTCCCCCAATCCATGAAGAAAGACATTGCGCATGACCGCAAATACCCGCACCGACGATCCTTCGGTCGACCTCGACGACATCGGCACCAACCCCACGTCGAACCCCTCGTTCACCGACCTGATCGCCTCGCGCCTGAGCCGCCGCCACCTGTTCGGCCTGGGCGTCGGCACCGCCGGCACGGCGCTGCTCCAGGCCTGCGGCGGTGGTGGAGGTGGCGGCACCGCGTTCCCGGTGCTGCCTCCGGCACCCGCTCCCGCCCCGGCGCCTTCGCCAGCGCCCGCACCCGCGCCCGCGCCCGCACCTGCCGCTGCGATGAAGCTCGGCTTCAATCCCGTGGCCAAGAGCCTCGCCGATGTCGTGACCGTGCCCGCAGGCTACACCGCCAGCGTGCTCTATCGCCTGGGTGATCCGATCGCTTCGGGCGTCGCCGCCTACAAGAACGACGGTTCCGACGACGCCACCACGTACGACCGTCGCGCGGGTGACCACCACGACGGCATGACCTACTTCGGCATGAACGCGTCGAACAAGTGGGACCCCGCCGGCGCATCGCGCGGCCTGCTCGTGATGAACCACGAGGCCATCACGCCGTTGTTCCTGCACCCCGCCGGCCAGACCATCAGCGGCACCGGCAACGCGGCCGCGCGCACCGTCGCCGACGAAGTGCTGCGCGAGTTCTACCTGCACGGCGTGAGCCTGATCGAGGTCAACAAGAGCGGCAGCACCTGGAGCTACAAGCAGGACTCGACCCTCAATCGCCGCGTCCACACGCTCACCGAGATGAGCTTCTCGGGCCCGGCCGCCAAGACCGACTACCTGAAGACCAAGTACTCGACCGACGGCAGCAAGACCCGCGGCACGCTCAACAACTGCGCCAACGGCACCACGCCGTGGGGCACGTACCTCACCTGCGAGGAAAACTGGGCCGGCTACTTCCGCCGCATCGCCGCCAACGACAATGCCAACCGTACGGCCAAGGAATTGGCGTCCTTCAGCCGCTATGGCGTTTCGAGTACTGGCCGCGAGCTGTGGGCCACCGTCACGCCCGATACGGCCGACAACCTCTACGGCCGCTGGAACACCGAAGTCGTGGTCGTGGGCGGCACCGCCGCCGACGACTACCGCAACGGCTCCAACACCTACGGCTGGGTCGTCGAGATCGACCCGTTCAACCCCACGAGCACGCCGAAGAAGCGCACTGCGCTCGGCCGCTTCGGCCATGAAGGCGCCTGCCTGGGCCCGGTCGTGGCCGGCAAGCCGCTGGTCTGGTACATGGGCGACGATTCGCGCAACGAGTACATCTACAAGTTCGTCTCCACGAAGAACTGGGACGCGGCCGACATCGGCGGCGGCATGGCCGCCGGCGACAAGTACATGGACGACGGCCGCCTCTACGTGGCCAAGTTCAAGGCCGACGGCACGGGTGACTGGCTCGAACTGAAGCTCGGCGTCAACAACATCACCGCGAGCTACTCCGCCTATGCCTTCGCCGACGCGGCCGACGTGGTGGTCAATGCGCGCCACGCCGCCGACGCCGCCGGCGCTACCAAGATGGACCGCCCCGAGTGGACGGCCGTCAACCCGAAGACCGGCGAGGTCTACGTCACGCTGACCAACACCAACGCCAGCTCGCGTCCGATCGGCAAGACCGACGCCGCCAACCCGCGCTTCTACAACGACAAGACGACCACCGGCACGGACCAGAAGGGCAACCCGAACGGCCACATCGTGCGCTTTGCCGACACCAACGGCGACCCGACCGCGGTGACCTTCAAGTGGGACGTGTACCTGTTCGGTGCTCGTTCGACTGCATCGGCCGACGTGAACCTGTCCGCCCTCGGCGCCGACAATGACTTCTCCAGCCCCGACGGCATGTGGTTCAGCCAGGCGGCGCCCGGCCTGCTGTGGCTGGAAACCGACGACGGCGCGTACACCGACGTGACCAACTGCATGCTGCTGGCCGCCCTGCCGGGCAAGGTCGGCGACGGCGGCGCGAAGACCATCACCAACGTCGACGGTTCCACCACCGCCACGCAGGCCACCTTCATCGGCAAGGCCCCCGGCACCGACGGCCTGCGCCGCTTCCTGGTCGGCCCGATCGACTGCGAGATCACCGGCATCGCCGAATCGGGTGACGGCCGCGCGCTGTTCGTGAACATCCAGCACCCGGGCGAGAGCACGGCCAAGGGGAACATCTCCGATCCGACGAAGTTCCTCAGCCACTGGCCCGATGGCGGCAACACCCGCCCACGCTCGGCAACCATCGTCATCACGAAAAACGACGGCGGCCTGATCGGCCTCTGATCGTCGCAGGAGCCAGCCCCCTTTCGGGAAACACCGAGGAACCGGCTTGGCCGGGCCTCTGGTGTTGCCCCCGGCGAGGGGGAAGGCGAAGCGACACGAAGTGCGCGAAGCCTGGGGGAGTACCTACTCCCTTGGCAACGGCAGCGCCGTCTTGTATCTGACCTGCTTCAGTGCAAAGCTGGAGCGGATCTTCTCGATCCCCGGAATCGGCGTGAGCTGTTCCAGGATGAATTTCTCCAGCGCCGCCATGTCAGCCACCGCGATGCGGATCAGGTAGTCGCTGTCGCCCGTCATCAGGTAGCACTCCATCACCTCGTCGTGCTCGGCGATGCGCTGCTCGAAATCGGCGAGCGACTGCTTGCTCTGCGTCGTGAGGCTGATCGAGATGAACACGTTGAGCCCCAAGCCCAGCGCCTTGGCGCTGAGGAGCGCCACATAGCGGCCGATCACGCCGTTCGCTTCGAGCACCTTCACCCGCGCGAGGCAGGGCGATGGCGACAGGTGCACGCGCCGCGCCAGCTCCACGTTCGACAGCGCGCCGTCGCGCTGCAGCTCGTCGAGAATGCGCAGGTCGATGGCGTCGAGTTGCATGAAATGCCGGAAGGTTGAAGATTGACGGAATTTTATGCTGCGACGCTTGCAGGGAATTGGCTTCGCCAGTAGCTAATTTTTCGCGTGGCGGCCTAAAGTGCCGATATGAACGCCCCGATTTCGCCCGACCAGATGCGTGCCCTGCTGCTCGACACGCCGCTCTCGCACGACCCCGACCCCGCCGAGACCGCCGAATGGCGCGACGCCTTCCTGGCGCTGGCGCAAACGCAGGGGCCGCAGCGCGCAAAGCAGATGCTGGTCGAGCTGGCCCGGCTCGCGCGGCAGCAGCGCATCGGCTGGCAGCCCGAACTCGCGACGCCGTACGTCAACACCATCGCGGTGGAAGACCAGCCGCCGTTCCCGGGTGACCTCGCCATCGAGGAAAAGCTCGCCTCGCTGATGCGCTGGAACGCGCTCGCGATGGTGGCCAAGGCCAACCAGGCGTATGGCGAACTCGGCGGCCACATCGCCAGCTACGCGAGCGCGGCCGATCTGTTCGAAACCGGCTTCAACCACTTCTTCCATGCGCGCAGCGAGCAGCACCGCGGCGACCTCGTGTTCTTCCAGCCGCACAGCGCGCCGGGCGTCTATGCGCGCGCCTACCTCGAAGGCCGTCTCGGCGAAGAAGACCTGAACCACTACCGCCAGGAACTCACCGCGCCCGCCTTCACCGACGGCAGCGGCGCGCGCGGCCTGTGCAGCTATCCGCATCCGTACCTGATGCCGGACTTCTGGCAGTTCCCCACCGGCTCGATGGGCATCGGCCCCATCAGCTCGATCTACCACGCGCGCTTCATGCGCTACCTCACGCACCGCAACCTGCTGAATTGCGAGGGCCGCAAGGTGTGGGGCGTGTTCGGCGACGGCGAGATGGACGAGCCCGAATCGATGAGCGCGCTGACGCTCGCCGCGCGCGAGAAGCTCGACAACCTCGTGTGGGTGGTCAACTGCAACCTGCAGCGCCTGGACGGCCCGGTGCGCGGCAACGGCCGCATCATCGACGAACTCGAAAAGCTCTTTGCCGGCGCGGGCTGGAACGTCGTCAAGCTCGTGTGGGGCAGCGACTGGGACGGCCTCTTCGCACAGGACGTGAGCGGTGCGCTCGCGCGCGTGTTCGCCAACACCGTCGACGGCCAGATGCAGACCTTTGCCGCCAAGGACGGCCGCTTCAACCGCGACAACTTCTTCGGCCAGAACCCCGAGCTCGCGCGCCTGGCCGAAGGCATGACCGACGAGCAGATCGACCGCCTGAAGCGCGGCGGCCACGACCTCGTGAAGATCCATGCGGCTTACGCGGCAGCGGCCAGGCACAAGGGCCAGCCCACCGTGATCCTCGCCCACACCAAGAAGGGCTACGGCATGGGCAGCGCCGCGCAGGGCAAGATGACCACGCACTCGCACAAGAAGATGGGCGACGTGGACCTGATCGAGTTCCGCGACCGCTTCAACCTGCCGCTCACCGATGCGCAGGCCATCGCGATGGATTTCTACCGCCCGGCCGAGGACAGCGCCGAGATGCGCTACCTGCGCCAGCACCGCGAAGCGCTCGGCGGCGCCATGCCGCGCCGCGAGACCGCCTGCGACATCGTGCCCAAGCCCGATATCGCAAGCTACGCGCAGTTCGCGACCGCTGCGGCCGGCAAGGAGATGAGCACCACCATGGCCTTCGTGCGCATGCTGGGCAACCTCATGAAGGACGCTGCGCTCGGCCCGCGCATCGTGCCCATCGTGGCCGACGAGGCGCGCACCTTCGGCATGGCCAACCTGTTCAAGCAGGTGGGCATCTATTCGAGCGTGGGCCAGCGCTACGCGCCCGAAGACATCGGCTCGGTGCTGAGCTACCGCGAAGCGACCGACGGGCAGATTCTTGAAGAAGGCATCAGCGAAGCCGGCGCCATCGCGAGCTGGACGGCCGCGGCCACCAGCTACAGCGTGCATGGACTGGCCATGCTGCCCTTCTACATCTACTACTCGATGTTCGGCTTCCAGCGCGTCGGCGATGCGATCTGGGCCGCGGCCGACCAGCGCGCACGAGGCTTCCTGCTCGGTGCCACGTCGGGCCGCACCACGCTCGGCGGCGAAGGCCTGCAGCACCAGGACGGCAGCAGCCACCTCGTGGCCGCGACCATTCCCAACTGCAAGGCCTATGACCCGGCCTATGCGGGCGAGATGGCGGTGATCGTCGACGCGGGCATCCGCGAGATGATGGTCGAGCAGAAGGACGTGTTCTATTACGTCACGCTCATGAACGAGAACTACGCGCAGCCCGATGTGCCGGAAGGTGCGGAAGGCGACATCCTGCGCGGGTGCTACCGCTTCGGCGTGTATTCGCCGGCCTCCGGCAAGGCGAAGAAGAAGGTCACGCTGATGGGCTCGGGCGCGATCCTGACGGAAGTCGTCAAGGCCGCGCAGCGGCTGGCCGATGAAGGCATCGAGGCCGAGGTGTTCAGCGTCACGAGCTGGAGCGAGCTTGCGCGCGACGGCCAAGCCTGCGAGCAGCGCGCGCTGGCTGGTGAAGAAGCCGGCACGCCCTTCATCGCGCAGCAGCTCGGCAAGGGCAGCGGCAAGGCACCGGTCATTGCCGCCACCGACTACGTGCGCGCCGTGCCCGAGAGCGTGCGCGCCTTCCTGCCCGAAGGCCGCCGCTACCTCACGCTGGGCACCGACGGCTTCGGCCGCAGCGACACGCGTGCGGCGCTGCGCGGATTCTTCGGGGTGGATGCCGCGAGCATTGCAAACGCCGCGCGGCACGCGCTGAACTGAGCGCCGGCGGCCGCGCAGGGCCTGCGTTAGAGTCGCAGGCCCCACCTCCATCGCACCCATGACCGCCCGCTTCCAGTCCCTCGCTCCCGCCGTCCGCCTCGCCGACCAGGTGGCCGATGCGCTCGCGGCCGAGGTGCGCAGCGGGCGTCTTTCCGAAGGCGACCGCCTGCCGACCGAGGCCGCGCTGGCCGAGCAGTTCGGCGTCAGCCGCACCGTGGTGCGCGAGGCCGTGTCGCGGCTCAAGTCGCTGGGGTTGCTCGATTCGCGCCAGGGCAGCGGCGTGTACGTGCGTGCCGCAGGTGTCGAGCCGCTGCGCTTCGAGATGCCGCACGTCGCCTCGCGCGAAGCCGTCATCCAGATGGTCGAGGTGCGCCGTGCGCTCGAGGCCGAAGTGGCCGCGCTGGCCGCCGAGCGCCGCACGGCCGACGACGTGCAGCGCATCCGCGAGGCCATCGATGCGCTGCATGCGGCGGTCGAGGCGGGCGGCAACGGCGCCGACGAGGACGTGCGCTTCCACCGCGCCATCGCCGAGGCGGCGCGCAATCCGTTCCTGATCGGCACGCTGCAGTACCTGCGCCAGTTCCTGCATGGCGCCACCCGCGTCACGCGCGCCAACGAGGCGCGCCGCGCCGACTTCGCGCGCGAGGTGGCGCAGGAACACGCGCGCATCGTCGAGGCCATCGAGGCTGGCGACCCGCTGCGCGCGCGCGAGGCGGCCAAGAACCACATGGACAACGCGATCCGCCGCATCGAGCTGGCCGATCCCGCGTTCTGGCAGCAGGAAGGCGCGCAACTCGCGCGGCCCCTGGTCGAAGGCTGGCCTGTCGGCAGCTGAGTCCGCCGACACATAAAGACACCAGAAAGTCGCCGCAGGAGGCGTTGCCTTCGGGTTTCCCCGGGTCAATCAACAAAACTCAAATTTGTATGATGACCTGACAAATCAAGCGGGACAAACCTTTTCATGACTTCTTCCACCCTCCCGGCCGGCGCTACGCACGCCGCGCCGTCCGCCACAGCCGATGCCGCGCTCGAAAAGCGCACCTACGCCAAGGTGTTCTGGCGCCTCGTGCCCTTCCTCATGCTCTGCTACGTGGTCGCGTACCTCGACCGCGTCAACGTCGGCTTCGCCAAGCTGCAGATGGGGCAGGACCTGGGCTTCAGCGAGACCGTGTTCGGCCTGGGTGCGGGCATCTTCTTCCTCGGCTACTTCCTGTTCGAGGTGCCGAGCAACCTGCTGCTCAACCGCGTCGGAGCACGCATCTGGATCGCGCGGATCATGATCACCTGGGGCCTGCTGTCGGCCTGCTTCATGTTCGTGAAGACGCCGACCAGCTTCTACATCCTGCGTTTCCTGCTCGGCGTGGCCGAGGCGGGCTTCTACCCCGGCGTGATCCTGTACCTCACGCACTGGTACCCGGCCCACCGGCGCGCGCGGATCATCGCGGTGTTCATGTCGGCGATTCCGGTGGCGGGCATCTTCGGCAACCCCCTGTCGGGCTGGATCATGGACAGCTTCCACGGCGCGGCGTCGCTGAGCGGCTGGCAATGGATGTTCATCATCGAGGCCGTCCCGGCCGTGATCGTGGGCGTGATGGTGCTGGTCTACCTCGACAACGGCATTGCGCAGGCACGCTGGCTCGACGCGGCGGAAAAGGCGCTGCTGCAGCGCGAGATAGCGCGCGATGCCGAGCACGGCGCCAAGGGGCCGCACTCGGTGGCTGGCGTGTTCCGCGATGTGCGCATATGGTGGATGGCGTTGATCTACTTCGCCTTCGTCATGGGCCAATACGCGCTGACTTTCTGGCTGCCCACGCTGGTCAAGGCCACGGGCGTGCAGGGCAACCTCCACATCGGGCTGCTCAGCGCGATCCCGTTCGTCTGCGCCATCGTCGCGATGAACCTCTTCGGCCGCAGCGCCGACCGTCGCCAGGAGCGCCGCTGGCACCTGATCGTGCCCGCGCTGATGGGCGCCATCGGCTTCACGGTCGCGGCTTCGTACACGCAGAACACCGCCGTGTCGCTCGCCTTCCTGTCGCTCGCCGCGGCCGGCGTGCTGACCTGCGCGCCGCTGTTCTGGTCGCTGCCTACCGCCTTTCTGTCGGGCACGGCGGCTGCGGCCGGCATCGCGGCCATCAACTCGGTGGGCAACCTCGCGGGCTTCGTGAGCCCGTACCTCATCGGCTATCTGAAAGACCTGACGGGCAGCACGCAGATCGGCATGTACGTGCTGGCCGCGGCGCTGGTGCTCGGCGCCATCGGCGTGTGGCTCACGCCGAAGCAACTCGTGAATCGCTGATCGAAAGAACATCCTGATGACCTCTTCCTCCAACTTTCCAGTCGTCGGCCTCGTGGGCCTCGGCGCCATGGGCGCCGGCATGGCGCAATCGCTGCGCCGCGCGGGTCATGCGCCGCACGTGTTCGACGTGCGCCGCGAGGTGGCCGAAGCCTTCGCGCGCGACGGCGGAACGGCCTGCGGCACGCTGGCCGCGCTCGGCGCGCAGTGCGACATTGTGGTCAGCGTGGTCGTGAATGCCGCGCAGACCGAGTCGGTGCTGTTCGGCGACGGCACCACGCCCGGATGCGCCGCCTCGATGAAGCCTGGCAGCCTGTTCGTGATGTGCTCCACGGTGGACCCGAACTGGTCGGTGGCGCTCGAGGCGCGCCTCGCGAAGCTGGGCATCCTGTACCTCGACGCGCCGATCTCCGGCGGCGCCGCCAAGGCCGCGAGTGGCCAGATGACGATGATGACCGCCGGCACGCCCGCCGCCTACGAGAAGGCAGGCGCCGTGCTCGACGCGATGGCCGCCAAGGTCTATCGCCTGGGCGACTCGGCAGGCGCTGGCAGCAAGGTGAAGGTCATCAACCAGCTGCTGGCCGGCGTGCACATCGCGGCCGCGGCCGAGGCGATGGCGCTGGGCCTGCGCGAAGGCGTGGACCCGGCCGCGCTCTACGAGGTCATCACGCACAGCGCGGGCAACAGCTGGATGTTCGAGAACCGCATGGCGCATGTGCTCGCGGGCGACTACACGCCGCTGTCGGCGGTCGACATCTTCGTGAAGGACCTGGGCCTGGTGCTCGACGTGGCGCGCGCCAGCAAGTTCCCGCTGCCGCTGTCGTCCACCGCGCACCAGATGTTCATGCAGGCCTCGACCGCGGGCTATGCGCGCGAGGACGACAGCGCGGTCATCAAGATCTTCCCGGGCATCGAAGTGCCGGCTCCAAAAAAACAAGCCTGAAGTAGAAAGCAGAGACACACAGCATGAACATCCTCATCACCGGCGGCTGCGGCTTCCTCGGCGCCCGCCTCGCCCGCACGCTGCTCGCGGGCGGCAACCTCGCACTGGCCGGCGGCGCCGCGCAGCCCGTGTCGCGCATCACGCTGGCCGACCGCGTGCCGCCGCCCGCCGACCTGGCCGGCGACGCGCGCATCCAGTTCGTGCAGGGCGACCTGCTCGAACAACTAGGCAACGGCGCGCTGCCCATCGCCGAGACGCAGCTCGTGTTCCATCTCGCCGCCGCCGTCAGCGGTGAATGCGAGGCCGACTTCGACCTCGGCATGCGCAGCAACCTCGACGCCACGCGCGGCCTGCTCGAAGCCGCGCGCCGCGCGGGCCACTCGCCGGTGTTCGTGTTCTCCAGCTCGGTCGCGGTGTTTGGAGATTCGCCTGAACAGCGCCTGCCGGCCGTGATCGAGGACACCACGCTGCCGACGCCGCAGAACAGCTACGGCATCCAGAAATTCATCGGCGAGCAGCTGGTGGCCGACTTCACGCGCAAGGGCTTCGTGCAGGGCCGCAACGTGCGGCTCATGACGGTGTCGGTGCGCCCCGGCCGGCCCAACGGCGCGGCCTCCAGCTTCCTGAGCGGCATGCTGCGCGAGCCGCTGGCCGGCGAGCGCGCGCGCTGCCCGGTGTCGCCCGACACGCCGGTCGCGCTGGCCTCGCCCGGCAACACCGTCGCGGGCATCGTGCGCGCGGCCACGGCCAGCACTGCCGAATGGGGGGCACGCACCGCCATCAACCTGCCCGCGCTGACGACCACCGTGCGCGAGATGGCGCAGGCGCTCGAACGCATCGCCGGCAAGGAGGCAACCGGACTCATCGACTGGGAGCCCGATGCGGCCATCGCGAAGATCGTCACCAGCTGGCCCAGCCGCATCCACGCGGCACGCGCCGAGGCGCTGGGCCTGAAGGCCGACGCAAGCTTCGACGCCATCCTGCGCGACTACGTTCGCGAGAACGCGCAGGCCGTGAAGCTGCCTGTGAAGGGCTGAGCCATGGCCAAGCTCGTGCTCGGCTGCATTGCCGACGATTTCACCGGTGCCACCGATCTCGCCAACAACCTCGTGCGCGCGGGCATGCGCGTGGTGCAGGCCATCGGCGTGCCCGAAGGCCCGCTCGATGCCGACGTCGATGCCGTCGTCGTCGCCCTCAAGTCGCGCACCATCGCGCCGGCCGAGGCCATCGCGCAGTCGCTCGACGCATTGCGCTGGCTGCAGGCGCAGGGCGCGCGGCAGATCTACTTCAAGTACTGCTCCACCTTCGACAGCACGGCGCAGGGCAACATCGGCCCCGTGACCGAGGCGCTGATGGACGCGCTGAACTGCGACTTCACCATCGCCACGCCCGCCTTTCCAGACAACAAGCGCACCGTGTTCAAGGGCTACCTGTTCGCGGGCGAGGTGCTGCTCAACGAGAGCGGCATGCAGAACCATCCGCTCACGCCGATGACCGACCCGAACCTTGTGCGCGTGCTGCAGGCGCAGTGCAAACGCAAGGTGGGACTGATCGACTATGCGGTGGTGGCGCGCGGCGCGGCCGCCATCGACGAGCGCATCGCTCAGCTGAAGGCCGAGGGCGTGGGCATCGCCATCGTCGACGCGGTGTCGAACGACGACCTGCTGCGCATGGGCCCGGCACTTGCGAAGATGCCGCTGCTCACCGCAGGCTCGGGCGTGGCCATCGGCCTGCCGGCCAACTTCGGGCTTGCGCCTTCGTCGCAGGCCAGTGCGTTGCCCAAGGCCGGTGGCAGGACCGCGGTGGTCTCGGGCAGCTGCTCGCTCGCGACCAACCGGCAGGTGCTCGATTTCATCCAGCGCGGCGGCCAGGCGATGGCCATCGACCCGCTGCGCATCGCGGCGGGCGTGGACGTTGCCGCCGAAGTGCTGGCCTGGGCCACGCCCTTGATCGACAAGGGCCCCGTGCTCGTTTACTCGACCGCCGAAGCCGGCGCCGTGAAGTCGGTGCAAGGCAGGCTCGGTGTCGAGGAGGCCGGCGCGATGGTCGAACGCACCATTGCAGCCATCGCGCGCGGCCTGGTCGAACGCGGCGTACACCAGCTGGTGGTGGCCGGCGGTGAAACCTCGGGTGCATGCGTGCAGGCGCTAGGCATCGCGCAGATGCAGATCGGCCCGCAGATCGACCCCGGTGTGCCGTGGTGCCACGCGCGCTCCGACGCCGCGCCCGAGACGGGTGTGCACATCGCACTGAAGTCCGGCAACTTCGGTAGTGACGATTTCTTCACCAAGGCCTTTGCAGTGCTCGCATGACCGAGAACGAAGCCCGCGCAGAAATCTGCCGCGTCGGCCGCAGCCTGTTCGAGCGCGGCTACGTGCATGCCACGGCCGGCAACATCAGCGTGCGGCTGGACGACGGCTTTCTGATCACACCGACCGACGCATGCCTCGGCTTTCTCGACCCGGCCCGATTGGCAAGGCTCGACGCACAAGGCCAGCAGACCAGCGGCGACCGCGCGAGCAAGACCATCGCGCTGCACACGCGAATCTACGCAGCCGCTCGCAAGTTCGATGCGAACACGGCCTGTGTGATCCACACGCACAGCACGCACTGCGTGGCGCTCACGTTGAACAACCCGGGTGACGAGCTGCTGCCCGCCCTCACGCCGTACTTCGTGATGAAGGTCGGCCACGTGCCGGTCATTCCGTACCACCGGCCCGGCGCACCCGAAGCGGCCGAACAGGTGGCGCAGGCCATCGAGCGCCTCGGCGCTGCCGGCACCCCGATCCGTGCCGTGATGCTCACGCGCCTGGGCCCCAATGTCTGGCACGACACGCCGGCCGCCGCCATGGCCGTGCTCGAGGAACTAGAGGAAACCGCCCGGCTTCAAATGCTTGCGAGCGCCGCAAGGCCTGCACCGCTGAACGCCGAACAGATCGATGAACTGCGCCGCACCTTCGGAGCGCGCTGGTAGTAGAAACACCCCATGCCCCAATTCGCCGCCAACCTCTCGATGCTCTATCCGGAGCTCGCCTTTCTCGACCGCTTCGACGCCGCCGCGAAAGACGGCTTCAAGGCCGTGGAGTACCTCTTCCCGTACGACTTTTCGAAAGACGAGATCCTCGCAAGGCTGAAGCACAACGGCTTGCAGCAGGTGCTGTTCAACGGCCCTCCCGGCGACTGGAACGGCGGCGAACGCGGCCTGGCCTGCCTGTCCGGACGCGAGGCCGAGTTCCGCGAAGGCATCGCCAGGGCCATCGACTACGCCGTGGCGCTCGACTGCCCCCGCATCCACGTCATGGCCGGCCTCGTGCCCGAAGGCCTGGAGCGCGATGCGCTGCGGCCCGTGTACCTGGACAACCTGCGCTGGGCCGCGGCCGAAGCTGCCAAGGCAAACCGCGACGTGCTGATCGAGCCGATCAACACGCGTGACATTCCGGGCTTCTTCCTCAACCGCCAGGACCAGGCGCACGAGATCGTCGAGGCCGTCGGCGCACCGAACCTCAAGGTGCAGATGGACCTGTACCACTGCCAGATCGTCGAAGGCGACGTGGCCATGAAGATCCGCAAGTACCTGCCCACCGGCCGCGTCGGCCACATCCAGATCGCCGGCGTGCCAGAGCGCCACGAGCCCGACATCGGCGAGCAGAACTACCCGTACCTGTTCGACGTGATCGACGAAGTGTCGGCGCAGTGCGGATGGCAGGGCTGGGTCGGCTGCGAATACCGGCCGCGCCGCGGTTCGGAGCCGGGCGGCACCTCGGCCGGGCTCGGCTGGTTGCGCGCTTTGCAGCAGCGCGCATGAAGCTCGAAGCGCTGCGCATTCCGGTGCCGCTGCGAGGTTTCGCGGCGGGCGATGCGCAGCTGTTCGACGTCACGCTGGCCGGCGACAGGGTCGGGTCCGTCGTGGCCAGCGCTCAACAGCAGCACGCGCGCGGCACGCTGCTGAGCGCACTGGTCGAGGCGCATGCGCACATCGACAAGAACTACACCGTGCAGGACGTGGGTGCGGCGCAGGGCAATCTGTTCGCCGCCATCGACCGCATGAACAAGCACCGCGACAGCTGGACCGGCGAGTCGCTGCGCCTGCGCATGGAGCGCGCGCTGCACGACGCATGGCAATCGGGCGCGCGCGCGCTGCGCACGCACCTCGATTGGGTGCAGCCCGAGCCGCCCGCCGCCCTGCCCGTGTTCGAGGCACTGCGCGAAGAATGGCGTGGCCGCGTCGAGCTGCAGTTCGTTTCGCTCACGCCGCTCGACCTGTTCGCCGACCTTGCCGCTGGCGAGCGCATTGCATGCGAGGTGAAGCGTGCGGGCGGCGTGCTCGGCGCGTTCGTCTACCGCAACGAAGGCATCGTCCACAAGCTCGGGCGCGTGTTCGACCTCGCGCAGCAGCACGGGCTGGGGCTCGACTTCCATGTCGACGAAGGCCTCGACGCCGAAGCCAGCGGTCTGCGCAGCATCGCGCAACTGGTGCGTGCGCGCAATTTCAGGAACGGCGTGGCCTGCGGCCATGCCTGCTCGCTGTCGGTGCAGGGCGATGGAGTTGCCAATGAAACACTGGCGCTGTGCGCCGGCGCGGGCATTCACCTCGTCGCGCTGCCCACCACCAACCTCTACCTGCAAGGCGCCTGGGACCGCACGCCCGTGCAGCGCGGCATCACGCGCATCCGCGAGGCGGCGGCATGGGGCTTGCGTGCAAGCCTGGCAACCGACAACGTGCAGGACGCCTTCTACCCCTACGGCAGCTACGACCTCCTGGAGACCTTCGGCCTTGGTGTGCAGATGGCGCACCTGGCCCCGGCCTCCGACTGGCTCGACGCCGTCACCGTGAGCCCCGCGAAAGCCCTGGGGCTCGCATGGGACGGGCGCATCGCGCCGGGCTGCCCGGCGGACCTGCTGGTGTTGGCGGCAACCGACGAACACGAACTCATCGGCCCGCGCGGACGGCAACGCACCGTCATCCGCGCCGGCCGGGCACTGGAGAAAACACAATGAGCATGGGCAAGCCAATGGCCAATTACGCCGCCGCCAGGCGCGTGGGCGATTTCGTCTTCATGAGCGGCGTGGTCGCGGTCGACCCCGCCACGCGCCGCGCAGTCGCAGGCTACGACGCGATTACCGAGGCCGCACGCACCGCGCTGCTGGGTGTCGGCTACGCCACGGGGCAGATGTCGGTCGACGTGTTCGAGGCGCCCATCGTCGCGCAGAGCTGGTTCGTGCTCGAGCGCATCCGCCAGATCGCGGCCGAGCATGGCGGCACGATGGAAGACGTGGTGAAGCTGGTGCAGTACTTCCGCCACCTGCCGCACTACGCCTTCTACAACCGCGTGCGCGGCCTGTTCTATCCGGGTGAGCCGCCGGTGAGCACGGTGGTGGAGGTGTCGCGCTTCTTGCCGGGGGACGAAGTGCTGGTGGAAGTCGAAGCCACCATGTACCTGCCCCAGCGCTCGCCTTCTACTTGACGCCCGCGCCCTTCAGCAGGAACTCCGTCACCTGCTCGATCAGGTAGCGCCGGTCCTTGTCGTCGCCCTGCTGGGCCACGTTGCGGAAGTACGCGGCCTGGGTGGCGTGGTCGGCATAGAACTGCGTCACGGCCCAGATGTGGAACAGCACCAGCATCGGGTCGGCCTTGTCCATCAGGCCCTGGGTCATCCAGTTCTGGATCACGGCGGCGGCCTGGTCGGTGCGCTGCTTGCTCGTGTCCATCATGTCGTCGATGACCGGCGCGCCGCGCAACATCTCGGCGGTGAAGATGCGCGAGCGCAGCGGGTGCTCGAACGAGAACATCATCTTGCGCTGGATCAGGTCGCCCAGCACCTTGCGCGGGCCGAAGGCCTCGTCGCTGAAGCCGAACACCACGATCCAGTCGGTGAGGATGTCCTGCAGCACCTGGCGATACAGCGCTTCCTTGCTCTCGATGTAGTAGTGCAACTGCGCCTTCGAGAGCCCGGCCTTGTCGGCAATGGCCTGCGTCGATGCGCCGGCCAGCCCCTCGCTGGCGAACACTTCGATGGCGGCCTGGTTGATGAGGCCGAGCACCTGCGTGTACTTGCGCGAGCGGCCGCGCGTGGCGGGCGCCTCGCCGTCGCCTTCTTCGTTGATGGGAGGACGCGCGCTCACAGCTGGAGTTCCAGTTCCTGCCCCTTGGCGCGCGAGCAGCACAGGGCGACCTTGTGGCGGCGCTCGCTGCCCGTGAGGCAGAAGTCGCGATGCTCGGCGCCTTCGCCGTCGCCCTCGACCACGCAGGTGCCGCACAGCCCCTGCTGGCACGACACCGGAATGTCGATGCCGACTTCGTGCAGCGCGTCGACGGCGGTCTGGTCGGCCGCCACCGGCACCGTGATGCCGCGCCTGGCGAGCTTCAGCGTGAAGGGCAGGCCGGCGGCCGCGCCCGCGTCGGTGGGCGCGGCGAAGTACTCGGCGTGCAGCGCGTCTTCGGGCCAGTGCGCGGCGGCGTCGCGCACGGCCTGCATGAAGCCGCCGGGGCCGCACACATACAGATGCGTGCCGGGAGCGTGCTCCGCCAGCAGCGCACGCAGGTCGATGCGCTGCGAGGCATCGCCCTGGTCGAGATGCAGCCGCAGGTGCGGCGCCAGCGCAGGCATGCGCAGCGCGTCGGCGAAAGCCAGGTGCTCCTCGCTGCGCGCGAACACGCACAGCGTGAAGGCCGCGCCGCGCGCCGCGAGCGCCTGAGCCATCGCCAGCAGCGGCGTCATGCCGATGCCGCCGGCCAGCAGCAGGTGATGCGTGGCCTCTTCGCGCAGTGGGAAGGTGTTGCGCGGCGCGCTGATCGGCAGCAGGTCGCCCTCGCGCACACGCTCGTGCATCGAGGCCGAGCCGCCGCGGCTCGACAGCTCGCGCTTCACGCCGATCACGTAGCGCCCCGCGTTGGCGGTCGATGGCGCGCGCGCCAGCGAGTACTGGCGCGAGAAGCCGCCGGGCATGTGCACGTCGATGTGCGCGCCGGCCTCGTAGGAAGGCAGCGGCCGGCCCCACGGGTGGGCCAGCTCGAAGGCCAGGATTTCCGGCGTCTGGCGCGAGATGCGTTCGACGCGGACGGTGAGCGTGCGTTCGAGGCTCATGGTGTTGTGTCTCCCTCTGGAGTCGGTGGCTCTTCTGCTAGATGCTGCCCAGCTTGCGCGAGACGCGTTCGATGAAATGGGTGCGGTCGCTCGCGGTGACGGCGTTCATGTCGTGCAGCTGCAGCCAGGTCACCTTGCAGCGCCACGCGAAGAGCGCGCGCAGCGCCCGCGTGAAGAGCCGCCTGCCCGGATCGCCGATGACCATCACGAACCAGCGCGGCGAGCCGCCGGTGGTCACCACCGTGAGCCGCCGGATGTGCCGCATGCCCGACCTCGCGAGCTGTCCCTTGCGTTCCGCCGGCAGGAAGGCCACGCCCGGCAGCCACACCCGTTCGAGCCAGCCCTTGAGCATCGACGGCGGCCCGTGGAACCAGGTGGGAAACACGAACACCAGGTGCTCGGCCCACAGCAGCGCTTCGACGTGGGGTTTCACACGTTCGCGTATCAGGTCGGGGTTGTCGAGGTAGGCGATGCGCTCTTCGCATGTCAGCGTGGGGTCGAAGCCCTCGGCGTACAGGTCGATGGCCTTGACGGGATGTCGCGGCTGGAGCGCCTCGAGGGCGGTGCGGTAGAGCGCGTGGTTGAAGCTGTCAGGGTTCGGATGGCAGTGGACGACTAGCGTTTTCATGGTTGAGGGCCGGTTCGCCCGGCGGTTGTTGGCCGCCGGCGAGACGGGGTCAGAGCCCAGGGGATAAAAGGCCGCGCAGTACCTTATGGCAACCCAGGCGCCGGCATCTGACCCCGGCGCAAGCCCCGCGCGACCCACGGGAAAAACGAAGCCGCCTACTTGCCCGTCAGCTTCTTGCGGACGTCGACACCGACGCCCTTGTTCACGAACTGCGTGGTGACGACCTTCGACAGGTCGACCTCGCCCGGCTTGTACAGGCCGGCCTTGACCATCTTGTCGTAGAAGTCCTTCACGCGCGCCTCGTCCATCGCGCCGATGCCCTTGGCGAGYGATTCGCCGCTGTCGACGATGCCCATCTTCTTCATCAGCTCGATGGAGCCCTGCGATGCGGCCACGGGCGAATCGGGGTTGATCTTGGCGATCATCTCGTTGGCCGCCTTGTTGTCGCCGTAGAGGTAGTTGTTCCAGCCGATGATCGAGGCCTCGACGAACTTGCGCACCGTCTCGGGCTTGTTCTTGATGAGGTCGGCGCGCGTCTCGACGGTGGTCGAGTAGGTCGAGAAGCCGTTGTCGGCCAGCAGCTGCACCACCGGGTCGAAGCCGGCCTGGGCCTTGATCGACAGCGGTTCCGAAATCGCGTAGCCCTGCTGGATCGATTTCTTGTCGGCCAGGAAGGGGCCGACGTTGAAGGTGTAGGGCTTGAGCTGCGAGTCCTTGAAGCCGTGCTCCGATTTCATCCACTGCCAGAAGCTGAACTGGCCGTCCTTGCCGATGAAGGCCACGGGCGCCTTGGCCATGTCCTTGAAGGTGTCGAAGCCCTGGCCCGGGTGCGCGAACATGGCCTGCGGGTCTTTCTGGAAGAAGGCCGCGACGACCACGGTGGGCACGCCGTTCTTCACGTTGTCGAAGGACTGCAGCAGGTTGCCGGTCATCAGGAAGTCGACCTTGCCGGCCGGCAGCATCGGCCGGTTGTTGACCATCGGGCCGCCCTGCTGGATGTCGACGTCGAGGCCGTATTTCTTGTAGGTGCCGTCCACCAGCGCCTGGTAGAAGCCGCCGTGGCCGGCCTGCGCCTTCCAGTTGGTGGCGAATACCACTTTTTCCTGCGCCTGCGCGGCGAAGGCTGCGGTCAGCGCCAGGCCGAAGGCCAACGGGCGGAGATGGAAGGCGGGGATGCGCATGGGGACGTGCTCCTGTGGAGGTTTGGGAAAGTACGGGATGCGAAGACTATTCTTTTTCAGCGGTCGCGGGCCATGTCGGGCGACCAGCCGCGTGTTTTTCCGGGGTTCATCAAACCCATCGGATCGCTGCGCTTCTTGAACTCGATCTGCTGCGTGTCGATGGTCTTCATGCCGCCGTCCTCGATGGTGACGACATGCGGATTGAAGATCTTGCAGCCGCCCTGCGACTCGATCTCGCGGATCAGCTCGTACTGGTGGGCCTCGCCCTTCCAGCGCACGAGCAGGATGCCGAAGGTGCCGCACTCGCCGTTGGCGCGCGCGAAGTCCTGGTGCTGCAGCACGTCGTCGCCGAAGATTTGCAGATGGCGCTCGACCACGGCCGGGTCGAAGGGCTGGGCGTAGGCCACCTGCAGGTAGGTCCAGCTGCGATCGGCCTTCAGAGCCTGCAGCGTCGTGTGGTTGAAGGCGCACTCGTAGGCCGGGGGCAGGCCTTCGGCGAGCAGCTCGGCCTCGGTGCCGGCGACCGAGATCGTGCCGCCCTGTGCATCGGCCAGCGCACGAAAGTCCGCCATCGACCCGGGCGAGACCATGGCGAACACCGCATGCCGGTCGGCAGGAAAACGGTCGCGCATGGCCGTGTAGTAGGGCGAGAAGCGCGCCTCGACCGTGGACAGCAGGAAGATGTCGAGCGCGGGCGCCTGCGCCGCGACGGCGAAGGCTAGCGCGCCGCGGTACGTTTCGAACAGCACCGTGCAGTGCACCCATTCGACGGCCGGGCTCAGCGCGACCTCGACGTCGAGGATCACGCCGTTGGTTCCGTAGGCGTGGTGCACTTGCTGGATCTCGTCGCCATGCAGCTCGATGACGCGCGGCTCGCGCTCCACCGTCATCACGCGCGCGCGCAGCAGGTTGCCGGGGTCGCGCAGGATGCCGTGGCGGAATGAGCCGATGCCGCCGAAGCCGCCCGCGATGAAGCCGCCGATGGACGCCACATGCCAGGTCGAGGGCCACATGCGCAGCGCCTGCCCGGTCTCGCGTGCGGCGAGGTCGATGTCGTGCATGCGCGCGCCGGCCTCGACGCGGATGCGTCCGGGGTTGATGTCGAGCACGCGGCACATCTGCGTCACGTCGAGCACGATGCCGCCTTCGAGTGGCACGCACTGGCCGTAGTTGCCGGTGCCGCCGGCACGTACGGTGAGCGGCAGCTTCCATTTCGCGGCCACGGCGGCGGCCTGCCGCACGTCGTCCTCGGTGCTGACCTTGACGACGAGGTCGGCCACGCAGCCCGCGAGCTGCGCGGTGAGGATGGGGCTGTACCAGTAGAAGTCTTTCGACAGCTGCTTGCGTTGCGCCGGCGCGGTGATCAGGTTGAGGCCGTGCAGGTCTTCGCGCACTGTGTCCCAGTCGGCGGCAGGCGCGCTGGTTCCGTCGCATCCGGCAGGCACGGAGTTCATGGAACTTCCTGTCGTCTCTGTTCGGGGAACACCGCGGAACCGGCTTTACCGGGCCGCTGGTGTTGCCCCCGGTAGGGGGTTTGCGAAGCGACACGAAGTGCGCGAAGACTGGGGGCGAGCCTAGTTCTCACGGCGCATCTCGCTTTCGTGCCAGTGGCCGAGCACGAGGCGCGACAGGGCGGCGAACACGATGAAGATCACGATGCCCAACAACGACACCAGCAGCAGCGCCGCGAACATCATCGGAATCTCGGTGCGGAAGCTCGACTCGAGAATGCGCGATGCAAGACCCGTTTCCTTGCCCGCCGTGCCGGCCGTGAACTCGGCCACCACCGCGCCGATCAGGCTCAGCCCGCCCGCGATCTTCAGGCCCGCCATGAAGTACGGCAGCGCGCTGGGCGCGAGCAGGTAGCGGAAGGTCTGCCACGGCGAGGCCTTGTAGAGCTGGAACAGGTCGCGAAGATTGCTGTCGGCGCTTTTCAGGCCGATGACGGTGTTCGACAGGATCGGAAAGAAGGCCACGATCCACGCGCACAGCAGCAGCGCCGCGGTGGTGTTCGACACGTAGATGAGGATCAGCGGCGCGATCGCGATGATCGGCGTCACCTGCAGGATCACGGCGATGGGGAACAGGCCGATTTCCACCCACTTGAAGAGCGCGAACGCGATCGCCAGAAGCACGCCACCGACGATGGCCGCACCGAGCGCGAGCAGCGTGAGCTTGATCGTGAACCACAGGGCGCTGGAGAGCGAATCCCAGTTGTCGAACAGCGTGCGAAGAATGAGCGAGGGTGCGGGGAGGATGTAGTGCGGGATGTTGTTGGCGCGCACGGTCCATTCCCAGAGCAGCAGGAGCGCCGCGATGATGACGACGGGCGCCACGATGCGCAGCATCGACTCGCGGCGGCGCAGCTTGTCTTCGTGGGCGCGCAGCGCGGCCTCGGAGGGCACCGCATCCGCATTGGCGTCCGCGAGGGCGACGGGCTCAGTGATCGATGTCGAGGCCATGCAGCGCTCCGTGCAGGGATTGGGACACCGCCGTGCAATGCGCGTTGTAGCGGCTCGATGTGCGGAACTCTTCGCCGCGCGGGTAGGGCTCGTCGATGCGGATCTCGTCGATCACGCGCCCTGGGCGCGCCGCCATCACGACGATGCGGTTCGACAGGTACACCGACTCGTACACGCTGTGCGTGACGAACACCACCGAGAAGCGGTGCTCGCGCCAGATGGCGAGCAGATCGTTGTTGAGCTTGATGCGCGTCATCTCGTCGAGCGCGGCAAAGGGCTCGTCCATCAGCAGCAGGCGCGGGTGCGTGACCAGCGCGCGCGCGATCGACACGCGCATCTTCATGCCGCCCGAGAGCTCGCGCGGATACACGTCGGCAAAGCGCGAGAGGCCGACCATCTCGAGCACCTGCTGCACCACCGGCGCCGCTGCGTCGCGGCTCATGCCGGCGAGCTTGAGCGGCAGCCACACGTTGTCGAACACCTTGGCCCAGGGCATGAGCGTGGGCTCCTGGAACACGAAGCCCAGGTCGCGGTCGCTCTGCGTCTTTCCGGTGTTGGCGCCCGACCAGTGCATGTCGCCCGAGCTGAGCCGCGTCAGCCCCGCGATGAGGCGCAGCGCGGTGCTCTTGCCGCAGCCCGAGGGGCCGAGGAAGCTGATGAAGTCGTGCTCGCCGATGTCGAGCGACATGCCCTGCAACGCGAGCGTGCCGTTGGCGAAACGCTTGCTGACGTTGCGCAGGGTGACCAGGGGCGGTGGGGTGGGGACGGACATCATTTCCAGGCCGGTTCGTTGGCGAGGCGCGAGAGCGGAAAGCGGTCGACTTCTTGCAGCAACTCGACGAAGCGGCGGCCCACGTGGTCGAGCACGGCGGCGCCCTTTTCGGCCGTGGCGCGCGTGGCGTCGCCGGCGGCGCCCGCGGGGTTGATGTCGTGCATCTGCCAGCCGAGCTTGCCGCTGGGGGTGATCGACAGGAACTTGTTCTCGGCGGCCAGCTGCTCCGTCATCGAGCTGAAGTTCTGGAACCGGTCCTTGCGCACGCAGTCGGGCGCGAGGTGCAGCATGACCGAGCTTTCGAGATCCCCGGCGTGAATGCCGTGCCGGCCCTCGTGCGCGGTGAACAGGCCCTCGGGCAGGCCCAGCGTGTACCAGTTGGCGGCCACGACCATCATGTCGTGTTCCTCGCGCAGGTCGCGCGCAACGATGTCCATCACGCTCATCTGGCCGCCGTGGCTGTTGTAGAGCACCAGCTTGCGCACACCGGCCTTCGCGACGCAGGCGCCGATGTCCTTCCACAGCGAGATCAGCGTGTTGGCGGACACCGTGAGCGTGCCCGGATAGCGCGAATGCTCGTTGCTCTTGCCGTAGGGCACGGTGGGCAGAAACAGCACCGGCAGGTCGTCGGGCAGGTGCGGCAGCGTGGCGTGCACCATGCCGTCGATGGTGGCGGTGTCGGTCGACATCGGCAGGTGCGGGCCGTGCTGCTCGGTCGCGCCCACGGGCAGCACGGCAATGAGCCGTTCACGGTCGAGGCGGGAGAACTCTTCGCTGGTCAGGTCGGACCAGAAACGGCTGCGCAAGGGGACCGGGTTCATCGTGGCGTACCTCGTGGTGACGGGCAGTAGGAGCGGGGATGATGATCTAAATCATCCATTCGGTCAAAAAAAGATGGATTGGCGGGTTACCCACGCCGCGGCCGCCGAATGCACCACCCCTTGATGGCGGCTCTCCTTGGGCATATAAGTCGTTCATGTTTCCTCGGCTTGTCGCAAGGCGGAAAGGGGACGCTATGAAGAGACGCATCTACTGGCTGATGCCGGACCTGGCGAGCGCCAGGCGGGCGATGGACGATCTGGTGCGGGCGCGCGTCGACGTTGCGCGCATTCATTTCGCCGGACCGGAAGGCATGGACATGGCCGGGCTCCATGCGGCCAACGTGTGGCAGACCTCGGACGTGGTCCACGCAGCCAAGACCGGGTGGGCGGTCGGCAGCGCCTGCGGCATCGTCGTCGGCCTCATGGCTGCCCTGATGTTTCCGATCTTCGGCGACGATCCCGAATGGGAAGTGGCCGTGCTGGTGGCCGTCGTGGGTGGCGTGGTCGGCACTTGGTCGGCCAGCATGATCGGCATTTCCATCCCCAGTCCCAGGCTGCAGCGTTTCGAGGGCGCCATCGCGCAGGGACAGATCCTGCTGATGGTGGACTTGCCGCGTTCGCGCGTGCGGGACATCGAGGCGCTGCTGCAGTCTGCGCATCCCGAGGCCCGGTTCGAGGGCGAAGAGCCGCGAATCCCGGCGTTTCTCTGAAGCGCGAATGAGCCCTGAACCCATGATGCCGAGCCGAGGGACCGCACATGATCATGGCCGTCGCCCTGTTGCTCATCGTGCTCGGCTCGGTGCTGTTCCACGTCTTCAATCCATGGTGGACGACGCCCCTGGCTTCGAACTGGCAGCCGATGGACGACACCCTGACCATCACGCTGGTGATCACGGGGATCTTCTTCGTCGTCATCAACGTGTTCGTCGCCTACATGCTGGTGCGCTTTCGCCATCGCGAGGGGCACCGGGCGGCGCATGAGCCCGAGAACAGGAAGCTCGAGCGCTGGCTGATCGGCGGCACCACCGTCGGCATCATGGCGCTGCTGGCGCCCGGCCTCGTGGTGTACGCGAACTACGTCAGGGAGCCCCGCGACGCCCTCGTGCTGGAGGTGCTGGGCCAGCAATGGCAATGGCGCTTCCGCTTCCCGGGGCCGGACGGCAAGCTGGGCGCGAGCGACGCGCGCTTCGTCAGCGCCACCAATCCATTCGGGATCGACCCGGGCGACCCCGCCGGGCAGGACGACCTCCTGATCCCCGGCGACGAGGTGCACCTGCCGCTCGGCAAGCCGGTGCTGGTGCTGATGCGCTCGAACGACGTGCTGCACGATTTCTTCGTGCCGCCGTTCCGCGCCCGGATGAACATGGTGCCGGGGCAGGTCAGCCGCTTCTGGTTCACCCCGAGCGTCGCGGGCCGCTACGAGGCGCTCTGCGCGCAGCTGTGCGGTGTGGGCCATCCCAACATGCGCGGTTATGTGGTGGTGGAGGACCCGGCGAACTACAAGGCCTGGTACGCGGCGCTGCCGAGCTTCGCCAAATCGCAGGCCAAGGCGCCCGAGGCGCCGGCCGCTCCGGCCGGCGCCTCTGCGGCAGGCGGCGCACGCGTCGAGCAGGGCCGCGCGCTGGCGGACGCCAAGGGCTGCGTGGCCTGCCACACGATCGACGGCAGCCCGCGCGTGGGGCCGACCTGGAAGGGCCTGCACGGCAAGACCGAGACCATGGCGGACGGCTCCACCGCGCTGGTCGACGAAGCTTATCTGCGCAGCTTCATCCGCGATCCGCAGGCCCGCCATGTGAAGGGCTTCCCGCCGGTCATGCCCAAGATCGAAATGACCGATGAAGAACTGGCCGCGCTGGTGGCCTACATCCAGAGTCTGGGCAGCCCGCCGGCGCAGGCTGGCGCCGAACAGAAGGCTGCGCGATGAACTCTTCCTCGCCCACGGGGCAGGCCATGCCCCACGCCGACGACGCCGGGCACCCCGCGCCGCAGAGTTTCCTGACCCGCTACGTCTGGAGCCAGGACCACAAGGTGATCGCCGTCCAGTACGCCTGCACCGCCATCGCGGTGGGCGTGGTGGGCCTGGTGCTGTCCAACCTGATGCGGCTGCAGCTCGGCTTTCCCGGCCAGTTCGAGTTCATCAATGCCGAGCGCTACTACCAGTTCGTGACCATGCACGGGATGATCATGGTGATCTACCTGCTCACGGCGCTGTTCCTCGGCGGCTTCGGCAACTACCTGATTCCGCTGATGGTGGGGGCGCGGGACATGGTCTTTCCCTACCTCAACATGCTGAGCTTCTGGGTCTACCTGCTGTCGGTGGTGGTCCTGATGGCGAGCTTCTTCGTCCCGGGCGGCCCCACCGGCGCGGGCTGGACGCTGTATCCACCGCAGTCGATCCTGCCCGGCACGCCGGGCCATGCGGGCGGCATCGTGCTGATGCTGGTGTCGCTGCTCATCTTCATCGTGGCGACCACGATGGGCGGCCTCAACTACGTGACCACCGTGCTGCAGGCGCGCTGCGAAGGCATGACGCTGCTGCGCATGCCGCTCACGGTGTGGGGCATCTTCGTCGCCACCATCCTTGCGCTGCTCGGCTTTCCGGCACTGTTCGTCAGCGGCGTGATGCTGCTGCTCGACCGGACGCTGGGCACCAGCTTCTTCATGCCGGCGCTGGTGTCGATGGGCCAGGTGACGGGCTACAAGGGCGGCAGCCCGCTGCTGTTCCAGCACCTGTTCTGGTTCTTCGGCCACCCCGAGGTCTACATCGTGGCGCTGCCGGCCTTCGGCATCGTCTCCGACCTGATCAGCGTGCACGCGCGCAAGTGCATCTTCGGCTACCGCATGATGGTGTGGGCCATCGTCGCCATCGGCGCGCTCAGCGTGGTGGTCTGGGCGCACCACATGTTCGTGAGCGGCATGAACCCGTACTTCGGCTTCTTCTTCGCGACCACCACGCTGATCATCGCGGTGCCCACCGCGATCAAGGTCTACAACTGGATCCTGACGCTGTGGCGCGGCGACATCCACCTGACGGTGCCGATGCTGTTCGCGCTGGCCTTCCTCTGCACCTTCCTCATCGGCGGGCTGACCGGCCTGTTCCTTGGCAACGTGAGCGTGGACATCCCGCTCTCGGGCACCTATTTCGTGGTGGCGCACTTCCACATGGTGATGGGTGTGGCGCCGCTGCTGGTGGTGTTCGGTGGCATCTACCACTGGTTTCCCAAGGTCACGGGCCGCATGCTCGACGACCGGCTCGGCCAGCTGCATTTCTGGATCACCTTCCTGGGCACCTACCTGATCTATTTCCCGATGCACTACCTCGGGGTGCTGGGCATGCCGCGGCGCTACTACAACTTCGACGGCTACAAGTTCATCCCGCCCTCGGCATTCACCCTGAACACGTTCATCACCGTGGTCGCGCTGATCGTCGGCGTGGCGCAGCTGCTCTTCATCGCCAATCTCGCCTGGAGCGCCTGGCGCGGACAGCGGGCCGACGCCAATCCATGGCGTGCCGCCTCGCTCGAATGGCAGACGCCCGCCACGCCGCCGGGCCACGGCAACTGGGGGCCACGGCTGCCGGTGGTCTACCGGTGGGCCTATGCCTATGGAGAGCCGGGCGCGGCGGAAGATTTCGTCGCGCAGAACGCGCCGCCGCAGGCCGGGGCCGGGGAGCCCGAGCCGGAAGGCCAGAGCGAGGTCCGGGGAGCGCCGGCATGAGCGCAGCGCCGGGCCGTTCCCAAGCAAGCTCGCACCGCAGTGCGCAGCACGGAGGTCTCTTGACGACCGCGGTTGCCGCCTGGAGCGACCGCGGCGGCCGGCCCCGCGATGCGCGCGCGAGCGCGGCCAGCATCGGCCTGTGGGTCTTCATGGGCGTGGCCACCGCGCTGTTCTCGCTCTTCATCGTGGCCTACGTGATGCGCATGAGCGGCGACGACTCGATGACGATCGCGCTGCCGTGGCAGCTCTGGCTCAGCTCGGCGCTGCTGGTGGCGGGCAGCGTGGCGCTGCAAGGGGCCGGTGGCGCATCGCGCGGCGCCGACCCGAAGCGGGCGCGCCGCCTGCTGCTGGCGGGAGGTCTCTGCGCGGTGGGCTTCCTGGGCGTGCAGCTGTGGGCCTGGCAGGCGCTGCTGAGCGCGCAGGTGATGCCGGCCGGCAATCCGGCGGGCAGCTTCTTCTATCTGTTGACCGCGATGCACGGGCTCCACCTGGCAGGTGGGCTGGTCGGGTGGGCCTGGATGGCGCACGCCGCATGGCCCGATCCCGCCAGGGCCGCATGGCGCATCGCGCTGTGCGCGCGCTACTGGCACTTCATGCTGGCGGTGTGGCTGGTGCTGTTCGCGCTGCTGGGGTGGGTGACGCCGGAGGTGGCGCGCTTCGTCTGCGGCACATCCTGAGGAGGCATCCATGAACAACACCGCAACCATCGCGGCAACGCCGTTGAATCCGACCCTTGCCGCAAGCGGCTGGCGCGGGCTGATTGCCGACTGGTCTTCCGATCGCCAGGCGTTCCACGTCTCGTGGGGCAAGGCGATGATGTGGATCTTCCTGCTCAGCGACACCTTCATCTTCAGCTGCTTCCTGACCGGCTACATGACGGTGCGCGTCTCGACCACCGTGCCGTGGCCCAACCCGAGCGAGGTGTTCGCGCTCCACGTGGCGGGCGCCGACGTCCCGTTGCTGCTGATCGCGATCATGACCTTCGTGCTCATCAGCAGCAGCGGCACGATGGCGATGGCCGTCAATTTCGCCTACCGCCGTGACCGCGTGAACGCCGCCACGCTGATGATCGTGACTGCGACCCTCGGCGAACTCTTCGTCGGCATGCAGGCCTTCGAGTGGTCCAAGCTGATCCTGCATGAAGGCGTGCGGCCCTGGGGCAACCCGATGGGCGCGGCGCAGTTCGGCTCGACCTTCTTCATGATCACGGGCTTTCACGGGCTGCACGTGTCGGCCGGCGTGGTCTTCCTGTTCACCGTGGCCTTCAAGCTGATCCGCGGCGACTACGACAAGAAGGGCAACTACCAGATCGTCGAGATCGCCGGGCTGTACTGGCACTTCGTGGACCTCGTGTGGGTCTTCATCTTCGCGCTGTTCTATCTCTGGTGAGGACGACCATGAACCCTGACACCGGCCAACAACATCCGATCGGCCTCTATCTCAAGATCTGGGGGCTGCTGTTCGTGCTCAGCACGATGTCGTACCTGGTCGACTACTTCCATTTCCATGGGTACCTGCGATGGACCCTGATCATTGTCTTCATGCTGCTGAAGGCGGGGCTGATCGTCTCGGTCTTCATGCACATGGCCTGGGAGCGGCTGTCGCTGGTCTATGCCATCCTGGTGCCGCCCCTGTGCCTGCTGGTCCTGGTGTGGTTGATGGCGGCGGAGGCCGGCCACACCTTCCTGACACGGATGACGTTCTTCCACTGATAGCGGCGCGGGCGGCGGCCCGGCTCAGCGCCGCACCACGTAGCGCGTGACCACCGGCGGCGACTCGCCCAGGTGGAACGCCAGCCGGCGCTCGCGCAGCGCCATGTCGCTCGCGGTGGCGCGGTTGAAGCGGCGCAGGTGATCGGTCCACGATTCGTCGACGATCTGCTCCACATAGCGTTCCGGCTGCGCAATGTCGTGCAGCAGCTCCCAGCCGATGGCGCCCTGGCTCAGGCGCGCACGGCGGGTCTGCTGCATCACGAGGTGGAAGGCGGGGGCGCGGGCCGGGTCGATCATGAATTCCACTGTGATGACCACGCGGCCGTCTTCCTGCGGTGCCTCGGCGGGCGGGCCGGCGGCCCAGCCGGCCTGGGCGGGGCTGGTGTCGTCCTCGCCGCTCACGTCGGTCACCCAGCGCAGCGCGGCGAGCATCAGCAGCGTGCCGCTGACGGCAGCCACGCACAGGCTGGCGACCAGCGTGGTGACCGTGGCCACCTGGCCCCAGAGCGCTGCGCCGATCGCGCTCGCGCCCATGATCGCCATCTGGTACATCGACATGCCGCGCGCGCGCACCCAGTCGGGCAGCGCGAGCTGGGCCGACACCGACAGCGAATTGGCCACCGTGATCCATGCCATGCCGCCGAAGAACATCGCCGGCACCGCGACCCATGCATTCGGCGCGAAGGCCATGACGGCGGTGGCGCCCGACTGCAGCAGCGTGCCGCGCAGCACCAGCTGGTCGCGCCCCATCGCCTGGCGCAGTCGCGGCAGGAACAGCACCGCGACGATCGCGCCCGAGCCCATGGCCGCCAGCAGCAGCGTGAAGGTGCCGGCGCCGCCGCCCTCGAGGTTGCGCGCCAGCAGCGGCAGCAGCGCCAGCAGCGCGGTCGAGTGGAAGAAGAAGATCGAGATGCGCGTGAGCACCGCGCGCATGCGCTGCGACTGCCGCACGAACTGCACGCCCACGCGCATCGCGCTGACGAGCTTCTCGCGGCCCAGCGGGTTGGGTGTGTGCTCGCGCCGCCAGCGCAGCACCACGAAGCCCGAGGCCACCGACAGCACCGCGTTCAGCGCGAACACCCACACGGTGCCTGCGCTCGCGATCAGCATGCCGGCCGTGAGCGGGCCGACGATGCGCGAGGCGTTCATCGCGATGCCGTTCAGGCCCAGCGCGGCCGGCAGCTGCGGGCGCGGCACCAGCTCGGGCACGATGGCCGCAAACACCGGCCAGCGCAGCGCCAGGCCGATGCCGTTGGCGAAGGTCAGCGCCAGCAGCAGCGGCGCGGTCATGAGGTCGAGCGCCAGCGCCGCGCACAGCACGATGGCCGTGCCGGCCAGCCAGAACTGCGTGGCCACCAGCCAGCGCCGGCGGTCCAGGATGTCGGCCAGCGCGCCGCTGGGCAGGCCCAGCAGGAACACCGGCAGCGTGGAGGCCGACTGCACCAGCGCCACCCAGATCGGCGAGGTGGTCAGCGAGGTCATCATCCACGCGGCGGCCACGTCGTTCATCCACATGCAGATGTTGGCGACGAGCCAGGTGCTCCACAGCATGCGGAACACGGGAAGCTGGAGCGGCACGAGGGCCGCGAGCTTCGCCGGCTGCGGCCGCACGGGCGGGATGGGCGTCTCTTCGGGGGATATGGGTGGCATGTGGCGCTATTTTGGCGCGCCCGCCGCCGTCATCCCCTGTCGCTGCGCGCGAGGCGGTGTTCGAGGCGGCGAAGAAGCGTCGTCAGCACCAGCGTCATCACCCAGTAGATGACCGAGATCGCGAGGTACGGCTCCCAGTAGCGCGCGTAGGCACCCGCCACGGTGCGCGCCGCGTACGCCAGCTCGGCCAGGCCGATGGCCGAGACCAGCGACGTGTCTTTCAGCAGCGCGATCGCGTTGTTGCCAAGCGGCGGCAGCATGCGGCGGAAGGCCTGCGGCAGCACCACGTAGCGCATCACCTGCGCGGGCGAGAAGCCGATCGAGCGGCCCGCATCGAACTGTCCGCGCGAGATCGACTGGATGCCGGCGCGGAACACCTCGGAGATGTAGGCCGCCGAATTGAGCGTGAGCGCCACCACGCCGGAGATGAGTGCGCCGTGCTCCTGCTTGAGCGTGCGCGCGAGCTCGCCGTCGATCAGGATGCCCGTCGTCGGGTGGATGAACACCGGCATCACCGCGAAGTGGATCAGCAGGATCTGCACGAACAGCGGCGTGCCGCGGAAGAAGCTCACGTACACAGTGGCCGGCCAGCGCAGGAAGAAGCGCGCGACCCAGGTCCACGGTGCGTGGCGCGGATGCGCGAGCCGAGCGAGCGCGAGGCACAGGCCCCAGCTCGAACCCAGCAGCACGCATACCACGGTCATGCGCAGCGTCATCCAGGCGCCTTGCCAGAACAGGTCCTTGTATTCGACCAGGATGTCCCATCGGAACCATCCGAAAAGAAGAATTGGTTGTTCCATCTATCGCCTCCGCTTCATCGCGTCAAACTCAAAAAACAAACGGCCGCATCGTGGCGGCCGTGATCGGATCACAGGTGGGGTGCGGCTCAGCGGACGTTCGGGTCCTTGTTGAACCACTTCTTGTAGATCGTCGCGTAGCTGCCGTCGGCGCGGATGGCCGCGAGGCCGGCCGTGAGCTTGTCGAGCAGGGCCTTGTCGCCCTTCTTCACGACGATGCCGAAGCCCTCTTCGGGGAAGGACTTGTCGTCCAGCGTCTTCAGGTCGGGGTTCTGCGCCACGCGATAGGCGATGACGCCGTTGTCGCCCATGGCGGCATCGACGCCGCCGCCGGCCAGCTCGGAAATGATGAGCGGCGTGCTCTCGAAGCGGCGGATGTCGGGGTTGGTCTTGCCGAACTCGCGCGAGGCGATGTCGTCGGCGGTGGAGGCGCTGACCACGGCGATCTTCTTGCCGGCCAGATCCTTCAGCGAGGCGACCTTGCTGTTCTTCGGCAGCGCGATCAGCTGGCGGGCCGCGAAGTACGGCGGCGTGAAGTCGTAGCTCTGCTTGCGCTTCTCGTTGATGGTCACGCCCGAGATGACGAGGTCGACGTCGCCGTTGTTCAGCGCGCCGAAGATGCCGGTGAAGGGCGTGTTGACGATCTTGATCTTCAGGCCCTGCTGCTTCGCGATGGCGTTGATGATGTCGATGTCGAAACCGACGATCTGCTTGTCCTTGTTCTCGAAGGCGAAGGGCGCGTAGGTGGCGCTGGAGGCCACGGTGAGTTCGCGGTTCTGGGCCTGGGCACTGAATGCGAGCGTGGCGGCAGCGAGGCCGAGGGTCAGGGCGCGGCGGAGGAGATTCATTCGAGGTCCTTGTTTTTCGCCGTCCGGCGGGAGTTGGTGGGCGGGGATTTTAGGCTGTCGCTATCGGGCGGCCGCGTCGCCGCATGCACTCAGCGTGCCAGATGCCCCAGCGGCAGCGCGCTGCTCGCCTTCACCTCGCCCAGCGAGAAACTGGTGTGCAGGTCCTTCACATTCGGCAGGTTCATCAATTGCTGGCGCGCAAAGGACGAGAAGCTGTCGAGATCCTGCGCCACCACCTGGAGTTCGAAGGTGCCGGTGCCGCTGATGTAGTGGCAGGCCACCACCTCGGGCATCCTGCGGATCGCGTCCTCCAGCTTGCGGGTGGCCTCGTGGGTGACGCGCTCGGTGTCCACGCGCACGAAGGCAAGTACGCCGAGCCCGATCTTGTGGCGGTCGATCTCGGCGTGGTAGCCCTTGATGACGCCTGCCTCCTCGAGTGCCCGCACCCGGCGCCAGCAGGGCGCGGCCGAGAGCCCCACGCGTTGCGCAAGCTCGGCATTGGTGAGGCGACCGTCGGCCTGCAGTTCTTGCAGAATTGCGAGGTCGAACTTATCGATGCTTTCCATTGGTGAGGATTTTAAGAAAGATTCTTTCTGGAAGCCGCTTTTTCGAGGCAAAGAACGCAAACACCTGTCGCCAACCCCGGCATACACTTTGCGTGACCATGGGCTCGCGCCCTACCGGGCACAGACCCAAGCAATCAGCCAGGCCCACAAGGCCCTGCCATACGGAGACAGACACCATGAACGCCCCGCTGCCCGAGCACATCCGCAAGGCGCTAGAAACCGTCACGCTCGACGACAAGTACTCCCTCGACTACGGCCGTGCCTTCATGAGCGGCGTCCAGGCCCTCGTGAAGCTGCCCATGCTGCAGCAACTGCGCGACAAGCAGGCCGGCAAGAACACCGCCGGGTTCATCAGCGGCTACCGCGGCTCTCCGCTTGGCGGCTACGACCAGGCGCTGTGGAAGGCAAGCAAGTTCCTCAAGGAACGGAACATCGTCTTCCAGCCCGGCGTGAATGAAGAGCTGGCGGCCACCGCACTGTGGGGCACCCAGCAGCTGGGCTTCTCGCCCGCGGGCACCAACAAGTTCGACGGCGTGTTCGGCATCTGGTACGGCAAGGGCCCGGGCGTGGACCGCTGCTCCGACGTCTTCAAGCATGCCAACATGGCCGGCACCACCGAATTCGGCGGCGTGATCGCGGTGGCGGGCGACGACCACATCTCCAAGAGCAGCACGGCCGCGCACCAGAGCGACCATATCTTCAAGGCCTGCGGCACGCCGGTGTTCTTCCCCACGAGCGTGCAGGAAATCCTCGACCTGGGCATCCATGCCTTCGCCATGAGCCGCTTCTCGGGCGTGTGGTCGGGCATGAAGACGATCCAGGAGATCGTCGAGTCGAGCGCCACGGCGATGATCGACCCCGAGCGCGTCGAGATCGTCATCCCCACCGACTTCGAGATGCCGCCCGGCGGCCTGCACATCCGCTGGCCCGACCATGCGCTGGAGCAGGAAGCCCGGCTCATGCACTACAAGTGGTATGCCGCGCTGGCGTACATCCGCGCCAACCGGCTGAACCACAACGTGATCGAGGGCCCGAACGACCGCTTCGGCATCATGGCCAGCGGCAAGGCCTTCAACGACACGCGCCAGGCGCTGATCGACCTGGGTTTGGACGACGCGGCCTGCCGCCAGCTCGGCATCCGCCTGCACAAGGTGGGTGTGGTGTGGCCGCTCGAGGCGCAGCTCACGCGCGAATTCGCCACCGGCCTGCAGGAGATCCTGGTGGTCGAGGAGAAGCGCCAGGTCATCGAATACCAGCTCAAGGAAGAGCTCTACAACTGGCGCTCCGACGTGCGCCCCAACGTGGTCGGCAAGTTCGACGAGGGCGAAGTGCACGCGGCCGAGGGCTACTCGGGCGGCGAATGGTCGATGCCCAACCCGACCGCGCACACCCTGCTGCGCGCCAATGCCGACCTGAACCCCGCGCTGATCGCCAAGGCCATCGCCTCGCGCCTGAAGAAGACCGGCCTGCTGGCCGCCGCCGGCGCCGACATGGCCGCGCGCATCGATGCCCAACTCGCCATCCTCGAAGCCAAGGAACGCGCGATGGTGGTGCAGCAGGCCTCCACCAGCGTGGCCGACGCCACGCGCCAGCCCTGGTTCTGCTCGGGCTGCCCGCACAACACCAGCACCGTGGTGCCCGAAGGCTCGCGCGCCATGGGCGGCATCGGCTGCCACTTCATGGCGACCTGGATGGACCGCTCCACCATCGGCTTCACGCAGATGGGCGGAGAGGGCGTGCCATGGGTGGGCCAGCAGCCCTTCACCACCGACCAGCACATCTTCGCGAACCTGGGCGACGGCACGTACTTCCACAGCGGCCTGCTCGCCATCCGCCAGAGCATCGCGGCGGGTGTGAACATCACCTACAAGATCCTCTACAACGACGCGGTCGCCATGACCGGCGGCCAGCAGGTCGGCGAGCGGCCGGAAGGCCACTCGGTGCTGCAGATTGCCGAGAGCCTGCATGCCGAGGGCGCCGCGAAGGTCGTGATCGTGACCGACGAGCCCGAGAAGTACGAGGGCGTGAGCATCCCCGGCGACCATGTCCAGGTGAAGCACCGCGACCTGCTCGACGAGGTGCAGCGCGAGTTCCGCAAGATCCCCGGCACCACGGCCATCATCTACGACCAGACCTGCGCGACCGAGAAGCGCCGCCGCCGCAAGCGGGGCACGGCCGTCGATCCGGCCAAGCGCGTGGTCATCAACGAGCTGGTCTGCGAAGGCTGCGGCGACTGCAGCGTGCAGAGCAACTGCCTGTCGGTCGAACCGCTGGAGACCGAGTTCGGCCGCAAGCGCACCATCAACCAGAGCAGCTGCAACAAGGACATGAGCTGCCTGAAGGGCTTCTGCCCGAGCTTCGTCACCGTCGAAGGCGGCCAGCTCAAGAAGAAGGGCAAGAACAAGGGCGCCACGCCGGCCGAGTTCGGCCTGCTGCCCGAGCCCGCGATTCCGTCGCTGGTCGGCGGCAAGGTCTGGGGCGTGGTGGTAGCGGGCGTCGGCGGCACCGGCGTGATCACCATCGGCCAGCTGCTCGGCATGGCGGCGCACATCGAGGCCAAGGGCATCGTCACGCAGGATGCGGCCGGCCTCGCGCAGAAGGGCGGCGCCACCTGGAGCCACGTGCTCATCGGCGACACGCAGGACGACATCCGCACCACGCGCGTCGGCACCGCGGCGGCCGACCTGATCCTGGCCTGCGATCCGCTGGTCACGGTCAACGGCGAAACCATGGCGCGCATGCGCGAAGGGCGCACGCACGTGGCGCTCAACAGTCACAGCTCGCCGACGGCGGCTTTCGTGCGCAACGCCAACTGGCAGAACCCCGAAGACGCTTGCGCCGCCGAGATCGCGCGCGCCGTGGGCGTCGACGGCATGGGCACCTTCGACGCCGATGCCGCCGCCACCACGCTGATGGGCGACAGCATCTACGTCAACCCGATGATCCTGGGCTACGCCTGGCAAAAGGGCTGGATCCCGCTGGCGCACGAGTCGCTGATGCGCGCCATTGAACTCAACGCCGTGGCCGTCGAGAACAACAAGACGGCGTTCGAATGGGGCCGCCAGGCGGCGGTGCGTCCTGAGGAGCTGCAAAAGCGCGTGCGTCCCGGCCAGGTCATCGAGTTCAAGAAGCGCGAATCGGTCGAAAGCCTGGTCGCGCGCCGCGTCGAGTTCCTGACCGGCTACCAGAACGCCGCCTACGCCGACGAATACAGGCAGTTCGTCGGCAAGGTGCAGCAGGCCGAATCGGCCGCCGGCAAGAGCACCGCGCTGACCGAAGCGGTTGCGCGCTATCTGTTCAAGCTGATGGCCTACAAGGACGAGTACGAAGTCGCCCGCCTGCACATCGATCGCAGCTTCCTCGACCGCGTCGAAGGCATGTTCGAGGGCGACTACAAGCTCAACTACCACCTGGCGCCGCCGCTCATCGCGAAGAAGGACGCCAAGGGGCAGCTCCAGAAGCAGAAGTTCGGCCCCTGGATGCTCACGGGCTTCCGCTTCCTCGCGAAGCTGAAGGGCCTGCGCGGCACGGCGCTCGACATCTTCGGCCGCACCGAGGAGCGCAAGACCGAGCGCGCGCTGATCGGCGAGTACCGCGCCAGCATCGAGGAAGTGATCGGAGGCCTGCGCGCGGACAACCACGCGCTGGCGCTGGAAATCGCGGCCCTGCCCGAGCAGATCCGCGGTTACGGCCACGTGAAGGATCGCAACCTGGCGGCGGCCCGCACCCGCTGGAGCGAGCTGATGGCCAAGTGGCGCAATCCGCAGGGGCAGCGCGCGGCGGCCTGATCTTCAAGGCTGGTCGACCATGCAACGGGCGCCCGATGGGCGCCCGTTGCTATTCAAAACATAGCAAAACGGCGCGCAATCCTCTGCCCGGAAAGCCCTCCCGGCCGCGCCGGATAAGCGCGCGGAGCGGTCATCTGCGCCGAATACAATGGCCGGTGCTGTGCGCGGCCAAGCCGCGCCGCGCTTTGACTTGCGGTCCGCCTCCTTCGCGGCCGCGAAGCCCAAGGAACCGCGGGCACGTCCTGCGCTCCCATCGTTTTCTCTTCCCTCTGCTGGAGACTCTCTTGTTCATTTCCTCTGCTTTCGCCCAGACCGCGCCCGCTGCAGCCGGCGGCGGTGACATGTTGTCCTCCCTCGGCAGCATGCTGCCGCTGGTGCTGATGTTCGTGGTGCTGTACTTCGTCATGATCCGGCCCCAGATGAAGCGCCAGAAGGAAGCCCGCGCCATGATCGAGGCCCTGGCCAAGGGCGACGAAGTCGCCACCGCCGGCGGGGTGCTCGGCAAGATCACCTCGATCGGCGACCAGTACCTCGGCCTCGAAATCGCCAATGGCATCGAGATCAAGATCCAGCGCAGCGCCGTGGTGCAGGTCTTGCCCAAGGGCGCCGTCAAGCAATAAAAGCGTGAGCTGAACCTTGCGCCTTGCGGCGCGGGGCCCCAATTCACGCCGTGTTCCGTTTCAGAAAAAGCGCTTTCTCATGAACCGTTACCCGGTCTGGAAGTACGCGATCATCGTGGTCGTGTTGCTCGTGGGGCTCATCTACGCCCTGCCCAATTTCTTTGGCGAGGCGCCTGCGGTGCAGGTGTCGGCTGCGAAGTCGACCGTCAAGATCGACGCGTCGACCCGGGCCAGGGTGCAGGAGCTGCTCAAGACGGCCGGCCTCACGCCCGAACTGCTGAGCCTCGAACCCACCGCGGTGCGGGCGCGGTTCGCCACCACCGACGACCAGATCAAGGCGCGCGATACGCTGCAGCAGGCCCTGGTGCCGAACGCGGACGAACCCTCCTACGTGGTGGCGCTGAACCTCGTGTCGCGCTCGCCCTCGTGGCTGACCGCGCTGCACGCCTTCCCGATGTACCTGGGCCTCGACCTGCGCGGCGGCGTCGACTTCCTGCTGCAGGTCGACATGCGCGGCGTGCTCGACAAGAAGGCCGAATCCTTCGCCGGCGACATCCGCATGGGGCTGCGCGAGAAGAAGGTGCGCGGCAGCGCCGTGAACCGCAACGGCCAGACCGTCGAAATCACGCTGCGCGACGCCGACAGCGTGGAAACCACCCGGCGCCTGATCCAGGACACGATGCCGGACCTCAGCACCGTCGAGAGCCAGCAGGGCACCGAATGGCGCATCGTGGCCAGCATCAAGCCCGAGGCCGCGCGCCGCATCCAGGACGCGGCGCTCAAGCAGAACGTCACGACGCTGCACAACCGGATCAATGAACTCGGCGTGGCCGAACCCGTGATCCAGCAGCAGGGCATCGACCGCATCGTCGTGCAACTGCCCGGCATGCAGGACCCGGCCCAGGCCAAGACCATCATCGGACGCACCGCCACGCTCGAAATGCGCATGGTGGACGAAAGCGCCGAAGGCCGCTCGGCTGAACTGAGCGGTGGGCCGGTGCCTTTCGGTTCCGAGAAATTCCTCGATCGCCAGGGCCGTCCGGTGATCGTGAAGAAGCAGGTGCTCGTCACCGGCGAGAACCTCACCGACGCGCAGCCCGGCTTCGACCAGCAGAGCAACCAGCCCAAGGTCGACCTGACCATGGACTCGAAGGGCGGCACCATCATGCGTGACGTGAGCCGCGAGAACTACAAGAAGCGCATGGCCATGCTGATCTTCGAGAAGGGCAAGGGCGAAGTGCTCACGGCCCCGTCGATCAACGGCGAACTGGGCAACCGTTTCCAGGTGTCAGGTTCGATGACCGTGTCCGAAGCCAACGACCTCGCGCTGCTGCTGCGCGCCGGCTCGCTGGCCGCGCCGATGGAAATCATCCAGGAACGCACCATCGGCCCGACGCAGGGTGCCGAGAACATCAAGAAGGGCTTCGACAGCGTGATGTACGGCTTCGCCGCGATCATGGTGTTCATGTGCATCTACTACGCGCTGTTCGGCCTGTTCTCGTCGATCGCGCTGGCCGTCAACCTGATGCTGCTGGTGGCCATTCTCTCGATCCTGCAGGCCACGCTCACGCTGCCGGGCATCGCGGCCATGGCGCTGGCCATCGGCGTGGCGATCGACTCCAACGTGCTGATCAACGAGCGCGTGCGCGAGGAACTGCGCAACGGGGCGTCGCCGCAGGCGGCGATCCATGCGGGCTACGAACGCGCCTGGGGCACCATCCTCGACTCCAACGTGACCACGCTGATCGCGGGTATCGCGCTGCTGGCCTTCGGCTCGGGTCCGGTGCGCGGCTTTGCGGTGGTGCACTGCATCGGCATCGTCACCTCGATGTTCTCGGCCGTGTTCTTCTCGCGCGGCCTCGTGAACTTCTGGTACGGCCAGAAGAAGAAGCTCAAGACGGTGTCCATCGGCACGGTGTGGCGGCCGAAGACCGACGGCGCGGCCGTGGCCGAAACCAAGTAAGAGGCAGAAGAGACAGCCATGGAATTCTTCCGCATCCACAAGACCATCCCGTTCATGCGCCACGCGCTGGTGCTGAACATCATCTCCTTCGTCACCTTCGCGCTGGCGGTGTTCTTCCTGTTCCACCGCGGGCTGCACCTGTCGGTGGAGTTCACCGGCGGCACGGTGATGGAAGTGGCGTACACGCAGTCGGCCGACGTCGGCAAGGTGCGCGACATCGTCGGCAGGCTGGGCTACACCGAAGTGCAGGTGCAGAGCTTCGGCAAGTCGGTGCAGATCCGCCTGCCCGTGAAGAAGGGCGTGACCTCCGCCCAGCAGAGCGCACAGGTGATGGACGCGCTGAAGGTGGCCGAGCCGACGGTGGAGCTGCGCAGCAACGAATTCGTCGGCCCGCAGGTCGGCGACGAACTCACCACCAATGGCCTGAAGGCCCTGGGCATGGTGGTCGTCGGCATCATGATCTACCTGGCGTTCCGCTTCGAGTGGAAGTTCGCGCTGGCCACCGTACTGGCAAACCTGCACGACGTGGTGATCATCCTGGGCTTCTTCGCCTTCTTCCAGTGGGAGTTCTCGCTGGCGGTGCTGGCGGCGGTGCTGGCGGTGCTGGGCTATTCGGTGAACGAATCGGTCGTGATCTTCGACCGGATCCGCGAGAACTTCCGCCGCTACCGGAAGATGTCGACCACCGAGATCATCGACAACGCGATCACCTCGACCATCAGCCGGACCATCATCACCCACGGCTCCACCCAGCTGGTGGTGCTGTCGATGTTCTTCTTCGGCGGCCCGACCCTGCACTACTTTGCGCTGGCGCTGACCATCGGCATCTGCTTCGGCATCTACTCGTCGGCCTTCGTGGCGGCGGCGATCGCCATGTGGCTCGGCGTGAAGCGCGAAGACCTCATCAAGGGCGGCCCGACCAAGCGCGACGGCGAATCCGAGGACGACCCGAACGCCGGCGCCGTGGTCTGACGGATACTTCGGGGTTCAACACAGCGGCGGCGGCCCGGCTGCCACCGCGGTTCGCATGCAACGCCGGGCGCTCTCCGCACTTGTGCGGTGGCGCTTCCCGATGCAAGCTCGCAGTTGTTGCCGACGAATCGACCATCCTGGCCTTCCCGACTTTTCAATGAGCATTGCGCGGTCCGCCTCTTCCCTGCAGCTCGCACGCGAGACGCGTGAGCGTTTCGTATCGGCCACCGAGGGCGCCATTGCGCCGCTGGCCGGCGCGATCCGGGACCGGTTGACGGCCCTGGCCTCCGAGGTCGGCAACGCCCGTTCCATGCAGGAAAACCGCGACGACTTCGTCGCGTTCCAGGGCCACGCCACGCAATGGGTGACGCTCGCGCAGGCCGGCTGGCGCAAGGCGCTGGGCACCACATCCGGCGCCATGACCGCGCCTGCGGCGCTGCGGCTCGAACTGATCGGCAATGAAGTAGTGGAGAGCAACATCCTCTCCTCGCGCCTCGCGCAGATGATCCACGACAAGGCCAGCTTCGAGCTCAGCGACCTGCGCCTGCGCATCCAGCACCTCGAAGGCACGACCGAGCTCGACGCCAAGGACGTGCTCAAGCCCGAGACGCTGGCCAAGCTGCTGGTCGACCAGTGGCTGGCGGCAGGCCTGAGCCGCGGGTTGTGGGCCCGTGTGCAGGACACGGTGCAGCAGGGGCTGGTCGAGGTGATCGTCAAGGCCTACGAGAGCGCCAATGCCTATCTGATCGCCAATGGCGTGATGCAGGAGATCGATCTCAAGAGCTTTGTCCGGCGCACGGGCAATGCAGGCGGCGGCGGATCGGGCGTCGCGCCGGTCGACAGCGGCATGACCGGCGGTTCTACCATTGCGCAGCGCCCCGGGTACGGATTCGAAGGACATCAGCAGGCGTCCATGCCCTCGACCATGGCGCCCACGTCGACCACCGGCGGCTCGCCGCTGATGATCGCGCGGCAACGTGCGCAGACCGCACTGCTGAGCCTCAAGCGCTTCGTGACTGCGCGCATCGGCGGCGACGCGGGCGGTGCCGCCGCACAGTTCCAGGCCGGGGGGGCGGAAGGGCGCGCCACGGGCGGCGGCGGCCAACCGGGCCAGGGCGGCGGCGCGGCGCCCCGCGTGTTCTCCAGGACCTTCGCCGGCGCCATCGCCGACGCCGAGGTCGCCTACCGGATGGCCGCCACGCAGTACATGGATGGCGCGGGCGAACAGGCCACGCTGATCCAGCAGACCGCCGTCGACCTGCGCCGGCGCTCCACCGAACTCAAGAAGCGCGCGCCCACCACGGCCGACAAGGCCACGGTCGAGATCGTGGCGCTGATGTTCCAGGCCATCCTGGCCGAAGAGCGCATTCCGTTCTCGGCGCGCGTGTGGTTCGCGCGCCTGCAGATGCCGGTGCTGCGCGTGGCCATCGCCGAGCCCGAGTTCTTCGGCACGCTGCAGCACCCCGCGCGCATGCTGATCGACCGCATGGGCTCCTGCGTGATGGGCTTCGATGCGGCCGCCATCACCGGCAGCGCGCTCGAAGGCGAGATCCGCCGCGTCGTGCAGGTGATCGAGCAGTATCCCGAAACCGGCCAGCGCGTGTTCAAGCTGGTGTTCGACGAATTCGTCGCCTTCCTCAACCGCTACCTGACCCAGAGCGACACCACGCAGCGCGTGATGAGCGTGGCGCAGCAGGTCGAGCAGAAGGAGACGATGGCGATCCAGTACACCATCGAGTTGCGCAAGATGCTCAACGACATGCCGGTGCGCGACGAGATCCGGGAGTTTCTCTTCAAGGTCTGGGCCGAGGTTCTCGCCATTGCCGCGCTGCGCTACGGCGCGCAGGGCGAACAGACCGTGATGCTCAAGCGCGTGGCTTCGGAGCTGGTATGGGCCGCGAGCGCCAAGCCCAACCGAACCGACCGCGCCCGCGTGATCCAGGACCTGCCGCAGCTGCTGCAGCGACTGCGCCAGGGGATGGCCCTGCTCGGCATCGTGGACGAGCCGCAGGAGGCGCACATCAAGACCATCGGCGCCACGCTGTCCGACGCCTTCCTGTCGAAGACCGAGGCGATCCCGCAGGCCAAGATCGAGGCGATGGCCGAGCGGCTGGCACACCTGGAAGATTTCGTGACCGACGTGGGCGGCACCGCCGATCTGCCGCTCGATGCCCACAGCATCGAGCTGCTGCTGGGCGTGGATGCGGCCTCGATCGAGGTCATTCCCGACGCCGCCGGCACCAAGGTGCCCGAGGACATGCTCGCCTGGGCGCATGAGCTGCAGGTGGGCAACTGGTTCATGCTGGACCACAACGACCGCGTGAGCCAGGTGCAGTTCGTCTGGCGCAGCGATCGCAAGCAGCTGCACCTGTTCGCGTCGTCGGATGGACGCAGCTTCCTGATCCAGGCGGGGCGGCTGGCGACCTACCTGCAGGCCGGGTTGCTGGTGCCGGCGGAAGAAGAAACGCTCACGGTGCGTGCCACGCGCGAAGCGCTGGCGAAGCTGGATGCGAATCCCGAGCGGCTGCTGAACTAGCAGCCAGCTCCTGCGGCGCCTAGTGTGCCGTGCGGCCCTCGCGCGACTCGCAGAGCTCGTCGAGCACCAGCGCATCGGGTTCGATGCCCGTGCTCCAGTGCACCATCAATACGATGATTTTCAACTCGTCGAGTGCGACCGGGTCGCCGGGCGCCGCCATGGCACGCTCGACGACGATCTCGCGCAGGCCGCAGGGCAGCACGTTCGACGATTCGAGAAAGCGGATGAAGCCGAGGCACTCGGCGCCGAGGTGCTCCTGCTCGGCCTGCGAGTAGATGCGCATCGCATCGGCGGACTGCGGCATGGCCGCTTCGGGGGTGCCCCGGAGAACGACCGTGGCGCTGCCCTCGTCGTTGGCGCTGCGCTCGATCTGCATGCCTTGCGTGGCAAGGCTCAGGCCGTCGAGCCAGTGAAGGGCCTCGCGGATTTCCTCTGCCTCGAAGCCGTGTGCGCTGAGCTTGCGGCCCAGCTGATCGGGTTCGGGACAGGCATCGCCGCGCCAATAGTTTTCGTACACAAAAACAAGCACTTCGAACATGAGCCCAATATAGCCCAGTAAGGTGGCTCACCCCCAGGCTTCGTGCACTTCGTGTCACTTCTCCTTCCCCCTGCCGGGGGCGGGCCGGCCGCTTCGGGCGGCCGTGCGCGGCGGCCCCCGCAAAAAAAGGGCGCGGCCTGGGGCCCGGGAATCAGCCGATGGCCGTTCTCTGGAAGAGGCCGCCGGGCAGGCGTGCGATATGGCCGTCCAGCTCGAGCTCGAGCATCTTCGCCTGGAGTGCCGCGGCGCTCCAGCCGGTGCGCGCGCTGAGGGCATCGAGACTCACGGGGTCGTGGCCGAGAGCCTCCAGAAGCGGGTCTTCGTCGGTGGCGACGGCAGCCGTGCTTCCATTTCCGGACGCGGGCGTCGCCGCCGCTCGCGGCTGCAGGGGCGGCAGCTCTTCGAGAATGTCGTTGACCGATTCCACGAGCTTCGCGCCCTGGCGGATCAGCGCATGGCAGCCGCGCGATTGCGGCGAATGGATCGAGCCCGGGATCGCAAACACTTCCTTGCCCTGCTCCGACGTGAGCCGCGCCGTGATCAGCGAGCCCGACTGCAGCGCCGCCTCGACCACCAGCGTGCCGCGTGCCAGCCCGGCGATGAGCCGGTTGCGCTTCGGAAAATTCTGCGTGAGCGGCGGCGTGCCCAGGGGCAGCTCGCTCACGATCAGCCCCTGCAGCGTGATGCGGTGCGCCAGGTCGCGGTGCCGCGCGGGGTAGACCCGGTCGAGCCCCGTGCCCACCACGGCCACGGTTGCGAGCCGGGGCGCATCGCCGGCCGCATCGAGCGCGCCCTGGTGCGCCGCGCCGTCGACGCCCAGCGCGAGGCCCGACACCACGGGCAGCCCCGCCTCGCCCAGCGCCCGCGCGAAGCTGCGCGCGTTGGTGGCGCCCTGCGGCGTCGGATTGCGGCTGCCCACGACGGCGATGCTGTGGCCGAGTTGCGTGAGGTCGAAGTCCGCGGTACCGAGCACGTAGAGCATCAGCGGCGGGTCGGCCATTTCAAGCAGCGAGGCCGGATAGCCGCTGTCGCCCAGCGTCACGATGCGGCGCGAGACGCCGCCATCGGCCGCCTGCAGCCATTGCCAGGTCTGGTCGATCTGCGCCTGCAGGCCGGGAGGCGGCTGCAGCAGCGCTTCGGCCTGGGCCAAGGAGACGACCTCGCGCAGCGCGGCAGGGGGCTGCGCAAAGATGCCGTCGGGCAGCCCGAAGGCCGCGAGCAAACGGCGTGCGGCACCGTCACCGATGCCGGGCGTCAATGAAAGCCGCAGCCAGCCTGCGAGTTCTGCGCGTTCCAAACGAATGTGCGAGGAATGAAGCCGGGGTCGCTGGTCAGGGGTTGACGAGGAAGTCGCCGGCGCGCGGAGTGTCGTTGATTTCGAGCACCAGCGCGTAGGACACCTTCTCGAAGGTGCGGAACACCATCAGCAGGCCGATGCGTTCGTTCGGCAGCTTGATGGTTTCCTTGCGGGCGCCGGTGCGGTCGAGGATGGTTTCGCCGTTCTTCAGGATAGCCAGCACATGGCCGTTGTCGATGCCGTCGCGCGTGCCCTTGTTGATGGCCACCACCTGGTTCTGTGCCGCGAACTGCACCGCGTTGCCATAGACCGACACGATGCGGCCGTCCACCTGGGTGGAGGGCGCGCGCGGCGCGTAGCTCAGCAGCTGGCGCGGCGGCTCGGGCAGCAGGCGGTCGCCGGCGCGCATTTCCTCGCGCGACGCGACGATGTCGATGCTGGCAGGCACCACCGTGATGACGTCCTTGTCTTCCACCGTCTCGACCGTGGTCGACTCGCCGCGCTGCAGCCGGGCCTTGCCCAGGTACTGCGCCTCGTAGCCGAGGATTTCGCCCGTGCCCGGGTCCTTCAGCGGCGTGGCGTTGCGGAAGATCCGGAAGTTCTGCACCGGTCCCGGCACCTCGACCAGCGGCGCTTCGGCGCTGCCGCGGGCATAGGCCCGGTCGCCGCGCGACAACAGGACGCGGCTGTCGTTGCCCGCGACGATGCGCGGCGCGCTTTCCAGCGTGCCGGCGTCCACCACGATGGGTTCGCTGAGGAAGGGCTCGATGATGCTCGGGTTGAGCGTGGGCAGTGCCATGCCGGCCAGCGAGTCGAAACGGGTGCGAGGTGACAGCTTGATGGTTCCGCCGTCGCCGCTGAAGCCGCCGCGGCGGGTGGTCAGGCGGGCGCGGCCGCCGCTTTTGTCCAGGTAGAGCACCTGGCCCGGATAGATCCGGTGCGGGTTGGCGATTTCATTGATGTTCATGCCCCACAGCTCCGGCCAGCGCCAGGGGCGCAGCAGGTAGAGGCGGGAGATGGCCCAGAGCGTGTCGCCGGGCTTGACGGTGTATTCGTCCGGCGCCTTGGGCGACAGTTCGCTCAGCGGCACGCCGGCCTGGGCGGTCTGCTGCGCCGTGGCGCGCTGCTGCGGGGTGACGGGGTAGTTCTGGGCCCAGGCTGTCGTGGCGCCGCAACTGCCGATGACCGCCAGGGCTGTCAGCGTGGCGAGGAGGGAGGGGCGCTGGCGTTCGGTGAGTCTGAGCTTTTTCATGTCTGGATGGGTGAGCGCCCACGGTAGCGCGGCGCATACGAATCTCACAATTTGCTACGAATTCTGCGCTGAAGCCCTTTGGAGGGCAACGATTTCGGGCTCCTGCGGCGCCTTGAGTCGCGGAATTGGCGAAAATAGCCACAACTTTCCCCCGATTTCATGGCCAAACGAATCATTCTGAGTTACCCGGACAAACGCCTGCACACGGTGGCCAAGCCGGTGCAGGGCGTCGACGCGCGCGTCAAGGCGCTGGTCGCCGACATGCTGGAAACCATGTACGACGCCAGCGGCATCGGCCTGGCGGCGACCCAGGTCGACGTGCACGAGCGCGTCGTCGTCATCGACATTTCCGAGGAGCGCAACCAGCCGATCGTGTTGATCAACCCCGAGATCACCTGGGCCAGCGACGAGAAGGTGCTGAACGAAGAGGGCTGCCTCTCGGTGCCCGGCATCTACGACGGCGTGATGCGATCCACCTCGGTCAAGGTGCAGGCGCTCGACGAGAACGGCGAGTCGCGCACCATCGAGGCCGACGGCCTGCTCGCCGTGTGCATCCAGCACGAGCTCGACCACCTGCTGGGCAAGGTGTTCGTCGAGTACCTTTCCCCCCTGAAACGCAACCGCATCAAGAGCAAGCTGCTCAAGCAGCAGCGCGAAGACCTGCGCGAACGGGCCTGATCCCATGCGCGCACGCGGTTTCGGTTCCCTTGCCGCACAGGCGGTCGTCGCCGTCGCCACCCTGGGTCTTGCCGGCTGCGCCAACGAGCCCACGCGCATCCAGCCGGGCGCCACGGCCGCCGACACCCTGCAGCGCCTGGGCGCGCCCACGGGGCGCTACCCGCTGACGGGCGGCGGCGAGCGGCTGCAGTACTCGCGCATGCCGGCCGGCTTCGAGGTGACCGACATCGATGTCGACGCCTCGGGCAAGGTGGTCTCGGTGACGCAGGTGCTCAGCGAGGCGCGCTTCGGCCAGGACATCAAGGTCGACCAGTGGCGCCAGAACGATGTGGTGGCCTTCTACGGCCGCCCCTATGAAATCACCCGCGTCAGCTCCTTCGACGGTGTCGTCTGGAACTGGCGCTACAAGGCCGTGAACGAGCGCCGCATGCTGTACATCTACATCGATCCGACCGGCGTGGTCCGGCGCTATCACACGGGGGACGATCTCGAGCTCGATCGGATCCGCGATTGAGCCGCCTCAGAGTCGTTTTCGCGGGCACGCCCGAGTTCGCGCGCGTCGCGCTGGAGGCCATTGCCGCCGCCGGCCATGACGTGGTGCTGGTAATGAGCCAGCCCGACCGGCCCGCCGGCCGCGGCATGAAGCTGCAGGCGTCGCCCGTCAAGCAATGCGCGGTCGCCAACAATTGGCCCGTGGCCCAGCCGCGCAGCCTGCGGCTCGATGGCAAGTACCCCGACGAAGCCTCGGCCGCGCGCGACACCCTGCTGGCCGCCAGGCCCGACGTGATGGTGGTCGCGGCCTACGGCCTGATCCTGCCCCAGTGGGTGCTCGACCTGCCGGTGCACGGCTGCCTCAACATCCATGCGAGCCTGCTGCCGCGCTGGCGCGGCGCCGCGCCGATCCACCGCGCCATCGAGGCCGGCGACGCACGGACCGGCATCACCATCATGCAGATGGACGCCGGGCTCGACACCGGCGACATGCTGCTGCGCGAGGCCGTCGACATCGGCGACGACAACACCGCCCGCCTGCACGACCGGCTGGCCGAACTGGGCGCAAGGATGATCGTCGAGGCGCTTGCGGATATCAGCGCGCTCGTGCGCACGCCGCAGCCGGCCGAAGGCGTCACCTACGCCAGCAAGGTCGAGAAGCACGAGGCGCTGATCGACTGGGCCCAGCCGGCCGACGCCATCGTGCGCCGCATCCGCGCCTTCGACCCCTTTCCCGGCGCCAACAGCCCGCTCGATGGCGAGACCATCAAGCTCTGGGCGGCCCATGCGGTGCCGTCACCCATGGCATCGGCCGCGCCAGGCACGATCCTCGCCGTCAGCGATGCCGGCGTGGCCGTGGCGGCGGCTGCCGATTCGGTTGTCGCCGTCACCGAACTCCAGCGGCCGGGCGGCAAGCGCCTCGCCGTGGCCGATTTCCTGCGCGGCTTCGACCTGAAGCCCGGGCAGGTGTTCGGCTGATGTTTCTCTCGCAAAGCATCCGCGGCCGACCGGAATTCCGCATCGGCATGCGCGACATGTCTCCGGTGGCGCTCGGCATCGGCGCCTGGGGGCTGATGACCGGCGTGGCCATGGTCAAGTCGAACATGAGCGTGCTCGAGGCCGTGGCGATGACCCTGCTGGTCTATGCGGGCAGCTCGCAGCTCGCGGCCATTCCGCTGCTGTTCGCGGGCGCGCCGGCCTGGGTGATCCTGGCCACGGGCTTCTGCGTCAACCTGCGCTTCGTGGTGTTCAGCCTGCACCTGCGCCCCTACCTCATGCACATGCCGCGCTGGCGCCGCATGCTGCACGGCTACCTTACGGCGGACATGAGCTACGCGCTCTTCACCAAGAAGTACCCGAAGCCGCCGCTGACCATCGCCGAGCAGGAAGCCCAGGAGGCTTACCTCACCGGCAATTACTTCATCACCTGGTGCGCCTGGATGGGCATGAGCCTGCTGGGCGTCGCGCTGGCCAACTTCATTCCGCAGAAATGGGGTCTGGGCTTCGCGGGCGTGCTGAGCCTGGTGGCCATCGTCTGCTCGATGGCGACCACGCGGCTGCGCGTGCTGGCCGGGCTGATCGCCGGCGCCACGGCCGTGGCGGCCTATGCGCTGCCGCTGAAGCTCAACATCGTGGCCGCCATCGGCGTGGCCGTGCTGCTGTGCTTCTGGCTCGAGAAGCAGCTCGGGCTCGACCCGAACGCGGAGGACGACAAGTGAGCAGCGCCGGCGCTACCACCGACTGGTGGACCATGGCCGTGATCGTCGGCCTGGCCCTGGTCACCGTGCTCACGCGCTGCTTCTTCTTCATCCTCGACCGGCCCTGGGGCCTGCCCGAGTGGGCGCACCGCGCGCTGCACTACGCGCCGGCCGCCGCGCTCGCGGGCGTGATCGCGCCCGAGATCGTCATGACGCAGGGCCACCTCATCACCACGCTGCACGACGCCCGCCTGTACGCGGCGGTGGTCGGCGCCGCGTACTTCTACTGGCGGCGCGGCGTGCTCGGCACGATGCTCGCGGGCATGGCTGTGTACCTGCCGCTGCACCTCGGGCTGGGCTGGTAGGCCGCCGCCGGGCCGCCCCAAGGCGGCCCGCGCCTCCCCCTCGGGGGTGGAGTTACACGTAGCGAAGCGAAGTGAAAAGCCGGGGCTCTCGGTTCGTCAATCGAGCTTCACGCCGGCCGTCTTGATGATGTTGCCCCAGCGCTCGCTCTCCGCGCGAGACAGCTTGTAGAAGTCCTGCGGCGTCCCCGGCAGCGCCTCGAAGCCGAAGTCCGCGAACAGCTTCACCACCTTCGGCGCCTTCATCGCCTTGTGCAGTTCGGCGTTGAGCCGCGCCACCGCTTCCGGCGGCATGCCGGCCGGACCGATCAGGCCGTGGAAGGCATAGGCGTTGACGTCGGGAAAGCCGGCCTCGACGAAGGTCGGCACCTCGGGCAGGGCTCCCGCGCGCTGCGGCAGCGCAATGGCCAGCACCCGCACCTTGCCCGACTTGATGATCGGCAGGCCCGAGGCCAAGTCCAGCATCATCGTCGGCACCTGGCCGCCCATCACGTCGGTCATGGCCGGCGCGGCGCCCTTGTACGGCACGTGCGTGATGCTCAGGCCGGCCTTCTGCTTGAAGAGTTCCATCGCCATGTGGTGCGGCGAGCCGTTGCCGGGCGAGGCGTAGCTCACCTTGTCGGGGTTGGCCTTCACGTAGCGCACGAACTCCGCCACGTTCTTCGCGGGAAAGTCGGGGTGCACCACCAGCGCCACCGGAAAGCGGCCGATGGTGCCGATGTAGGTGAAGTCGCTCGCGGGCTTGTACGGCAGCTTGGCGAACATGTGCTCGTTGAAGAGCAGCGCGGCGTTCTCGGCCTGCATGATGGTGTAGCCGTCGGGCTTGGCCTGCATCATCACGCCCACGCCGATGTTGGTGGAGGCGCCCGGCCGGTTGTCGATGATGAGCGGCTGTCCCAGCGAGGGCTGCATCGCCTCGGCCAGCGTGCGCGCGAGGTTGTCGGTGCCGCCGCCGGCCACGTAGGGCACGATCCATTTGATCGGCTGGGCGGGATAGGCCGCCGGCTGCGCCGATGCGAGGCCGGCGGCCAGCGCGAAGGCCGAGGCCAGCAGGGGAAGAAAAAATCGCTTCATCGTCTCTTGTCTCCGTTGCTTGTTTTGAAATCGGTTCAGGTCATTCGCCGCGCAAGATTTGCCATAGCTCGCGGTCGCGTTCGRCGGTCCACACCACCGGGTGCTCGATGCCGCGCAGCTCGTCGTAGGCGCGCGAAACGTCGAAGGGCAGCACGTGCTGGAACACCGGCCAGTCGCCGAAGCGCGGCGTCATCGCCGCCTCGGCGCGCGCGAAGCAGCCCTTGAGCGTCTCGCCCGCCGCGATTCCGGCCTTCACGCTCTCCAGCAGCGTCGAGAGGAATGCCTTGGTGAGCGCGATCGCCTCGGCGCATGCGGCCTCGTCCTGCAGCACCGCGCCACGGCCTGGCACCAGCACGCGCGGCTTCAGAGCCGCCACCGCGTCGAGCGTGCCGGCCCAGTCGCCGATGTAGGCGTCGCCGGCATACACGCCGCAGCGGTTCTCGACCACGTCGCCCGAAAAGAGCACGCCGCAGTCGGGCAGCCACGCGACCGCATCGCCGCCCGAGTGGCCGCGGCCCAGCGACATCAGCCGCAACTCGCGGCCGCCGCCCAGCGGCAGCGTGGTCTCGCGATCGAAGACCGTCGTGGGAATGGTCAGGCCCGGTATTTCCTCGACGCCCGCGAACAGGCGCGGAAAGCGGCCGACCTCCGAATCGAAATCGGCCTGGCCGCGCGTGCGAATCCAGTAGAGCGTGCCGCTGCTGGCGACGATCTCGCGCACCTCGTCGAAGGCGCTCGCGCCCATCACACGCACCGCGTGGTAGTGGGTGAGCACGATGGTACGGATCGGCTTGTCGGTCACCGTGCGGATGGCTGCGAGGAAGTCGCGCGCCATGCGCGGCGTGGGGCGCGTGTCGATCAGCACCACGTGCTCGTCGCCGACGACGAAGCCGCAGTTGGGATCGAAGTCGCTGATGTAGCCATAAGCGCCGGGCCCGAGCTCCTGCAGCCGGGGCTTCTGCTCGCGCGTGTCGGAGGCGGATGCGAAGGAAACGGTCGTGGTCATGGGGTGTCGTGGTCGTCCGTTGTCGTCGTGGGTTCTTCTTCGGCCGCCGCGCGGATGCAGGCGAGCAGCACGTCCTGGTCGGCGCACTGGTTGGCCAGCAGCAGCACGAGGCGGGCGTTGAGATCGGCGCTCTGCGCTTCGCTGCGGCCTTCGTGGGCGGCGAGCAGCGCGGCGTAGAAGTCGTCGGGGTCGGGGATGCGGGGCTCGGTGATCATGGATTGCGGTCGTTGGAGGCCAGTGCGGTGCGTACGGCGCTGGCGATGGCGTCGGGCGTGGCGTTCGCCAGCACCGCGGCGCGGTAGGCGTCGGGACGCACGAGCACGAAGCTGCCCGCGTCGCCAGCGCCGAGATGGGCCGCGAGCTTCTCGTCGGCCTGCAGCGTGGGCAGGCCGCTGTCGCCGCCCACGGCCAGCAGGCGCAGCGGCAAGGAGGCCGTGGCGTCGAGCGCCGCCATCGCCTGCCCGCGCGTCGGCGCGAACCACAGGCCGATGCAATGCGTGCCCTCGGCCAGCAGCTGCATCAGCGTGGTCTCGCGGCCGTCGGACCAACGCAGCGGCAGGTTCTGCACCGAGCGCGCGCCTTCGGGCAGCAGCGGCGCGGCGGGGTAGTCGTTGGCGACCGACATGCGGCCGGTGTTCACCAGCGTCCGCGCGAAGGGATGGCGCGTCGCCAGCGCGACCACCGCGCGGCGCAGCGTGTGCTCGGCCGGCGAGCGCGGCGCGAGAAAGCGCGCCGAGCGGCTCGTGACCTGCAGGTTCTGCTTCGCGGCGGGCTGGCGCTCGGCGTCGTAGCTGTCGAGCAGCGCGTCGCCGGCCTTGCCTTGCGCGACCAGCGCGAGCTTCCAGCCGAGGTTGGCCGCGTCCTGGATGCCGCTGTTGCCGCCGCGCGCGCCAAAGGGGCTCACCACGTGCGCCGCGTCGCCGATGAAGAACACGCGGCCGTGGCGGAAGCTGTCGAGCAGGTGGTCGCGGTAGCCGTAGGGGCCGATCCAGACGAACTCGAACTCCACGTCCGGCCCGAGCTGCTCGCGCAGCCGCGCCCCCGCCACCTCGGGCTTGCTGATGTAGGCGGTGTCGCAGTCCTCGGGCATCTGGTAGTCGATGCGCCACACGCCGTCGGCCATCAGGTGCTGCCACACGCCGCGGCCCTCGTTGAAGGGCGCATCCACCCAGGTCCAGCGCTCGGTGGGCAACGGCTTCTTGAAGCGCACGTCGCTGATGCACCAGCGGTCGGTGCTGCGCGAGGAGTGCGTCTCGATGCCGAGCTGCGTGCGGATCGCGCTGTTGGCACCGGTGGCGTCGATCAGCCGGTCGGCCTCGATGGTGTAGCTGCCGGCAGGCGTCTCGACTTCCAGGCGCACGCCGTCGGCGAGCTGCTCCACGCGCGTGACGCGGTTCTTCCAGCGCAGGTCGGTCAGCCCCAGTTCGATGATGCGGTCGACCAGGAACCACTCGATGTAGAACTGCTGCAGGTTGATGAAGGGCGGCTGCCGCGAGACGCTGTTGGCCTGCAGGTTGAAGTTGTAGACCTCCTGCTCGCCCGAGAAGGTGCGCCCGAAGGACCAGGTGATGCCCCTGGCCGCGATGCGCTCGTAGATGCCCAGGCGCTCGAAGATCTCCAGGCTCTTCTGCGCGTAGCAGATGCCGCGCGATGAGGCGCCGCGCACGCCGACGGTGTCGTCCTCGTCCAGCAGCACGGCGCGCACGCCGCGTTGCGCGAGGTCGCAGGCCAGCGTGAGGCCCGAGGGGCCGGCGCCGACGATCACGATCGGATGGCGCGCGGGCTTCGTGTTGCCCAACTCGGGCGGTGGCGTGAAGGGCCAGGCCGGCAGTTCGTAGGCCGGCGCGAAAGCGACGTTTTCCATGCGTGCCCTACAGCGCGTGCGCGAACTCGGCAATGGCATCCGCCGCCTTCGGAACCAGCTCCGGCTGTCCCGCGAGATAGTGGTTGCCGCCGACGATGTCGACGTTGCGGATGCGCGAGCCGCCCGCGGCCATCCACGCGTCGCGCGTACTCGGGAAGGTCGACTGGTCGCCCGTGTAGGTCAGCAGCAGCTTCGGCACCGTGGTGCGCGCGAGGTTGGTCGGCCCATCGGCCTGCGAGCGCGAGGACCACTGCGAGAGAAAGGCCGTGAGCGAGGTGGTGCGCCCCATCGCGTTGGCCGAGTAGTTCACCTGCCGTGCGTCGCCCCACACGCTGCCGGGCAGGCGGTCGTTGGGGTCGAGCGAGAGGTCCACGCAGCGCGGATCGGCGTGCGTGCGGTAGACGATGAAGGTTTGGTCGCGTGGTGCGCCGGGTGTGCCACGCAGCAGCGCGAGGCGGTCGAGGCACCACTGCTCGATGCGGTCGAGCCGCGCCTTCTGCGCGGCGCTGAAGCGCGCGAGGAAGTCGCTGTCGTAGGGCACGCGATGGCGCGCGTCGTACATGTCGAGCTCGGGATCGACCGAGAGCGGGTCGTGCTCGTCGGTGACCGAGGGGTCGATCCAGTCGCGCATCAGCCGGGTGCGGCCCAGGTGTGCGGCGCACAGCGCGATGCCGTCCACCGGCGGCAGGTCACTCGGGTGCAGGTGCGTGGGGTCACCGTCGGGCAGGTGCGTGGCCGTGAGTTTTTCGGCCTGCGCCTGGTAGAAGGCCGAGAGCGCTGCGCCGCCCGAGTTGCCGACGAGGAACACCTTCTCGTAGCCGGCCGCGCGCAGGTACTGCACGCCTGCGCCCAGGTCCTGGATGGCGCGCTCCATCAGCAGCACGGTGTCGTTGCCCACGAAGCGCGAGTTGAGGCCCATGCAGCAGATACCGCGCTCGGCCAGCGGGCCGATCAGGTAGTGGCCCATGAAGTTGCTCGTGGGGTGCATCACGATGGCGGCGATCTTCTTCGGGCCCTGCGGCGCGCGACAGGCGCCGTAGATGCGGGGGCGCAGCAGCTGCAGGCCCGACTGGCTCTCCATGGCCGCGCCGGGCTTCACGTCGATGACGGCGAGTTGCAGATCAGGCATTCGATGCACCCCTTGCAGCACGCAGCTCGGCCTTGCGCGCGGTCCATGCATCGAGGTCCGCATGGGCGCGCAGCGCATGCGCGTCCATCTCGGCCTGCGGCACGGTCGGCGTGGTCAGCTCCACGCGGATGCCGTTGGGGTCGAAGAAGTAGATCGACTCGATGATGTGGTGGTCGGTCACGCCCAGCACCTCGACGCCCGCGCCTTCGAGCCGCGCCTTGGCGGCCAGCAGGTCGGCCACCGAGTCCACGCGCAGCGCGATGTGGTTCACCCACGAGGGCGTGTTGGGCGAGGGCAGCGCGGCGACGTCGTCGCCCAGGTCGAAGAAGGCGATGAACGAGCCGTCGCGCATGCGGAAGAAGATGTGCACGTAGGGGCAGTACTCGCCCGTGCTCGGCACGTGGTCGCTCTTGATGACGTGGGCCAGCGGCAGGCCCAGCAGGTCTTCGTAGAAGCGGCGGGTTTCCTCGCTGTCGCGGCAGCGCCAGGCGAAATGGTGCAGCCCGCGCACGGTTGGTGGGGTCGGCATGGCTCGTGTTCTCCGGTAAGCCCCCGATTGGGCGATGCGGCGTCTTATGATGCAATCGAAATTAATTCATCAATTGATGAAATAACCATATATATGAACCTGACCCTGCGCCAGCTGCGCGCCTTCGCCGCCGTGGCCGAAAGCGGCAGCTTCACCGCCGCGGCGCAGCAGCTGCACCTCACGCAGTCGGCACTCAGCGTGCTGGTGCGCGAGCTCGAACGCGAAATGGGCGTGCAGCTGCTCGACCGCAACACCCGCAGCGTGCAGCTGTCCGAAGCCGGGCGTGAGTTCCTGCCGTCGGTGCACCGTCTGCTCGGCGACCTGACGAGCGCGGTGGCCGGCGTCACCGATCTTCGTGACAAGAAGAAAGGCTTGTTGCGGCTTGCGGCGCCGCAACTCATGGCCTGCACGCTGATGCCGCGCGTGATCGCGGTCTATCGCGCGCAGTACCCCGACGTCGATGTGCGCCTGGCCGACACGCTGCCCGAGAGCCTGCTGGTGGGCGTGATGGCCGGCGACGTGGAACTGGCCGTGGGCCAGGACGTGGCCGTGGACGGCGCCATCGAGCGCCGTACCCTGTTCCGTGACCGCCACTGGCTGATCTGCCCGCCCGACCACGCCTTCGCCAAGCGTCGCAAGGTGCGCTGGCACGAGCTCGGCCCCTACACTTTCATCGCTCCCACACGCGACTTCCGCCAGCGCGTGCTGCCCGAACTGGCGCCGGCCGAGCGCGACTACATGCTGCGTCCCGGCACGCAAGAGGTGTCGTACATGACCACCGCGCTTGGGATGGTGGCCTCGGGGCTCGGGCTCACGATGTGCCCGACCTACTCCGCGCCGCTGGTGCGCGCGCACGGCCTGCAGATGGTGCGGCTCGAATCGCCCGACTTCCACCGCGAGGTGTGCGTCTACAGCGCGGCGCGGCGCAGCCTTTCGCCGGCCGCCACGGGTTTTGTCGAGATCCTCGAACAGTTCGCCAGGGCGCAGCAAAAGGCCTGAAAAGCATCGGCCCGCGGTAACAGCCGCTCAGGGCGGCGACGGGGCCAAATCTACAATGCAGGCCGACCCGTCTTCCACCTCCTCCAGACCCATGAACGTCATTCGATTCACCGACCTCTGCGCACAGGGCAAGGCCGCCGGCCAGCGCGTCTTCATCCGTGCCGACCTCAACGTGCCGCAGGACGACGCCGGCAACATCACCGAAGACACGCGCGTGCGCGCTTCCGTGCCCTGCATCCAGCTGGCGCTCGACGCCGGCGCGGCCGTGATGGTCACCTCGCACCTGGGCCGCCCGACCGAAGGCGAGTTCAAGCCCGAGGACTCGCTGGCCCCCGTCGCCAGGCGCCTGGGCGAACTGCTCGGCCGCGATGTGCCGCTGGTGGCCAACTGGGTCGACGGCGTCGACGTCAAACCCGGCCAGGTCGTGCTGCTCGAGAACTGCCGCGTCAACAAGGGCGAGAAGAAGAACGACGAGGCGCTGTCCCGCAAGCTCGCCGCGCTCACCGACATCTACGTGAACGACGCCTTCGGCACCGCCCACCGCGCCGAAGCCACCACCTACGGCATCGCGCAGTTCGCCAAGGTGGCCGCGGCGGGCCCGCTGCTGGCGGCCGAGATGGACGCCATCAGCAAGGCGCTGGCGCAGCCCAAGCGGCCGCTGGTGGCCATCGTGGCGGGCTCGAAGGTCAGCACCAAGCTCACCATCCTCAAAAGCCTGTCGGCCAACGTCGATCAGCTGATCGTCGGCGGCGGCATCGCCAACACCTTCATGCTGGCGGCCGGCCTGAAGATCGGCAAGTCGCTGGCCGAGCCCGATCTGGTCGACCAGGCCAAGGCGGTGATCGAGGCGATGCGTGCGCGCGGTGCCGACGTGCCGATCCCGGTGGACGTGGTCACGGCCAAGACCTTCGCGGCCGATGCGGCCGCCACCGTCAAGGATGCGAACGACGTGGCCGACGACGACCTGATCCTGGACATCGGCCCCAAGACCGCCGCGATCCTGGCCGCGCAACTGCGCGAAGCCGGCACCATCGTCTGGAACGGCCCCGTGGGCGTGTTCGAGTTCGACGCGTTCGCGGGCGGCACCAAGGCCATCGCGCAAGCCATCGCCGACAGCAGCGCCTTCTCGATCGCCGGCGGCGGCGACACGCTCGCGGCCATCGCCAAGTACGGCATCGAGAAGCAGGTCGGCTACATCTCGACCGGCGGCGGTGCCTTCCTCGAAGTGCTGGAAGGCAAGACCCTGCCGGCCTTCGAAATCCTGGCCAAGCGCGCGGCGGGTTGATCCCGGCGGGCGGGGAATCTCACGAGGGTGACTTCCGTCAGACACACAAAGTGTATACAGTAGCGAATACAAAACGGAGACTACCTTCATGAGCACGGACCGCATCCCCCGCCACGCCACCAAGATCGTTGCCACGCTCGGTCCGGCGTCCAACACGCCGGAACTGCTGGAAAAGATGATCCTGGCCAAGGTCAGCGTGGTGCGGCTGAACTTCAGCCACGGCACGGCGCAGGACCACATCGACCGCGCCGCCATGGTGCGCGAAGCCGCCCGCAAGACGGGCCGCGAAGTGGCCATCATGGCCGACCTGCAAGGTCCCAAGATCCGCGTCGGCAAGTTCGCGCAGGGCAAGGTCTGGCTGGAGCCGGGCGCCAAGTTCGTGCTCGACGCCTCGCGCACCGAGCCCGGCGACGCCGATGCCGTGGGCCTCGACTACAAGGACCTGCCGCGCGACGTGAAGCCAGGCGACAGGCTGCTGCTGAACGACGGCCTGATCGTGCTCACGGTGGACGCCGTCAAGGGCGAGGCCGTGCACACCACCGTCAAGCTGGGCGGCGAGCTGTCGAACAACAAGGGCATCAACAAGCAGGGCGGCGGCCTCACCGCCCCCGCGCTCACGGCCAAGGACATGGAGGACATCAAGACAGCGATGAGCTTCCAGGCCGACTACGTGGCCGTGAGCTTCCCGAAGAACGCCACCGACATGGAGATGGCGCGCCAGCTGTGCAACGTGGCGGCGGCCGAGTTCGGCCACAAGCCCGGCATGATCGCCAAGATCGAGCGCGCCGAGGCCATTCCGAAGCTGGAGGAAATCCTGCGCGCCAGCGACGGCATCATGGTCGCGCGCGGCGACCTCGCGGTGGAAGTCGGCAATGCCGCCGTGCCGGCGCTGCAGAAGAAGATGATCCGCATGGCGCGCGACATGGACAAGGTGGTGATCACCGCGACCCAGATGATGGAGTCGATGATCACCAACCCCGTGCCCACGCGCGCAGAGGTCAGCGACGTGGCCAACGCCGTGCTCGACGGCACCGACGCCGTGATGCTCTCGGCCGAGACCGCCTCGGGGCGCTATCCGCTCGAAACCGTGCAGGAGATGAGCCGCATCTGCGAAGCCGCCGAAGGGGCCGAGGACAAGACGCTCGACGCCGACTTCAGCGGCAAGACCTACAGCCGCATCGACCAGTCGATCGCCATGGGTGCGCTGTTCACGGCCCACCACCTGGGTGCCAAGGCCATCGTGGCGCTGACCGAATCGGGCGCCACGCTGCTGTGGATGAGCCGCCACCGCGCGCACATTCCCATGTACGCGCTGACCTCGCGGCTGGCCACGCAGCGCAAGCTGGCGCTGTACCGCAACGTGCGCCCGCTGCTGATGGACTCGCAGACCGACCGCGACACCGCGCTCGAACAGGCCGAGGCCCATCTGAAGAAGCGCGGCATCGTGCAGAGCGGCGACGTCTACGCGATCACCTGCGGCGAACCCATGGGTGCCCCAGGCGGCACCAACATGCTCAAGATCTGCAGGGCGAGCTAGGCACTCCCCCAGGCTTCGCGCCCTCGCCGGGGGCAACACCTGCGGCCCGGCAAAGCCGGTTCCGCGGTGTTCCTGGCGCTCAACCGTTTCTGAAGAGGAAGCTGTAGGCGTTCAGGGCCGGCACGCCGCCCAGGTGCGCGTACAGCACCTTCGAGCCTGCCGGGAATTCGCCCAGCCGCACCTTCTCGATCATCCCGTGCATCGACTTGCCCTCGTACACGGGGTCGGTCAGCATGCCTTCGAAGCGCGCGCACAGGCGGATGGCCTCCAGCGTGCCGTCATTCGGCAGCCCGTACTCGGGGCCGCCGAAGCGGCGGTCGAGCACTACGTCCTTTTCGGTGATGTCGCGGCCCAGCTCGACCAGCTCGGCCGTGTTCTTCGCAATGCGAAGGATCTGGTCGTAGGTCTGCTGCGGCTTGGCCGAGGCGTCGATGCCGATCACGCGGTCGGCGCGGCCGTCGGCCGCGAAGCCCACCACCATGCCGGCCTGCGTGCTGCCGGTGACCGAGCAGACCACGACGTAGTCGAACTTGAAGCCCAGCTCGGCTTCCTGCTGGCGTACTTCCTCGGCGAAGGCCACGAAGCCGAGCCCGCCGCGCGGGTGTTCCGAGCAGCCCGCGGGAATCGGGAACGGCTTGCCGCCGGCCTTGCGCACGCTTTCCATCGCGTCTTCCCAGCTCTTGCGGATGCCGATGTCGAAGCCCGCCGCATCGAGCCGCACGTCGGCACCGAGGATGCGTGACATCTCGATGTTGCCGACCCGGTCGTAGACCGCATCCGAGTAGTTGACCCAATTTTCCTGCACCAGCACGCATTTCATCCCGAGGTGCGCGGCCACGGCGGCGACCTGCCGCGTCTGGTTCGACTGGATGCCGCCGATGGACACCAGCGTGTCGTAGCCGCCCTCGAGCGCCTCGGGAATCAGGTACTCGAGCTTGCGCGTCTTGTTGCCGCCGAAGGCCAGGCCGCTGTTGCAGTCCTCGCGCTTGGCATACAGGTCGACCTTGCCGCCGAGGTGCGCGCTCAGCCGCTTCAGCGGGTGGATCGGCGAGGGGCCGAAGGTCAGGGCGTGGCGGGGAAACTTCTTGAGGTTCATGACGGAGGCTCCAGTGCGTTGAGGCCTTCGATCGTAGGAAGAACGGCTCGCAACGTGCTTGCGAAATTTTCTGGATTCAATCGACAAAAAAATGCACGATGACCAGATCGAATGTTTTTATTCCGTAGAAAAAGTAATGAGCACAACAAAATTGCGTATTCCGCCGGAGCTGGATCGCACCGACCGCGCCATCCTTCGCGCCCTGCAGCGCGACGCCTCGCTGTCGAACGTGGCACTGGCCGCCAAGGTCAACCTCAGCGCCGCCGCCTGCCTGCGCCGCGTCGAGCGGCTCAAGGCGGCGGGGCTCATCAAGGGCATCGTCGCGCTGCTCGACCCCGATGCGCTCGACCTCGGCATGCTCGTGATGATCGGCGTGGTGCTCGACCGCTCCACGCCCGATTCCTTCGCCGACTTCGAGAAGGCCGCGCAGAAGGTGCCGGGCTGCCTCGAATGCCACGTGGTCACGGGCGAGTTCGACTACTTCATGCTCGTGCGCACGCGCGACAGCGACAGCTTCAACCGCCTGCATGCCGAGCAGCTGCTGTACTTGCCGGGCGTGCGGCAGATCAGGACCTTCGTGGTGCTCAAGCAGGTGCTGTCGACCACGCAGCTGCCGATCTGAGGTGCGGGCGCCAAAGCGGCGTCAGTGCCGTCCCACAAGGGGGCTCGGTAGAATTGCGGCAGTTTTCTCTCGTCTTCCCGCCTTCTTCTTCCCCTAATTCCAGCGAGGTATTTCCCCATGGCACTCGTCTCGATGCGCGAACTGCTCGACCATGCCGCAGCCAATGGCTACGGCATTCCGGCCTTCAACGTCAACAACCTCGAACAGGTCCAGGCCGTGATGGAGGCCGCCAAGGAAACGGGCGCGCCCGTCATCCTTCAAGCCAGTGCAGGCGCGCGCAAGTACGCCGGCGAAGCCTTCATCAAGCACCTGATCCAGGCCGCCATCGAGCAGTACCCGAACATCCCGCTGGTGATGCACCAGGACCACGGCCAGAGCCCGGCCATCTGCCAGGGCGCCATCGACCTCGGCTTCTCCTCCGTCATGATGGACGGCTCGCTGCACGAGGATGGCAAGACGCCGGCCTCGTTCGACTACAACGTCGACGTGACCCGCAAGGTGGTCCAGCTGGCACACAAGGTCGGCGTGACCGTCGAGGGCGAACTGGGCTGCCTGGGCTCGCTCGAAACCGGCCTGGCCGGTGAAGAAGACGGCATTGGCGCCGAAGGCGTGCTCGACCACTCGGCCCTGCTGACCGACCCGGAAGAAGCCGCCCAGTTCGTCAAGGCCACGCAGCTCGACGCGCTGGCCATCGCCATCGGCACCAGCCACGGCGCTTACAAGTTCACGCGCAAGCCCACGGGCGACATCCTGTCGATTTCACGCGTGAAGGAAATCCACGCCCGCCTGCCCAACACCCACCTGGTGATGCACGGCTCGTCGTCGGTGCCGCAGGACCTGCTGGAAATCATCCGCAAGCACGGCGGCAACATGAAGGAAACCTACGGCGTGCCGGTCGAGGAAATCCAGGAAGCCATCAAGTACGGCGTGCGCAAGATCAACATCGACACCGACATCCGCCTGGCCATGACCGGCGCGGTGCGCAAGTTCCTGGCCGAGAACCCCGAGAAGTTCGACGCCCGCGAGTGGCTCAAGCCCGCGCGCGAAGCCGCCAAGCAGATCTGCAAGCAGCGCTACATCGAGTTCGGCTGCGAAGGCCAGGGCGCCAAGATCAAGGGCGACAGCCTGCAAGTCGTCGCTGCCAAGTACGCCAAGGGCGAACTGGCGCAAGAAGTCATTTAACCAAGCTCGCCCCCAGGCTGCGCGCACTTCGTGTCGCTTCGCCTACCCCCTACCGGGGGCGGGCCGGCCGCTTCGGGCGGTCGTGCGCGGCGGCCCTCCCGAATGATCGGGGGCTTTTTTCGCGATCTGCGGGCCACCGTCGATGGTGGCTTTTTTCTGCGCGCACAATCCGAATTCCGCTATCCCGTTTTCACCGCAACTGCCTCATGACCACCGTCCACACCTCCTCCATCCAGAGCCTGCCCCTGCTTGCGCGCGGCAAGGTGCGCGACAACTACGCCGTCGGCGAAGACCGCATCCTGATGGTCGCGAGCGACCGGCTCAGCGCCTTCGACGTGATCATGGGCGAGCCCATTCCCGGCAAGGGCGAGATCCTTACGCAGATGGCGCTGTGGTGGTTCGACCGGCTCGGCCAGCTGTGTCCCAACCACCTGACCGGTGATGCGCCCGAGAGCGCGGTCACGCCCGACGAGGTGCCGCAGGTCACGGGCCGCTCGATGCTGGTCAAGCGGCTGAAGCCGATCCCGGTCGAGGCCGTGGTGCGCGGCTACCTCGCCGGCAGCGGCTGGAAGGAATACCAGGAGAGCCGCTCGGTCTGCGGCGTGCCGCTGCCCGAAGGCCTGACCAACGCCAGCAAGCTGCCGCGCCCGATCTTCACGCCCGCAGCCAAGGCCGCGGCCGGCGAGCACGACGAGAACATCAGCTACGAGCGCGTGGTCGAGATCGTCGGCCCCAAGCTGGCCCAGCAGATCCGCGAGACCAGCATCGAGATCTACGAAACCGCCGCTCAGATCGCGCTGGCCAAGGGGATGATCATTGCCGACACCAAGTTCGAGTTCGGCCTGGACGAAGCCGGCACGCTGGTGCTGATGGATGAGGTGCTCACGCCCGACAGCTCGCGCTACTGGCCGGTCGAGGGCTACGAGGCCGCGCTGGCCGCCGGCACCAACCCGCCGAGCTACGACAAGCAGTTCGTGCGCGACTGGCTCGAAGCCACCAAGATCAACGGCAAGCCCTGGGACAAGACGCCCCCGGCGCCGCGCCTGCCGGCCGAGGTCATCGAGAAGACGGCGGCCAAGTACCGCGAGGCGCTGGAGCGCCTGACGGGCTGATTCCGGGCTTTTTCTTCTTTCAGCGCCCGCTGGTGCTCAGCGTTGCCACGGCGCGCCCGCTGGCGTTGAGCAGCGCAAGGCGTTCGGGGCCCGCAAGGCTGTAGCTCGCGGTGCTCTGCAGGGCGGAAATGAACTGCGCCTCGTTGGCGCCGCGTGCCGGGTCGGCGCAGGCCATGCGGGTCGAGGCCAGCTGGCCGATCTTCAGGGAGATGCCGCTGCGCGTGAACGTGCCCGAAAGGCGATTGCAGCCGCCCGAGCCGCTGAGGCGTCCGCTGCTGCGGTCGAACTGCACCTGCGCGCCGCTGCCGGGCGCGACGGGCTCGTCGCCCAGCTGAACCAGTTGCCAGGCGGGCCCTTCGATCGGCTCGTCGAGGCTGATGCCGCTCCCGCAGCCGGTCAGGACGGCCAGCAGTGCCGTCGCGGCGAGAACGGGGGGCGCGGTGCGGCGGGCGAGGCGGACGAAGGAACGCATGGCCGGTCTTTCCTTTTCGAATTTGCAACAAGTTGAATCGGGCGTGATCGTATGCGACGAGGCCCCGCTCGCCAATGCCGCCGCGTTCATGGCGAGGCCATGAAAAAAAGCGGCCCGCAGGCCGCTTTCGCATCAGCTCAGCACCACGCTGCTCAGGCGGCGCCGGTAGGTTGCCACCACCGGATCGTCCGGCGGAATCTGCCCGTCGGCCACCTTCACCTTCGGCGGCTCGATCACATCGAGGATCGCGATGTAGGTCTTGCGGGCGAGGTCTTCGCTCCAGGTCTTGTCGCGCATCAGGATGTCGAGCAGCTCGTCCATGGCGTCGGTCCAGCGCTGCGCGGCCATCAGCAGGCGGGCGCGGCCGAAGCGAGCGTCGAAGTCGCGCTTGTTGGCGGCGATCTTCGCCTCGAAATCAGCCATCGCGGGCGCCGTGCCTGCAGGTGGTGCTGCGAAATCGATAGCGTCCATCCAGCGCTGCAGTGCATCGAAGCGGCGCACCAGCGTGGTCTTGGCGATCACCGGCGCAAAGGCCACCTTGGCGTCGTCGTGGCGGCCTTCCTGCAGCAGCAGCTTGATGTAGTCGAAGCGGGCGTCGTCGTTGGCCGGGTCGGTGGCCACGGCGTGCTGCAGTCTTTCGAGGGCGCCCCCGGTGTCGCCTTCGGCCAGAGCTTCCTGCGCGGCGGCTTCCTCCGAGGCGGCCTCGGCTTCGTCGGCGCCCGGCACGTGCTTGTCGAGGAACTCGCGGATCTTCTCGGCCGGGATGGCGCCGACGAAGCCGTCCACCGGCTGGCCGTCCTTGAACATCACGCAGAACGGGATGCTGCGCACGCCGAACATCTCCGACAGCTGCGAAGAAATCTGCGGCACCTTGTCGGCGTCGAGCTTGGCCAGCGTGAAGCGGCCGGCGTACTCGACCTCGAGCTTTTCGAGCACCGGGCCGAGCTGTTTGCAGGGGCCGCACCATTCGGCCCAGATGTCCAGCAGCACCGGCGTGGCGACGGAGCCTTCGATCAGTTCGGCCTGGAAATTTTCGAGAGTGATGTCGATCATCGGAACCAACTGAGGGTGAAACGTAAAATTGAAACCATGAACGAAACCATTCAGGTCGGTGTAGTGATGGGCTCGAACTCCGATTGGGAGACGATGCGCAACGCGGTCGAGATTCTCCAGCAATTCGGAATCGGGCACGAAGCCAAGGTGGTCTCGGCCCACCGGATGCCCGATGCGCTGTTCGCATACGCCGAAAGCGCCGCCGGGCGCGGGCTCACGGCGATCATCGCGGGCGCGGGCGGCGCGGCGCACCTGCCAGGCATGCTGGCCTCGAAAACCACGGTGCCGGTACTCGGCGTGCCGGTGGCCAGCCGCCACCTGCAGGGCGTCGATTCGCTCTACAGCATCGTGCAGATGCCCAAGGGCGTGCCGGTGGCCACCTTCGCCATCGGCAATGCCGGCGCGGCCAACGCGGCGCTGTTCGCGGTGTCGATGCTGGCGGTGAACGATCCGGCGCTGCGCGCGAAGCTCGATGCCTTCCGCACGGCGCAGACCGCCGCCGCCGAGGCCATGACGCTGCCGCCGGCCCCCGCCGCGGAGACGCCCCCCGTTTCTCCTTTCTCGCCGCAAGGCGGAGGTGCCCTGTGAGCCAGAACGGTGACCTGCCCATTCTTCCGGGCGCCACGCTCGGCGTGCTCGGCGGCGGCCAGCTGGGGCGCATGTTCGCCCACGCGGCCCAGCGCATGGGCTACTTCACGGCGGTGCTCGACCCCGACACCGACAGCCCCGCCGGCCGCGTGAGCCACCATCACATCCACACCGACTACGACGACATCGACGGCCTCGCCCGGCTCGCGGGCCTGGCCGACGCGGTGACGACCGAGTTCGAGAACGTGCCGGCGCCCTCGCTGGAGCACCTCGCGGTCGCGCGGCCGGTGTCGCCCGGCGCCTCGGCCATCGCCATCGCGCAGGACCGCATCGCCGAGAAGGCCCATTTCACCCGCTGCGGCGTGCCCTGCGCGCCTTACGCGGCCATCGAGACCGCGGCGCAGCTCGCTGCCGTCGACGACGGCCTGCTGCCCGGCATCCTGAAGACCGCGCGGCTGGGCTACGACGGCAAGGGCCAGCAGCGTGTGAAGACGCGCGCCGAACTGGTCGATGCCTGGCAGGCCACGGGCTGCGTGCCCTGCGTGCTCGAGAAGATGCTGCCACTCGAATTCGAATGCTCGGTCATCCTCGCGCGCAGCCGCGACGGCCAGATCGTGCACTTCCCGCCGCAGCGCAACCTGCACCGCGACGGCATCCTCGCCGTCACCGAGGTGCATCCGCAGAACATGCCGAAGACGGTGGCGCAGGGCGCGGTCAATTCGGCCAAGAGCATCGCCAACGGTTTGGACTACGTCGGCGTGCTGTGCGTCGAGTTCTTCGCGCTGGCCGACGGCTCGCTGGTCGTCAACGAGATGGCACCGCGCCCGCACAACAGCGGCCACTACACGATGGAAGCCTGTGACGTGTCGCAGTTCGAGCTGCAGGTGCGCACGCTCGCCGGCCTGCCGCTGGCCGCGCCGCGCCAGCACAGTCCCGCGATCATGCTGAACCTGCTGGGCGACCTGTGGTTCCCCGCGGGCGATGACAAGGCCGCCAAGCCCGTATCGCCGCGCTGGAGCGAAGTGCTTGCGCTGCCGGGCGTGCATCTGCACCTCTACGGAAAGATCGACCCGCGGCGCGGCCGCAAGATGGGCCACCTCACGCTCACCGGCGCCACGCTCGAAGCCGTGCGCACCACGGCCTCGCAGGCCGCGCAGCTGCTGGGCCTGCCGGCGGTGACCACCGCCGACCTCGCATGATCCTCGACGGCCGCTCCCCCGAAGCCATCGCCGAGGCCACGCGCGTGCTGCGCGCGGGCGGGCTGGTCGCGTTCCCGACCGAGACCGTCTACGGGCTGGGCGCAGACGCGAGCAGCGACATGGCCGTCGCCGGCATCTTCAAGGCCAAGGGGCGGCCCGCCGACCACCCGTTGATCGTCCACGTGGCGGCCGGCATCAAGGGCACCGAGTCGCTGTCGCGCTTCGCCCAGCCGCTGCCGCTTTTCGCGCAGAAGCTCGTGCAGGTCTTCTGGCCCGGCCCGCTCACGTTGATCGTCACGCGCCAGCCCGGCGTGGGCGCGGCGGCGGCGGGCGGACAGGACACCATCGGCCTGCGCTGCCCTTCGCATCCCGTGGCGCAGGCGCTGCTCGAAGCCTGCGCCGAGCAGGGCGTGCCCGGCCTCGCGGGGCCGAGCGCCAACCGCTTCGGCCGCGTCAGCCCGACCACGGCGCAGCATGTGTTCGACGAGTTCGGCGATGCGCTGCTGGTTGTCGACGGTGGCGCGTGCGAGGTCGGCATCGAGTCGACCATCGTCGACTGCAGCCGCGGCGCCCCCGTGCTGCTGCGGCCGGGCGTGATCACGCGCGCGCAGATCGAGGCGGCTTGCGGCGAGAAGCTCGCCGACCGCGAAGTGCTCGAAACACCCGACCCGCGGGCCTCGGGCACGCTGGAGGCTCACTACGCCCCGAATGCCAAGGTGCGCCTGATGGACGCCAAGGCCATCCAGGCCGGCCTCGACGTGCTGGGCGCCAACGCCGCGCACATCGCCGTCTGGTCGCGAGCCCCGATGCGCAGCCGCTCGCAGCGCGTGCTGCTGCGGCGCATGCCCGACGACGCGGCGGCGAGCGCCCAGCTGCTGTTCGCGGTGCTGCGCGAGTTCGATGCGCAGGGTGTCAAGCTGATCTGGGTCGAGTCGCCGCCCGACACGCACGAGTGGGAAGGCGTGCGAGATCGCTTGCAGCGCGCATCTGCGGCCTGATCCAGGCTAACCCCCAGGCTCGCCCACTTCGTGTGGCCGCCAACCCCCTTTGCAGGGGGCAATACCTGCGGCCCGGCAAAGCCGGTTCCGCGAAGGCTTCGAACTCACCCCCAGGCTTCGCGCACTTCGTGTCGCTGCGCCAACCCCCTGCAGGGAGCAATACCTGCGGCCCGGCAAAGCCGGTTCCGCGGTATTCCTGGAAGGGGCCGGCTCTTCCTTTGCTCAGCCGCCGGCGGCCAGCACGCCCTGGAAGAAGCCCCGCGCCGATGCCAGGCAGAACGGCGGCGCCAGCGTGCCGTGGTACGCGAGCATGACCGCCTGCGCCTTGTCGGACGCGCTGCCCGGCGTGTTCTGCGCCAGCAGGTCCTTGGCCTGCGCGAAGCCGGCGCGCGCGGTCGAGTAGGCGTCGATCGCGGCCGAATCCTCCAGGTCCACCACTGCCAGCGCGGCGGCCGGCACGCCCTTGGCGCGGAAGTAGCCCGAGGTGGCGCGGGTGCTGAGGAAATTCACCGTCGGGTCGTTGGCGCCGCCGCACATCAGCATCGGCCGGGTCGGCACCCAGTTGCGCAGGTCGTTGGCGACGGCCGCCTTGCGGAAACCCGTCGCCGGCTTGCAGTCCAGCGGCGAGGTCGTGCTCAGCGACGCCGCCGTGGCCGGCAGTGCGTTGCCGGGGCAGGGCGCGGCCAGGATGTCGCCGGCCGCTTGCGTCAGGAAGCTCTGCTTGATCAGGTTGTTGGCGCCGTAGAAGATCGACAGCGAGGGGCTCACCGGCCCCGGCGTGGCATTCGCCGGGAACAGCGCCAGCTGCGGCAGCTTGCCGCTGGAGAACAGCGTGCCGGGCGTCAGGCTCGGCAGCAGGGTGTCGATGCCGGTGGCGTACTGCGCTTCGTAGATGTCGCTGGTGGCGTTGTAGACGTTGCCGAACTGCTGCTGCCAGCTGGTCGACAGCAGCGGCACGAACAGCGTGGAGCCCAGCGCCGGCCAGCCCAGGTAGGTGTAGTCGGACAACAGGCTGATGGCCGAGGGCGCCGACAGCGGTGCCGAGGCCGTCACCGTCTTGCCCGTCGCCTGCATCTCCCGGTGCGCCGCCATCGCGACATAGCCGCCCTGCGAGTAGCCGGTGATGAACAGCGAGCCGGCGTCGTTCGCGTCGATGCCCGAGAAGGTCTTGCGCGCGGCCGTGAGCGCGTCGACCATGTCCTTGCCCTGCTGGTCGCCGTCGAGGTACGGGTGGTAGGGCAGCGTCGACTTGTCGTAGCCCGCGTAGTTGGGCGCCACCACGATGTAGCCCTGCGCCGCGAACATGGCGGCAATCATCAGGCCCTCGCCTGCGGCCGGCTGCGTGCTGTCGGTCCACTTGGCGAGGTTGTAGGCCTTGGCGGCGGTGGTGCCGTGGGCATAGAGCACCACGGGCCGCTGGCCGCCGCAGCCCACGTCGGTGCCCGTGGGCACCATGATCGCGGCGGTGGCGTTGGTCGCCTCGTTCTTCGCGCCGATGGTGCGGTATTCGAGGTAGCGCACGTCGATGCCGCACTTGGGCGCGCCGGCCACCTGCAGCACCGACCTGCCCTGGTCGCTGGCCTGGAGGTTGGCCTTGAACTGGTCGGCGGTCAGCTTGGCCGTCTGCTCGGGCGGGTTGGTGACCACCGAGCCCCGGCCGGTGTCGGCTACGGGCGGCGGAAAGCCAACGCCGATGCCTACTCCGCCACCATCCCCGCCGCCGCAGGCGGACAGCAGCAGCAAGGTTGCGCTTGCGAGCGCCGTCCAGGCGGCTGTCTTGCGCATCAGGACGAACGAGTGGGGGCGTGGCTTGGTCAAGGCATGTCTCCTGCGTTGGATTTGTACTGAATAGAACGGCCGTCCGATTCTGTGCAGTGCCATGGCCGCGCGCAAGCGGCATTTGCCATCAGAAGATTTCAGTACCTGGCAGGGTCGCGCAGGCCCGCCACCTGCCGTCAGTTGTCCTGCGAGGCCCAGTCGACCAGTGCGTCGAACGCGGCGCGCGCCGCCCCCGCGTTCTCGCCGTTGGCGATGGCCACCAGCACGTAGCGCCGGCCGCTCGCACCGTCCACGTAGCCGGCCACGCCGGAGGCATCGCGCAGCGTGCCCGTCTTCAGGTGGGCCGAGCCGCCCGAGCGCAGCGTGCGCTTCTTCAGCGTGCCGTCCACGCCCATGGCGGGCAGCGAGGACATCAGCTCCGGCATCACCGGCGAACGCCATGCCACCTGCAGCATCTTGCCGAGCGCAGCCGCGCTGATGCGCTCGTCGCGCGACAGGCCCGAGCCGTTCTCGAACACGGGCTGCGCCTCGCCCGTGCCGATGCGCTCGCGCCACCACTGGCCCAGCGCCGCGCGCGAAGCCTCGAAGGTGCCGCGGTTCTTCTGCGTGAGCCCGATCGTGAGGAACAGCTGCTGCGCCATCACGTTGTTGCTGTACTTGTTGATGTCGCGGATCACTTCGGCCAGCGGCGGCGACTCGAACTCGAAGGCCGGCTTCAGCCCCGCCGGCGCGCGCCCTTCGCGCATCTGCCCGCCTACGCGCCCGCCCATCTCGGCCCACATGCCGCCGATGGCCCGCATGGCGTAGGTGCGCGGGTCGCCGTAGGCCACGGCCCAGTTCTTCTCGCCGCAGGCGGCCGGAAAGCCGCCGTTGAAGCGGATGCGGTTCACGTCGCTGAAGTCGGGCCGCAGCGCGGCGCGCCAGTCGCCGCATTCGCCGGGCACGAGCGCCACGGTCGGCGGCATCGCCACGCTCGCGAGCGGGGGCTCGTAGCTCACGCGCGCGATCTGGCCCGCGCGGTCGGGCGCGAAGCTCATGTTGACCGACTTGAAGTTCACGAGCAGCGCATCGGGCGAGGCGTTGTAGGGCCGCAGCGGCTCGCCGTCGAAGGCCGACGGGTCGCCCTCGACCGTGGTCTCGAACGCGCTGCGGTCGATCACGATGTCGCCGCTCACCGTGGTGATGCCCAGCCCCTGCACGTGGCGCAGCAGCAGCCACACGCGCTCCAGCACCAGCTTGGGGTCGCCCTGGCCCTTGATGTACAGGTTGCCGTTGAGCACGCCGTTGTTCACCGTGCCGTCGACATAGACCGGCGTGGTCCAGCTGTAGGCCGCGCCGAGCAGGTCCAGCGCGGCGTAGGTGGTCACCAGCTTCATGATCGACGCCGGATTCACCGGCGCCTGCGTGCGCCAGGCCAGCCGCGGCGGGCGTGTGCCGTCGGCTTCGGCCACCAGCATGGTCACGGATTCGCGCGGCACCTTGGCGCGGGCGAGGGCGGCGTCGACCTGGGTCGGGAGGGCCTGCTGGGCGGATGCGCCGGCCGAGGCCAGCGTTGCGAGGGTCAGTGCGAGGGCGGCGCGGCGGAAGGCAAAAGGCATCCGCCGATTATCCCGGCGGGAACAGGTGCAGCTTCGCGTGGTACAGCAGCATGACCGTCTTGGCGTCGGCGATGCGGCCGTCGGCCACCATGGCCAGCGCCTCGTCGATGCCGAGCTCCAGCACCTCGATGTCCTCGCCCTCTTCCGCCAGCCCGCCGCCTGCGCCGATGCGCATCGAGGACTCGTACGGCGCGACGAAGAAGTGCAGCTTCTCGGTGACCGAGCCCGGGCTCATGAAGCTCTCGAAGATCTTCTGCACCGCGCCGAGGCGGTAGCCGAGCTCTTCCTCGACCTCCGCGCGGATGCGCTCCTCGGGCGCGGCGTTGTCCAGCAGGCCGGCCGCGGCTTCGATCAGCAGGCCGTCGTGGCCGTTGACGAAGGCCGGGTAGCGGAACTGCCGCGTCAGCAGCACGCTGCGCTGCGCGAGGTTGTAGGGCAGCAGCGTGGCGCCGTTGCCGCGGTCGTAGGTCTCGCGGTGCATCCGCTGCCACTGGCCGTCGTTGCGGCGCCAGTCGAAGGCGGTGGTGCGCAGCGTGTACCAGTTGTCGGAAAGGAGGGTGACTTCGTGCACCCGGACGCGGTCTTGGATGGTCATGGCTGCGAGCATACGTGCATATTCGTGCAAAAACAATGAAAAACGTGCAGTCCATCGGCCACGCCGGTACCATCGGGCAATGCTCACCAGCCAGCGCAAGCAACACATCCTTTGGGTCCTGAAGCGCGACGGCAACGTCGTCGCGAAGGCGCTCAGCGACGAACTCGGCCTGTCGGAAGACACCATCCGCCGCGACCTGCGCGAGCTGGCGGCCGAAGGTTTGCTGCAGCGCGTGCACGGCGGTGCGTTGCCGGTCGCGGCGGCCGAAGCCGACTTCGCGCGGCGCCAGCAGCTCGCGCCCGACGAAAAGGTGGCCATCGGCCGCGCGGCCGCGCGCCTCGTGAAGCCGGGGCAGGTGGTGTTCATCGACGGCGGCACCACCGCCGTGCAGCTCGCGCGCCACCTGCCGGCGAGCCTGCAGGCCACCGTGGTCACGCACAGCCCGTCGGTGGCCGTCGAGCTGGTGGCGCATGCCGGCATCGAGGTGGTGCTGATCGGCGGGCGCCTCTTCAAGCATTCGGTGGTGGCGGTCGGCTCGGCGGCAATGGCGGCCATTGCGCGCATCCATGCCGACACGTACTTCATGGGTGTCACCGGCGTGCACGCCGAGGCGGGGCTGACCACGGGCGACCTGGAAGAGGCCGAGATCAAGCGCGCGCTGATGGCGTCGGCGGCCGAGACGGTGGTGCTGGCCTCGTCCGAAAAGATCGGGGCGGCTTCGGCGTGGGTGGTCAACCCGGTGGCCTCGGCCACCAGCCTGCTGGTGTCGCCGGACGTGCCGGCCCGGGCGCTGGCGCCGCTGCGCAAGGCGGGGCTGGCGATTCTGCGCAGCGATAACGGCGCGTGAGCCCGGGAATTGGCCGCCCCTCGATAATCGGCGGATGCCCCTCGCCTTGCCCAAGCTGCTCGCCTTCGACACCAGCACCGAGCACCTGTCGGTGGCCGTGCTGCACGGCGACACGCTGCACGCCCACAACGGCGTGGGCGGCGCGCAAGCATCGACCACCCTGCTGCCGCTGATCCAGCAACTGCTGGGCGAAGCCGGGCTCGCGCTGGGCGAACTCGATGCCATCGTCTTCGGCCGGGGCCCCGGCTCTTTCACCGGCCTGCGCACCGCCTGCTCCGTGGCGCAGGGGCTGGCCTTCGGCGCCAACGTGCCGCTGCTGCCGGTCGACACGCTGCTCGCCGTGGCCGAAGAAGCGCGCCACGCCTTCGGCGCGAAGCAGGTGGTCGCCGTGCTCGATGCGCGCATGGACCAGCTTTACGCCGCGCGCTACGACTTCGAGGCCGACGGCCCGCTTGGCGGAAACGACGAGCCCCTGCTGCTGTCGCCCGAGGCACTTGAAGTGCCCGCCGGCTGGGCGCTCGCCGGCAACGCCTTCGCCGCCTACGGCCCGCGCCTGGCCCCGGCCGCCGCCCGCCACGACGCGCTGCCGAGCGCCACCGCGATGCTGCGGCTCGCCCCCGCGCTGCTCGCGGCCGGGCGCACCGTGCCGGCGGCACAGGCCTGGCCGCTCTATGTTCGCGATAAAGTGGCGCAAACCACCGAAGAGCGCGCCGCCATCAAGGCGGCCGCAGCCGCAGCCCATTGATCGCATGAGTGCCGTCCTCCAGCCCGTCGAAGCCCGCCTCGAACCGCTCACCGTCGAGCGGATCGATGCCGTCTGCGCGGTCGAGCAGACGGCCTACAGCCATCCGTGGACGCGCGCCAACTTCACCGACTCCATGGCCGTGGGCTACCACTGCCAGTGCCTGCTGGCGCCCGGCATGGCACCCGGCGTGAGCTCGCCGCTCACCCAACTGGGCGAGACGCTGATCGGCTACTTCGTCGCCATGAAGGGCGTCGATGAAGTGCACCTGCTGAACATCACCGTGGCGCCGGCCTTCCAGCGCCAGGGCTGGGCGCCGCTCATGCTCGAGGCATTGGGCGGCTGGTCGCGGGCCGAGGGCGCGCAGTGGCTCTGGCTCGAAGTGCGCCGCAGCAACCAGCGCGCTCTCGACATCTACCTGCGCAACGGTTTTCGCAGCGTCGGCGTACGCAAGGGCTACTACCCGGCGCACGACGGCAAGCGCGAGGACGCGGTCGTCATGAGCCTGCGCTTGAATGAAACAGGCAGCGCCTGGGGAGCCTTGCGATGAGCGCGGTGCAGACATTGAAGCTCGACGCCCGCCAGCGCGCGATGCTCGACGAGATGGGCGTGAAGGTCTGGTGGCCGGTGCCCGAGGCCGCCGAGGCGGCGCCTGGAACGGCTTCCGCAGCAGCCACCGAAGAGGTGGCGGCGGTCGTCCGCGAGCGCGTGCAGGCTGAAATGCCGGTGGCCGCACCGCCGCCGCCCGCGGCCCGGTCCGTCGCGGCACCCGTGCCGCCCCCCGCACCGGTCGTTCGCCCGGCCGCTGCGCCACTGTCCGGAGGCGCCGCCGTGCTGGTAGAGGCGCCCTGCCGTCTCTATGCCGACGCCGGCGCCGAATCGACGCAGGGCGGCTGGCTGGTCGTGGCCGACATGCCGCCCGAGGCCGACGGCCGCCACGGCGAACCCTTTGCGGGCGACGCCGGCCGCCTGCTCGACAACATGCTGCGTGCGCTGAAGCTGCACGACGGCAAGACCCCCGTGCACCTCATGCGCACCCACCGCGGCGTGGCCGCCGGCCAGCCCGGCAGCCCGCGCGCCATGGACGAGGCCTTCGACGAGCATGCCGCGGCGCTCGCACCGCGCATCGTGCTGGCAATGGGCCCGCTGGCCGCGCAAAGCCTGATGCGCAGCGGCGACCCGCTGGGCAAGCTGCGCGGCCGTGCCGTGCCGCTGGCTTCCGCCGGCGGCGCATCGGTGGTGGCGACCTACCACCCCGCCTACCTGCTGCGCAATCCCGCCGACAAGGCACGCGCCTGGGCCGACCTCTGCCTGGCCGCTGAACAGGGTTGACCCGCTTCGCCAGCCCCTTGCAGGGGCAACACCAGCGGCCCCGGGAAAACCGGTTCCGCGGTGTTTCACGCTCGAACCGGGGGCGTGTTTCCTGGCATCCTTAAAATCGGACCCCATGACTTTCCTCGACAAGCTGGCCGCCGCACAGCAAAAAAACGGTTCCTTGCTCTGCGTGGGGCTCGATCCGGAGCCGGCCAAGTTCCCGGGGCATCTCAAGGGCGACGCCAGCCGCATCTATGACTTCTGCGCCCGCATCGTCGACGCGACGGCCGACCTGGTCATCGCCTTCAAGCCGCAGATCGCCTACTTCGCGGCGCACCGCGCCGAAGCCCAGCTCGAGCAGCTGATGGAGCACATGCGCCGCAATGCGCCCCACGTGCCCGTGATCCTCGACGCCAAGCGCGGCGACATCGGCTCCACCGCCGAGCAGTACGCCCTGGAGGCCTTCGAGCGCTACGGCGCCGATGCGGTGACGCTGTCGCCCTTCATGGGCTTCGACTCGGTGGCGCCGTATCTCAAGCACGAGGGCAAGGGCGCGTTCCTGCTGTGCCGCACCAGCAACCCCGGCGGTTCCGACCTGCAGGGCCAGCGGCTGGCGGATGTCGAGGGGCAGCCCTTCCTGTACGAACACGTTGCTCGCCTGGCGCAAGGCCCGTGGAACCTCAACGGCCAACTCGGACTGGTGGTAGGCGCGACCTACCCGGCGGAAATCGAGCGTGTGCGCGAACTCGCGCCAACCGTGCCGCTGCTGATTCCGGGCGTCGGCGCCCAGGGCGGCGATGCGGTCGCCACCGTGCGCGCCGGCTGGCGCGCCGATGCGCCGATCATCGTGAACTCGTCGCGGGCGATCATCTACGCGTCGTCGGGCGATGACTTCGCCGATGCGGCGAAGAGCGCCGCGCGCACGATGCGCGACACGCTCGAAGCCGCCAAGTAAGGCTCGCCCCCAGGCCGCGCACTTCGTGTCGCTTCGCCAACCCCCTACCGGGGGCAACACCTGAGGCCCGGCAAAGCCGGTTCCTCGGTGTTCCTGGATTGAGCCTCAGGCTCGGCGGAGGCGGGTAAAGGCTTCGAACTCCCAGTTCCGCATCCCCAGCAGCAGCGTGTAGCCCTCGCGGTCCTTGGCGGCCAGCTTCTGGTCGGTCTGGTGCTGCTGGGCGAAGTCCTGCGCCACGCGCTGCAGGCGTTCCAGGAAGGCCGGCGCCAGCGAGCGGCTGATCTGGCCGTGCACCAGCAGCAGGCCCTCGGCCGGGCCGTCGAAGCCGCCCTTGTAGTAGTCGAGCACCACGTTCTCGCGGAAGAACTCCATCACTGGGCCATGCGGCCGCCAGCGGAAGGTCTTGGCGAGCTTCAGGCGATACCGGTTGAGCGGGCGCAGCTCGATGATGCCGATGCGGTCCAGCTGGGCCAGGAAGCCGATGCATTCGGCCTCGCTCACGCGGTAGGCGGCCACGATCTGCTCCAGCGTCCACTGGCTCAGCACGCTGATGGCCACCAGCAGCAGCTTCTTGTCCCTGACCACGGCCTTTTCCTGCTCGTGCGTCAGCTCCTTCAGCAGCGGCTGGGCGTCGGCCACGCGGCGCGCCAGTTCGGCGAAGTCGATCTTCAGCGCGCGGCAGATGGCGTCCACGCGCGACAACGGCATGTCGCTCTTGGCCAGCATCCGCTTGACGCTGGATTCGGCCATGTCGAGCGACCGCGCCAGGTCGGCGTAGGTCATGCGGGCGCTCTTGAGTTCGTTCTTGAGGGCTTGGACGAGATCGACGGTGGTGCTCATGGCCCGGAAGCGTACACGGGCGCCTGCAAGTATCAATTGGAGATACCGGTAGGAGTGAATTAGTGCCTCGTATCGATTCTCGATGCCTGTGGAGCGGCCCGCGCCTAAATTTGCGGCCCGTACCGACCCACCCACCGAGGACCGCCATGCTCCTGTCTCTTGCCAGCCGACTCAGCCGCCGCGAACGCGGATTGCTTTTCACTTTCGCGCTGCTCACTCTGGTCGCCTTCTTCGGCCCCGCGCTGCCCGCCGCCGAGGTTGCCATCGCTTCGGTGTTCGCCGACAACCGCGCCTGGCACGGACTGCCCAACGCCATGGACGTGCTGAGCAACATCCCCTTCGTCGTGATCGGCCTGTGGGGCCTGTACCGGCTCAACCGCATCGACCGCTCGCACCAGGAGGCGCTGTCGCAGTTCCCGCTGGCCCCGCCCGCCAGCGATCCGCCGGACAACACGCTCGACTGCGCCTGGCTCTTCTTCGCCGGCCTGATCGCCACCGCCGCGGGCTCGGCCTTCTTCCACCTCGTGCCCGACGCCCCCCGGCTCGCCGCGGACCGCGCCGGCATGGCGGTGGCCTTCGCCGGGCTGATCGGCGTGGCGGTCTGCGAGCGGGTGAGCCAGCGCGCCGGCTGGCCCGCCGCCTGGTTCGTGCTGACGGCCGGCCTGCTCTCGGCCGAGGTGTTCCAGGAAACCGGCAACGTCATGCCCTGGGCGCTGGTGCAGTTCGGCGGCATGGCGCTGGTGGTGACGCTGGCGCTGGCCACGCCGATGCGCAAGTCGGTCGGGCTGAAGCTGGGCTGGGTCATCTTCTTCTACGTGCTGGCCAAGGCTTTCGAACTGGCCGACCACCAGATTTATGAATTCACGCGGCACACGGTTTCGGGCCATACGCTGAAGCATCTGACGGCCTCGCTCGCCGGGCTGCCCGTGGTGCTCGCGCTCCACAAGCTCGAAATGCGCTGGGAAGCCGCACTACGGCACAATCCGGGCGCCGCCGCCGTGGCCGCCTGAGGAGCACTCTTCGAATGACAAATCCCGCCGCTGCCGCAGCCACACCCGTGGCCCACGAAGCGAACGCCCACGCCAACCAGTTCGCCCTCCTCAAGCAGCGGCGCTTCGCGCCTTTCTTCTGGACCCAGTTCGCGGGTGCGGCGAACGACAACCTGTTCAAGTTCGCCTTCACCGTCATGGTGACCTACCAGCTGCAGCTGGGCTGGATGCCGCCGGCCATGGCGGGGCTGGTGATCGGCGCGCTGTTCATCCTGCCGTTCCTGCTGTTCTCTGCCACGGCCGGCCAGCTCACCGACAAGTTCGACAAGACGAAGATGATCCGCTTCGTCAAGAACCTCGAGATTGCGATCATGGTGCTCGCGGCCTGGGGCTTCGTGCGGGCCGACGCGGTGGTGTTGCTGGGCTGCGTGTTCCTCATGGGCCTGCACTCCACGCTGTTCGGGCCGGTCAAGTTCGCCTACCTGCCGCAGGTGCTCGACGCGCGCGAACTCACGGGCGGCAATGGCATGGTCGAGATGGGCACCTTCGTCGCCATCCTGCTCGGGCAGGTGGCGGGCGGGCTGCTGGTGGCGGTGCCGCAGATCGGCCACATGAGCGTGGCCGTGGGTTGCGTGCTGCTGGCGCTGGTCGGCCGGGGCGTGGCGCAGGCCATACCCAAGGCGCCGGCCACCGACCCGGGGCTGGTCATCAATTGGAACCCGATCAGCGAAACCTGGCGCAACCTCAAGCTCGCGAACCAGAACGTGGTGGTGTTCCGCTCGCTGCTGGGCATCTCGTGGATGTGGTTCTTCGGGGCGGTGTTCCTGAGCCAGTTCCCGAGCTTCGCGAAGGAAGTGCTGCACGGCGACGAGCAGGTGGCCTCGCTGCTGCTGGTGGTGTTCTCGGTGGGCATCGGCGTCGGCTCGCTGCTGTGCGAGACGCTGAGCCGCCGGCAGGTGGAAATCGGCCTGGTGCCGCTGGGCGCCATCGGCATGAGCGTGTTCGCCGTCGACCTTTACTTTGCGTCGCGCGGCCTGCCGGCCGTGCCCGAGATGGGCATCGGCGCCTTCGTGCGCCAGGGCGCCCACTGGCGCGTGATGGCCGACCTGGCGCTGCTGTCGCTGTTCGCGGGCCTCTACAGCGTGCCGATGTACGCGCTGATCCAGCTGCGCAGCCAGCCCACGCACCGCGCGCGCATCATCGCGGCGAACAACATCCTCAATGCCCTGTTCATGATCGGCAGCTCGGTCATCGCGGGCGCGCTGCTGGGCGCGGGCTTCACCATTCCGCAGATCTTTTTGTTCACCGGCATCGCCAACGCGGTGGTGGCGTTCTACATCTTCATGCTGGTGCCCGAGTACCTGCTGCGCTTCGTGGCCTGGGTGCTGTCGCGCTTCGTCTACCGCTTCGACATCAAGGGCGAGTCGCACATTCCCACCGAGGGCGCGGCCGTGCTGGTGTGCAACCACGTGAGCTTCATAGACGCGGTGCTGCTGATGGCGGCAAGCCCGCGGCCGATCCGCTTCATCATGGACCACCGCATCTTCAAGGTGCCGGTGCTGGGCTGGCTGTTCAAGCTGGCCAAGGCCATTCCGATCGCGCCGCAGAAGGAAGACCCCGCGGCCTACGAAGCGGCTTTTGCCAAGGCGATCGGCGTGCTGCGCGAGGGCGATCTGCTCGCGATCTTCCCCGAGGGCGCGATCACGCGCGACGGCGAGCTGCAGCCGTTCAAGGGCGGCGTGATGAAGATCCTTGAAGGCGCGCGCGCCCAGGGCATCGAGCCGCCGGTGATCCCGATGGCGCTGACCAATCTCTGGGGCTCGTACTTCAGCCGCATCGAACTGCGCGGCGGCGAGCGCGTGGCCATGGCCAAGCCGTTTCGCCGCGGCTTCTTCAGCCGCGTGGGGCTTAACGTCGGCGGTCCAGTGCCGCCGGTGGAAGTGCAGCCCGAGTCGCTGCGCCAGCGTGTGAGCGCCCTGCTGGCCGCTTGAGGCGCGGCTCCTTTCCGGCGCGCAAGGCGCCGGAAAGTATCGACTGCAGATACCGGCGGCGCTGAAAACCGCAACTGGTGCAAGCATTCAAGCCCCGCGGTGCGGGAGCGAACCATCATTCGCCCACCTTCACTACGCCGCGAGGCACACATGCAACCCCTCTCATCGACCACGACCGTCTTCATCCAGCGCGACACGCGGGCCTGGCAGTTCCAGGCCTGGGCTTCGTTCGCGATCGCCGTCTTCCTGTGCGCCACCGGCCTGAGCTGGCTGCCGGGGGAGGCGCTGGACCGGGCGTTCATGGTGATGGGCTACGTGTTCTGCCTGAGCACCGCCTTCATGCTGGCCAAGTTCGTGCGCGACAGCCAGCAGGCCGCCGAGCGCGGCGCCGATGCGGGCCGTGACGTGCCGATGTGGAAGCTGGTCGTCTGGGGCAGCTTCTTCACCGCGATGGGCCTGACCGGCTGGGGCCTCGTGCGCATGGAGATCAACGAGGCCTACAAGGCCTTCCTGGGCGTGAGCTGGCTGTTCCTGATCAGCTCGGCCTTCACGCTGGCCAAGACGCTGCGCGACCGCCATGAAGCCGACATGGCCGAAGCCCGCCTGCAGGGCCGCCGCATGGCCCGTGCCGAAGCTGCTGCTTCTGCTGCCGAATAACCCGCGTCCGATCAACGAAAGCCCATCATGAAAAAGTCGATTGCCGCCGTTCTCGTCGCCGCCTGCACCGCCTTCGCGGGCATCTCGGCTCCCCTGCGTGCCCAGGCGCAGAGCGACGCCTCGGTCGCCCTCTCGCTGATGCCTGTGGCATCGGTGGTGGTCGCCGCCTCTGCGGTGGGGGCCTCGGCCACCGCGGCGGTCGCCGTGCCTGCCGCGCTGTCTGTGGGCGGCTCGACGCTCACCGTGATCGCGGTCGAAGCCTCTGCCGACGGCACGGTGTACCTGCTCGAACGCGCTTCGGACGGCGCGCGCGCCAGCATCAAGGTCGCGGGCCGCGCGGCTGACGGCGTGTCGAAAGCCGTGGGCACCAGCGTCCTCGTCAGCGTGATCGGCACCGGCGTGGTGCTGTCGGCCGCCGGCGAGGTGCTGGCCTTCGTGCCCAACGCCATCGGCCGCGCGCTGCTCCACAACGAGAGGTTGTCGTGAACCGGGCACTGCCGCTGCTGCTCGGGCTTGCGGTCTTGCTGCCGATGCAGGCGCAGGCCGGCCGCTCGTGCGGGCAGGTCAAGCCTGCGCCTGAAGTGATCGTCAAGGGCATGCAACTGGCCGAGCGCACCTCGCAGGCGCTCGACGCCAGCGGCGCGCGCGTCGTGATCCTGGCGCGCGCGGGGCAGGACCTGAGCAAGTACGGCCTGCGCTACTCGCACCTGGGCATCGCCTACAAGACGGATGCCGGCCCGTGGCGCGTGGTGCACAAGCTCAACCAGTGCGGGACCGCAGTGGCCGCCGTCTACCGCCAGGGGCTCGGCGAGTTCTTTCTCGACGACCCGTGGCGCTACGAGGCCGCCTGGGCCGTGCCCACGCCGCAGGTGCAGGCGCAGCTGCTGGCCGCGCTGAACGAACCGCCCGCGCGCATCGTGCGGCTGCACACCGCGCCCTACAGCATCGTGAGTTACGCCTGGGGCCAGAAGTACCAGCAGTCGAACCAGTGGGCCGTCGAGACGCTGGCCGCCGCCATGGAGCCCGCCACCATCGGCAGCCGCGCGCAGGCGCAGGCCTGGTTGCAGTTCAAAGGCTACGAGCCGACCGTGCTGAAGCTCGGCCCGCTCACCCGGCTGGGCGGGCGCGTAGGCTCGGCCAACGTGGCCTTCGACGACCATCCGAACGACAAGCGCTTCTCGGATCGCATCGAGACCGTGACGGTCGATTCTGTGTTCGCATGGTTGCCGCGTGCCGGGCTCGGCGCGGCGCCGGTGACCTTGAAGCTTCAATAAGAACGTGGAGAAAACAACATGAGCAAATCCTTGCGCCTTTCCGAAAAATGGTTCCGCCGCGGCCTCTGGCTGGTGGCGCTGGTGTTCGCGAGCTTCCTCATCGGGCTCGGCAGCACCGTCGTGAGCGACCTGCCCCAGGTCGAGCGCGTGCGCGGCATCGACGACTTCATCGACAAGCCGGCGGCCGAGCCGCTGCGCGCCACCGTCAAGGCCTCGGAAGCCGCCGAGCTGCAGGCCGCGCGCGACCTCGACCAGATCCGCCTGCAGCTCAACGCCGCGCAGCAGGCCAGCGCCAATGCGCGCGAGACCTTCGGCAACTGGATCTCCACGCGGCGCGCCACCGCGCAGCCCGATCAGGACACCGAGCTCATCGCGCGCACCAAGGCGCTCGACGCCTTCAAGCAGAAGGAGGAGGAGCTGCAGCGCAAGGTCAACGCCCAGCAGAAGATCGCGCTCGACGCGCGCCAGGCCGAGCAGCGCGCCTCCGAAGCGCTGTCGGTGCTGGAGCGCGACGCGCAGCTCAAGCTCGACGCCGAGTACCGCCGCATCGAACTGCGCGTATTCGCCTACCGGCTGGCGCTCACGCTGCCGCTGCTCGTCGTGGCCGGCTGGCTCTTCGTGAAGAAGCGCAAGAGCACCTGGTGGCCGTTCGTGTGGGGCTTCATCTTCTTCGCGCTGTTCGCCTTCTTCGTCGAGCTGGTGCCCTACCTGCCGAGCTACGGCGGCTATGTGCGCTACGTGGTGGGCATCCTGCTCACCGTGCTGGTGGGTCGCTACGCGATCATCGCGCTCAACCGCTACCTGGCGCGCCAGAAACTCGCCGAGCAGCAGCCCGACCAGGTGCGCCGCGAGGAGCTGAGCTACGACGTCGCCCTGGCGCGCCTGGGCAAGAGCGTATGCCCCGGCTGCGAACGGCCGGTCGACCTGAAGAACAACGAGATCGACTTCTGCCCGCACTGCGGCATCGGCCTGTTCGACCACTGCGGCCAGTGCGAGACGCGCAAGAGCGCGTTCTCCAAGTTCTGCCATGCCTGCGGAACCTCGGCGGGCGCGCAGACGCAGTCGCCGCACACACCTGTGACCGGCACTGCGCAATCGGTCACGCCGGGTGCCCCGGTTCTGCCGGCCACGTAGCGGAACCGCCGCACGGGCGTGCTACAACCCCAGGGCTGCGGCACGCAACGCCGTGCCGCGGGTTTTCCCATTCACATTGACGGAGTACACCCATGAGCATTTTCGGCAAGATTTTTTCCAAGATTTTTCCGTCGGCCAACGCCGCTGAAGTCGTCGCCGCACCGCCGGCGGCTGCACCGGGCGCGCCGGCCGCTGCCGCACCGCCGCCTGCGATCCCGCTGGGCGACGTGCCCGCCGTCCTGGACGCGATGCCTGGTGCCGCCGGCCTGAACTGGCGCACCTCGATCGTCGACCTGCTCAAGTTGCTGGGCCTGGACAGCAGCCTCGCCGCGCGCAAGGAACTGGCCAGCGAAATTCTCTACAGCGATGGCGAGCCGGGTTCGGCCGAATGGAACATCGGCCTGCACAAGCAGGTGATGAGCCGCATCGCCGCCAATGGCGGCACGCTGCCAGCCGAACTGCGCGACTAAGAAGATCGGTACCCGGGAATTTTCTTTTTCCAGAAACACCGCGGAACCGGCTTCGCCGGGCCGCAGGTGTTGCCCCCGGTAGGGGGTTGGCGAAGCGACACGAAGTGCGCGTAGCCTGGGGGCGAGCCTGTTTCAGGTCCAGCCCGCATCCACCACGTAGTCCTGTGCGGTGCACATGCGCGAATCGTCGGCCGCGAGGAACAGCGCCATTGCCGCGATGTCTTCCGCCATCACGCGGCCCGGCAGGCACTGGGCCGCATCGATCTCCGCGCCCGATTCGGGCTTCACCCACAACTTGATCTGCCGTTCGGTCATCACCCAGCCCGGCACGATCGAATTCACGCGGATGTTCTGCTTGCCCAGGTCGCGCGCCAGCGAACGCGTGAGGCCGCGCGCCGCCGCCTTGCAGGCCTGGTACACCGGATAGCCCCGGCCCTTGATCATCCAGCTGATCGAGCCGAAGTTGATGATCGATCCGCCGCCCAGCGCACGCATGTCGTCCGCCACTGCCTGCGCGGCAAAGAACTGGTGCTTGAAGTTGACGGCCACGAGGCGGTCGAAGTCCTCGCTGGTCACGTCGGCCATCTCGTGGCGGCGGTCGTTGGCTGCGTTGTTCAGCAGCACGGCGATCGGGCCGAAGCGTTGGCGCACCGCGTCGATGGTGGCGCCGAGCGCGGCCGTGTCGGTCACGTCGCAGGCCTGGAACAGCGCAGGGTGCTCGCCTTGCAGCTGCGCCGCGAGCGCGTTGCCGGCGGCGGTGTCGAGGTCGCAGAAGCCGACCTTCGCGCCCTGTGCGTGAAAGGCCCGCACCAGCGATTCGCCGATGCCGCTGGCGCCGCCGGAAATGAACACGGTGCGCCCGGCCAGCGACGGATAGCGGGCGGTGTAGGGAGAAGATGCGTTGGTCATGGGAATGCGGCAACAGCAGTGGAAACGGAAGGCAAGCGTAGCGGATGAGCGGGCCCCCGGGCGAGCCCGGGGTTGCCGGTCGGCGTATGGCTTCCGGCGAATGGGCAGCGCCGACGGGCGTGGCTACGCTCCTGCCCCATGACGAACACCTTTCCCCGCCGCGCCGTCCTGGCGCTCGCGCTTCTTCCCGCCGCCCTGGCGGTGCGTTCCGTGCGCGCACAGGCGCCGGCGCCCGTGCAGCTCTTCAAGGTGGTCTCGCCGCGCGACGAGGTGATCGTGGGCGCCGACGCGGCGCTGCTCGGCGCGGGCTCCGGCCCCGCCGTGGAGCGGCTGGCCGCGCAGCTGGCCGCCAAGGGCCAGCTCACGCTGTGGCAGTACGCCTCGCACAAGGACTCGGGCGGCGCGCTGGTGCAGGCGCCGCTCAGGCAGATCGTGGTCTTCAAGAACGAGGCGCTGCGTATCGAGCCCTACGCCACCCCGCTGCCCATCCAGGCCCCGAAGTAAGAAGAGGCCTCAGACGCCTCGTGCCCGCTCCGACTTGAAGCGCGCGCGGAACTCGGTGAACGAGCCCGCGTCGAGCGACGCGCGGATCTCGCGCATCAGGTTCAGGTAGTAGTGCAGGTTGTGGATGGTCGTGAGCATCGGCCCGAGCATTTCGCCGCAGCGGTCGAGGTGATGCAGGTAGGCGCGGCTGAAGCCCTCGCGTCCGCCGTCGTTCCACGAAACGCCCGAGGTGCCGGCGCACGCATGGCAGGTGCAGCTGGGGTCGATGGGCTGCGGATCGCTCTTGTGGCGTGCGTTGCGCATCTTCAGGTCGCCGAAGCGCGTGAACAGCGTGCCGTTGCGCGCATTGCGCGTGGGCATCACGCAGTCGAACATGTCCACGCCATCGGCCACGCCCTGCACCAGGTCCTCGGGCGTGCCCACGCCCATCAGGTAGCGCGGCTTGTTCGCGGGCAGCCGGTGCGGCGTGTGGCCCATGATGTGCAGCATCTCTTCCTTGGGCTCGCCCACGCTCACGCCGCCGATGGCGTAGCCCGGGAAGTCCATGTCGACCAGCGCGGCGAGCGACTCCTCGCGCAGGTTCTCGAACATGCCGCCCTGCACGATGCCGAACAGCGCGTTCGGGTTCTCCAGCCGTGCGAATTCGCTCTGGCAGCGCCTGGCCCAGCGCAGGCTCAGCTCCATCGAGATGCGCGCCTCGGCCTCCGTCGTGATATGGCCCTTGGTGTCATAGGGCGTGCACTCGTCGAACTGCATCACGATGTCGCTGTTCAGGATGGTCTGGATCTGCATCGAGACCTCGGGCGTGAGGAACAGCTTGTCGCCGTTGACGGGCGAGGCGAACTTCACGCCTTCCTCGCTGATCTTGCGCATCGCGCCCAGCGACCACACCTGGAAGCCGCCCGAGTCGGTGAGGATGGGCTTGTCCCACTTCTCGAACTGGTGCAGCCCGCCGAAGTTCGCCATCACGTCCAGGCCGGGGCGCATCCACAGGTGGAAGGTGTTGCCCAGGATGATCTGCGCGCCCATCTCCTCGAGGCTGCGCGGCATCACGCCCTTGACGGTGCCGTAGGTGCCCACGGGCATGAAGATCGGCGTCTGCACCTTGCCGTGGTTGAGCGTGAGCGTGGCGCGGCGCGCGTGGCTGTCGGGGTCGGTCTTGAGGAGTTCGAAGTTCAGCATGTCGTTCAGTCCGTTTGTCGCGCGAGCAGCATGGCGTCGCCATAGCTGAAGAAGCGGTAGCCGTTGGCGATGGCATGGGCATACAGCGCCATCACGTGCTCGTAGCTCGCGAAGGCCGAGACCAGCATCATCAGCGTGCTCTTCGGCAAGTGGAAGTTCGTCACCAGCAAGTCGACGTGTTCGAACACGAAGCCCGGCGTGATGAAGATGCGCGTGTCGCCCGTGGCTTCGCCGCTCCTGGCCCACGATTCGAGCGTGCGCACCGTGGTCGTGCCGACCGCAACGACACGGCCGCCGCGTGCCTTGCATTCGGCAATCGCGCGCTGCGTGGCCTCGGGCACCTCATAACGCTCGGCGTGCATCGTGTGTTCGGCGATGTTCTCGGTCTTCACCGGCTGGAAGGTGCCGGCGCCCACGTGCAGCGTGACGCTGGCGCGCTGCACGCCGTGCGCATCGAGCTCGGCCAGCAATGCCTCGTCGAAATGCAGTGCGGCGGTGGGCGCGGCCACCGCGCCGGGCACGCGTGCGAACACGGTCTGGTAGCGGCTCTCGTCGTCGGCCGAATCGGTGTGCGTGATGTAGGGCGGCAGCGGCACGTGGCCGCAGCGGGCCATCAGCGCGTACGGGTCTTCGCCCGCGTCGCTCTCGAAGCCGAAGCGGAACAGCGCGCCGTCTTCGTCCGGCCAGCGGCCCAGCAGCGTGGCGCGAAAGCCGCCGACCATCTCGAGCGTGGTGCCCACGGGCGGCTTCTTGCTGACCTTCATGTGGGCGACCACCTCGTGGCCCTGCAGCACGCGCTCGACCAGCAGCTCGAGCTTGCCGCCGGTCGGCTTCTCGCCGAACAGGCGCGCCTTGACCACGCGCGTGTCGTTGAAGACGAGCAGGTCGCCCGCGCGCAGCAGCGAAGGCAGGTGTTTGAAGATGCGGTCGACTGGCGCGGGCCCCGTGCCGTCGAGCAGGCGGGAGGCGGTGCGTTCGGTGGCCGGGTGTTGCGCCACCAGCTCGGGCGGCAAGGCGAAATCGAAATCGGAAAGCGTGAAGGCGCGCATGGTGCTTGAGGGCCGGACGGGCCCGTGCCAAGGAGGCATGGGAAGAGAAGGATGCAGGAAGCGGGCGATTGTCCCATGGGCTGGAATCACGGGCTCGGCAGGGGGTTGCCGAGGCAGAATCGACGCATGGTCGATTCCTACGTCGCGCGCGTCCCGCCAGCCCCTGCTCCTCCTTCCGAAGGCGAGCTCTTCAAGAAGATCCTGGGCGGCGCCTGGATGGGACTGCACCCCGACATCCGCCGGCGCTTCGACAAGAACCCCTCGCCCGGCAAGGCGCTGCATTACCTGGGCGCGCTCAGCGAGTTGCGCTGCTCGCGCTTCGGCAAGCTGCTGGGGCACCTCACGCAGCCGATGATCCAGGGCGCGCTGATCCCCTACAGCGACAGCCACTTCCCCGTGGAGATCCAGGTCTACGCCAAGCCCGGCGACCCCGCCATCTACAAGCAGCGCATCTACCGCCTGCACGGGCGCAAGCCGATCCAGTTCACCAGCTTCATGCGCGAGAGCGAGCGCGGCGAGGTGCTGGAGTACGTCGGCATGGGCCTGGGCATGAAGCTGGTGCTGAGCGTGGAGAACGGCAGCCTGCATTTCCAGAGCGACGGCTATTTCTGGGACGTGTTCGGCTGGCGCATTCCGCTGCCGGGCCTCTTCACGCCGGGCAAGACTTTTCTCTGGCACCACAACGAGACGCCCGAGCGCTTCAACATCCGCATCGAGATCCGCCACTGGCTGATGGGCACCACCTTCACGCAGGTCGGCGTGTTCGAGGAAGTGGCCGAGCCGCAGGCGGTGGCCGCATGACGCTCGACACGCACCTGCTGGCCCTGCAGCTCATGGCGGCCCAGGGCGTGCTGGGCGCCTTCGACACGCTCTACCACCACGAGGGCACAGAGGCGCTGCCGCGGCGCGGCACGGCGGCGCGCGAGCTGGCGATCCACGCGACGCGCTCGTCCATCTACTGCGCGCTGTTCCTCGGACTGTCGGCGTGGGCCTGGCACGGCGCGTGGGCGTGGGTGCTGCTCGCGGTGTTCAGCGTCGAGATCGTGCTCACGCTGTGGGACTTCGTGGTCGAGGACGGCAGCCGCCTGCTGCCGCCCACCGAACGGGTCACGCACACGGTGCTGGCCATCAACGCCGGCGCGTTCATCGCGCTGCTGGCGATGAGCGCGGTCGGCTGGGCCGCGCAGCCGACCGCGATGGTGTGGCAGCCGCACGGCTGGCTCAGCGCGTTCCTGGCGTTGTGCGGCGTGGGCGTGGGTCTCTCGGGCCTGCGCGATGGCTTCGCGGCGCGCGCGCTGTTCGGGCAGCACAAGCAGGCGCAGGCGCGCGATGCCCTGGCGCCGGTGCGCTTCGGCACCAAGCCGCAGCATGTGCTGGTCACGGGCGGTACCGGCTTCATCGGCAAGATCCTCGTGCGCCACCTGTTGGCCGACGGCCATGCGGTGACGGTCTGGACGCGCGATGCGCGCTCGGCCGCCTGGGACTTCGGCGGCGCGGTGCGCTGCGTGCAATCGCTCCACCAGGTCCCGGCGGCCGACGATGTCGACGTGGTCGTCAACCTCGCGGGCGCGCGAATCCTGGGCATGCGCTGGAGCGAACGGCGACGCCAGCAGCTGCTCAGGAGCCGCGAAGGGCTGACGCAGCAGCTGGTGGCATGGATCGCCACGCGGCCACGCAAGCCGTGGCTGCTGCTCTCGGGCTCCGCCATCGGCTACTACGGCGTCCAGCCGCAGGGCCACGCCGCCGAACTCGCCGAAGATGCGCCGCCGCAAGAGATCTTCATGTCGCAGCTGTGCCAGCGCTGGGAGCAGGCGGCACGCGCCGCTGTCACGCACGGTGTGCACGTGGCCTGCATGCGTTTCGGCTTCGTGCTCGGCCACCAGGGCTCGCTGCCGCAGTTGCTGATGCCGGTCCGGCTCGGCATGGGCGGGCGGCTGGGCAGCGGGCGGCAATGGCTGTCGTGGGTGCATGTGCACGACCTGATCCGGGCGATGGCGCATGTGTGGACCCTGACCGAAAACGCCGCGGTGCCGCCGACCGCGCAGGCTTTCAACTTCACCGCGCCCGGTGCGCTGAGCCAGGAAGAATTCACCCGCGTCGCCGCCAGCGTGCTGCACCGCCCCTGCTGGATGCCGACTCCCGCGGCGCCCGTCAGGCTGCTGCTCGGCGAGCAGGCCGACCTGCTGCTCGAAGGCCAGCGCGTGGTGCCCGCGCAGTTGCTGCGCACCGGCTTCCAGTTCATGTTCCCCGATGCCCACAGCGCCTTGGCGGACCTTTGCCGCCCGCGCTAGAAGCCCGTCCGTGCCTCCCAAGAAAGCCCCGTCCCCTGCAGCTTCCGCGAGTGCCGCCGCGCCGGTGCCCGCAGGCCTGCCCGGCAGCGGCCTGAGCCAGGTGCAGCGCGCCTTGCGCAAGCTGGGCCTCGTGCGCGACATCGACTTCGCGCTCTACCTGCCGATGCGCTACGAGGACGAGACGCGCATCGTGCGCCTGGCCGACACGCGCGACGGCGACATGGCGCAGGTCGAAGGCGTGATCACCGAATGCGAGGTGGTGTACCGTCCGCGCCGCCAGCTGCTGGCGACCATCGACGACGGCAGCGACACCTGCCAGCTGCGCTTCTTCAACTTCTATCCCTCGCAGCAGAAGCAGCTGGCGGTCGGCGCGCGGGTGCGGGTGCGCGGCGAGGTGCGCGGCGGCTTCGTGGGGCGGCAGATGATGCATCCGAGCGTGAAGGCGGCCGGCACCGCATTGCCGAATGCGCTCACGCCGGTCTACTCCACCGTGGCCGGGCTCGCGCAGCCGGTGCTGCGGCGCGAGGTGCGTTCGGGCCTGGCGCGCGCGGTGCTCGACGAGACCATTCCGGTGCAGATCGGTCTGCGCGGCGCGTGGGATCTGCGCAGCGCACTGAGCTTCCTGCACTACCCGACGCCCGACGTGTCTATTGCCGCACTCGAAGACCACAGCCACCCGGCATGGCAGCGCATCAAGGCTGAGGAACTGCTGGCGCAGCAACTGTCGCAACTGCAGGCCCGGCTGGAGCGCGCAGCCCAGCGTGCGCCGGTGCTGCCTGCGCCGACCGAGGCGGTCGCCACTTCGCTGCATGCGCAGCTGCTCGCGGTGCTGCCCTTCGGCCTGACCGGTGCGCAGCAGCGCGTGGGCGAGGAGATCACGGCCGACCTGCACCGCCAGATCCCGATGCACCGCCTGCTGCAGGGCGACGTGGGTTCGGGCAAGACCGTGGTGGCGGCGCTGGCGGCGGCGCGCTGCATCGACGCGGGTTTCCAGTGCGCGCTGATGGCGCCCACCGAGATCCTCGCGGCCCAACACTTCGGCAAGCTGGTCGGCTGGCTCGATCCGCTGCTCGCTGCGCGCGGCCTGCGCGTGGCGTGGCTCACGGGCAGCCAGAAGAAGAAGGAGCGCGACGAGATGTCGGCGGCGGTGGAGAGCGGCCAGGCCGCGTTGGTCATCGGCACGCACGCGGTCATTTCCGAGAAGGTTCGCTTCAAGAATCTCGCACTGGCCATCATCGACGAGCAGCACCGCTTCGGCGTGGCTCAGCGTCTTGCGTTGCGCGGCAAGGCCGTCGGGCACCTGGAGCCGCATCTGCTGATGATGAGCGCCACGCCGATCCCGCGCACGCTCGCGATGAGCTACTACGCCGACCTCGACGTCTCCACGCTCGACGAGCTGCCGCCGGGCCGCACGCCCATCGTCACCAAGCTGGTGGCCGACCATCGGCGCGACGAGGTCATCGACCGCATCCACGCGCAGATCGCGCAGGGCCGGCAGGTGTACTGGGTGTGCCCGCTGATCGAGGAGAGCGAGGCGGTCGACCTGCGCAACGCGACCGAAACGCGCGACGAGCTGGCCGACACGCTCGGCGAGCCCATCCAGGTCGGCCTGCTGCATTCGCGCATGCCCACGGCCGAGAAGCAGGCGGTGATGGCCGCATTCACCGCCAACGAGATCCAGGTGCTGGTGAGCACGACCGTGATCGAAGTGGGCGTCGACGTGCCCAACGCCTCGCTGATGGTGATCGAGCATGCCGAGCGTTTCGGCCTCTCGCAGCTGCACCAGCTGCGCGGCCGCGTGGGACGCGGTGCGGCGGCCTCGGCCTGCGTGCTGCTCTATGCGCCGGGCGACAGCGGCCGTGTTGGCGAAGCGGCGCGCGCGCGGCTCAAGGCAATGGCCGAGACCGGCGACGGCTTCGAGATCGCGCGGCGCGACCTGGAGATTCGCGGTCCCGGCGAGTTCCTGGGCGCGCGGCAGTCGGGCGCACCGCTGCTGCGTTTTGCCGACCTGACGACCGATACGCTGCTGCTCGACTGGGCCCGTGAACTCGCGCCGGTCATGCTGCGGAAGCACCCTGACCTGGCCCAGCGCCACATCGACCGCTGGCTCGGCACCAAGGCCGAGTACCTGAAAGCCTGATTCCGGGACCGCAACGCAAATGAACCTTCGATTCGTGGAAGCCTTCCACTGGGCGGTGGCGCTCAAGAGCATCACGCGCGCCTCCGAGAAGCTGCACCTGACCCAGTCGGCCCTGTCCAGCCGCATCGCCGCGCTTGAGCGCGAACTCGGCGTGCTGCTGCTCGACCGGCGCGACAAGCAGTTCCGCCTGACCGTGGCGGGGCAGCGCTTCCATGCCTTCGCGCAGAAGCTGCTCGAGATGCAGATGCACATCAAGGCCGAGATGGGCTCGGGCGCGGCGCGCGAGACGGTGCTGCGCGTCGGCGCCATCGAGTCGGTGGTGCACAGCTGGCTCACCGGCTGGCTCAAGCACATGCAGGCCACCCACCCGGACTTTGAGCTCGAACTCACGGTCGAAACCACGCCGGTGCTGGTCGACCAGCTGCAGCGCGGCAAGCAGGACCTGGTGTTCGCCGCGCTGCCCGCCGCCGGCGACGGCGTGCGCACGCGCGCCGTGCCGCCGATGCCCATGTGCTTCGTCGGCCACCGCGAGCTGCACCTGAAACGGCGCTACCGCCTGGCCGACCTGCTGTCGCTCGACCTGCTGACCTTCCAGCGCGGCTCTCAGCCGCACGTGGCGCTGCTCGAGCTGTTCCGCGAGGCCGGCAGCCCGCCGCCGCGCGTGCACGCGATCTCTTCGATCTCGGCCATGGCCCAGCTGGTCGAGGCGGGCTTCGGCGTCGCCACGCTGCCGCGCGCGGTGGTCGAGCCGCTGGCGCGGCGCCTGCCGCTGCGCGTGCTGCCGTGCGAAGACACGCTGGAGCCGCTGCCCATTTACGCGAGCTACCGCGACGACCCGTCGTCGCCGCTGCCGGAGGCCGCGCTCGGCTCCGCCGTGGTGCATGCCTCGCACCGCCAGGGGTCATCGAAAAAATCGATGAGCTGAGCGAGAAACTTTGCGTTGGCGTTCGTGAGCGCGCATTCCCACAATCCGGCGCATCACAACACAGCGATGCATTGCGCATCGGTAACGCCATGTCGAGCCGCCATTCCTTCGAACAACAACCCGGTCCCTCGAGCAGCGCGCTGGCCGTGCGCCTTGCCGCCCGCAGCGGCGCGCTGAACACGCACACCAGCGGCCTCGCCAGCGCCCACGCGCAGGGCAACCTGGTGATCCTGCCGAAGTCGCATGCCGGCGACTTCCTGCGCTTCTGCCAGGCCAACCCCAAGCCCTGTCCGCTGTTGGGCGTGTCCGAGGCCGGTGACCCGGCGCTGCCGGTGCTCGGCGAGGACATCGACATCCGCACCGACCTGCCGCGCTACCGCGTCTGGCGCGAAGGCGAACTGGTCGACGAGCCTACCGACGTTCGGGCGCTCTGGCGCGACGACCTGGTGAGCTTCGTGATCGGCTGCTCCTTCACCTTCGAGCATGCGCTGATGGCCGAGGGCATCGCGCTGCGCCACGTCGCGCAGGGCCGCAACGTGGCGATGTACCGCACCTCGATCGAGACCGTGCCGGCGGATCCGTTCCACGGGCCGATGGTGGTGTCGATGCGACCGCTGCGCGCGGCCGACGCTATCCGCGCGGTGCAGATCACCTCGCGCTTTCCGGCCGTGCACGGCGCGCCGGTGCACATCGGCGATCCGGCGCTGATCGGCATCCGCGCCATCGGCGTGCCGGACTACGGCGATGCCGTGGAGGTGATACCCGACGAGCTCCCCGTGTTCTGGGCCTGCGGCGTGACGCCCCAGGCCGTGCTGGCGGCCGCGCGGCTGCCGTTCGCGATCACCCATGCACCGGGCGCGATGCTCGTTACCGACCTGCTGCACCACCGCCTGGCGGCCTTCTAGGCTGCCCTTTTTTTCACCCGAGACCCAGGAGACCACGACCATGAAGAGCACCCTCGATGCAGCCCCCGCGGCCGGCGATGCGCCTGCCGGCGAGAACTGGCTGCGCACGCTCAATCCCAACGAGAAGCGCACGCTCGCCGCGTCTTTCAGCGGCTACGCGGTCGACGCGTTCGACTACTACACGCTGCCGCTGGTCACGCCGATCCTGCTGTCGCTGTGGGGCATGAGCAAGACCGAGGTCGGCCTGATCGGCACCGCCACGCTGGTCGCCTCGGCCATCGGCGGCTGGGTGGCGGGCATCCTGGCCGACATGTATGGCCGCGTGCGCATCCTGCAGCTGACGATCCTGGTGTTCGCGATCTTCACCTTCGCCTGCGGCCTGTCGCGCACGCCCGAGGAACTGCTGATCGCCCGCACGCTGCAGGGCCTGGGCTTCGGCGGCGAATGGGCGGTGGGCTCGGTGCTCATCGCCGAGATGATCCGGCCGGCCTACCGCGGCAAGGCCGTGGGGCTGGTGCAGAGCAGCTGGGCCATCGGCTGGGGAGCGGCGGTGCTGGTGTCGATGGCGCTGTTCTCGTTCCTGCCTCCGGAGATCTCGTGGCGCGCGATGTTCCTGCTGGGCCTGCTGCCGGCGCTGCTGATCGTCTTCATCCGCCGCTCGATCCGCGACCCGGAAATCTACGTGCAAAGCCGAGCTGCCGTGGCGCGCGGCGAACGCAGCGGCAATTTCCTCGCGATCTTCAAGCCCGGCATGCTCGGCACCACGGTGCTCGCGAGCCTGCTGTTCACCGGCATGCAGGGCGGCTACTACGCCATCGGCGTCTGGCTGCCGACCTTCCTGAAGAACGAGCGCCATCTCACCGTGCTGGGCTCGGGCGGCTACCAGTTCATGTTCATCGTGGGCGCCTTCATCGGCTACCTGTGCGGTGCCTACCTGTCGGACCGCCTTGGCCGGCGCCGCGCCTTCATCCTGTTCGCCGTCGGCGCCGGTTCGCTGGTCTATGCCTACACGCTGCTGCCCATCACGGACGGCCTGATGCTGCTGCTGGGTTTTCCGCTGGGCTTCTTCATGTCGGGCATCTTCAGCGGCGCGGGGGCCTTCCTGGCCGAGCTGTTTCCCAACGAGCTGCGCGGTTCGGGGCAGGGCTTTTGCTACAACTTCGGACGCGGCATCGGCGCCACCTTCCCCGCGTTGGTCGGCGTGCTGAGCGACCGCATGCACCTGCCGCTGGGTACCGCCATCGGCGTGTGCGCGGCCATCGCCTATGCCATGGTGGTCCTGGTGGCCCTGTGCCTGCCCGAGACGCGCGGGCGCGATCTGCGCCAAAACTGATCCGGCGCATTCCCTCTTCGTTCGCGTGACCGCCTGCCCCCGGCAGGCAGGCCGCCTGCATTGAACCGAGAGCGCGCATCACCGCGCGCCGGGACGAACATGAACATCGACTTGAACAGCGACCTCGGCGAGAGCCTGGGCGTATGGCGCATGGGCGACGACGCCGCCATGCTTTCCCTCGTGAGCAGCGCCAATGTGGCCTGCGGCTTCCATGCGGGCGACCCGGCCGGCATTTTGCGCACGCTGCGCCAGGCGAAGGAGCGCGGCGTTGCCGTCGGCGCCCACGTGGCCTACCGCGACCTCGTGGGCTTCGGGCGCCGCAATATGGACGTCGACAGCGCCGACCTGCGCGCCGACGTCATCTACCAGATCGGCGCGCTCAAAGGCCTTGCCGCCGCTGCCGGCACCACGGTGCGCTATGTGAAGCCGCATGGCGCGCTCTACAACACCATCGCCCACGACGAGCGCCAGGCGCGCGACGTGATCGCTGCCATCCGCGAGGTCGATCCCGGCCTGTGCCTGGTGGCGCTGGCGGGCTCGCCGCTGCTGGGCTGGGCGCGCGGCGAAGGCCTGCGTGCCGTGGCCGAAGCCTTTGCCGACCGCGCCTACACGTCGCAGGGCACGCTGGTGTCGCGCCGCGAACCCGGCGCGGTGCTGCACGACGCCGACGAAGTGGCCGCGCGCATGCTGCGGCTGGCCACCGACGGCGTGGTCACGGCCATCGACGGCAGCACGGTGCGCATCGAGGCCGAGTCGGTCTGCGTGCACGGCGACAGCCCGGGCGCGGTCGAGATGGCGCGCCAGGTGCGCGCGCGGCTCGAACAGGCAGGCGTGACGATCCGCTCCTTCGTGGATTCAGCCGCATGACGATGCGCTTCCTGCCGGTCAACCTGAATGCGGTGCTGGTCGAGCTCGACGACCTGCCGCAGACCCTCGCGCTGCTGGCCTCGTTGCGCGCCGAACCCATCGCGGGCATCGAAGAATTGGTTCCTGCCGCGCGCACGCTGCTGATCACTTTCCGCCCGGCTGCGATTGCGGCCGATGAACTCGTGCGGCGGGTCGGCGGGCGCAGCCTCGACGCGCGCGAGACGCGCATCGACAAGCGCATCGAGATTCCCGTGCGCTACGACGGTGAAGACCTGGCCGAGGTGGCCGGTCTGCTGGGCATCGCGCCCGAGGAGGTGGTTCGCCGCCACACCGGCAGCGACTACACCGTCGCCTTCACCGGCTTCGCGCCGGGCTTTGCTTATCTTTCAGGCGGGCACCCGAGCCTGAACGTGCCGCGCCGCACGGTGCCGCGCACGCGTATTCCGGCGGGCGCGGTCGGCCTTGCGGGCAGCTTCAGCGGCGTCTACCCGCAGGCCAGCCCCGGCGGCTGGCAGATCATCGGCATCACCGATGCGCCGATGTGGGACCTGGCGCGCGAGACGCCGGCGCTGCTGCAGCCGGGCGACGCGGTGCGCTTCGTGGATGTCACCGGATTGCCGCTGGCTGTGCCTGTGGCCACGGCGTCCGCGCCTTCGCAACCCGCTGCTGTGGATGGCGGCTGCGCCTTCGAGATTCGCGCTGCGGGGCTGCAGGCGCTGCTGCAGGATGGCGGCCGGCACGGCCAGGCCGGTCAGGGCGTGTCGGCCTCCGGTGCGATGGATCAGCGCTCGCTGCAGGCGGCCAACCGGCTGGTCGGCAACGCATCGGACATGGCCTGCGTGGAGATCGCCTATGGCGGCTTCCAGCTTGCATGCCGTGGCGACGCGGTGGTCGCCATCACCGGCGCGGACGGCCCCGTCACGCTGACCCGCGCCGATGGCGCGAAGTGGCCGCTGCCGCGCTACCAGCCCATCGCGCTGGCCGATGGCGACGTGCTGGCGCTGGGCGAGCCGCAGGCCGGCATCCGCAGCTACATCGCCGTGCGCGGCGGCTTCGACATCTCGCCCGTGCTCGGCAGTCTCTCGACCGACACGCTGGCCCGCGTCGGCCCGCCAGCCATCGCCGCGGGCGACGTGCTGCCCGTGCGCGCGGTCGCCACCGGCGCCGTGGTCGGTGCGCCCGAAACGCCGCCGGCGGACCTGCCCACCGTGCAGGAAGAAGTCGTGCTCGACATCGTGTTCGGCCCGCGCACCGACTGGTTCACGCCCGATGCGGTCGAGCTTCTGTGCAGCCAGCGGTGGGCGGTCACGCCGCAATCGAACCGCGTCGGCATCCGGCTCGCGGGCGAGGTGCCGCTGGCACGCGCCAATCACGCAGAGCTGCCCAGCGAGGGCACGGCGCGCGGCTCGATCCAGGTGCCGCCCAGCGGCCAGCCCGCGCTGTTCCTGGCCGACCATCCGCTGACCGGCGGCTATCCCGTGATCGCCTCCGTCGCCACCCATCACCTGGACCGCGCGGGGCAGATCCCCGTGAATGCGCGCGTCCGCTTCAAGCCGATGGCCGACGCCGGCTTTGTTGAAACCCTTGCACCGTGAGAGCTTCCCGATGAAAAAACTCCTGATCGCCAACCGCGGCGAAATTGCCGTGCGCATCGCACGCGCTTGCGCCGACCACGGCGTGCAATCGGTCGCGGTGTATGCCGACGCCGACCTGAATGCGCTGCACGTGCGCATGGCCGACGAGGCCTACGGGCTCGATGGCAACAAGCCCGCCGACACCTACCTGAACATCGCCAAGCTGCTCGCGGTGGCCGCGCGCAGCGGCGCCGATGCGGTGCACCCGGGCTACGGCTTTCTCTCGGAGAGTGCGGCGTTCGCGCAGGCCGTCATCGACGCCGGCCTCACGTGGGTCGGCCCCTCGCCCGCGGCCATCGCGATGCTGGGCGACAAGGTGCAGGCCCGCAAGCTCGCGATGAAGGTCGGCGCGCCGCTGGTCGCGGGCACGGCCGATCCGGTGAAGAACGCTGGCGAGGTGCTCGCCTTCGCCGAGAAGCACGGCCTGCCGGTCGCGATCAAGGCCGCGTTCGGCGGCGGCGGCCGCGGCATCAAGGTGGCGTGGCGGCTCGACGAGGTGGAAGACCTCTACGAATCGGCGGTGCGCGAGGCGGTGACGGCGTTCGGCCGCGGCGAGTGCTATGTCGAGCAGTTCCTCGACCGCCCGCGCCACGTCGAGGCGCAGGTGCTGGCCGACACGCACGGCAACGTTGTGGTGCTCGGCACGCGCGACTGCTCGCTGCAGCGGCGCAACCAGAAGCTGGTCGAAGAGGCGCCCGCGCCCTTCCTGAGTGACGAGCAGCGCGAACGCATTCACCAGTCGGCGCGCGACATCTGCGCGGAAGCCGGCTACACGGGCGCCGGCACGGTCGAGTTCATGCTGAGCGCGAGCGGTGCGATCTCTTTTCTCGAAGTGAACACGCGGCTGCAGGTGGAGCATCCGGTGACGGAGGAAACCACGGGCATCGACCTCGTGATCGAGCAGCTGCGCATTGCCGAGGGGCTGCCCTTGTCGATCAGGCAGACGCCGGTGCCGCGCGGCCATGCCTTCGAGTTCCGCATCAACGCCGAGGACGTGGGGCGCGGCTTCATGCCTTCGCCCGGGCCGGTCAAGGTGTTCGATGCGCCTTCGGGCCCCGGCGTGCGCGTCGACGCGGGCGTCGATGCCGGCTCGCAGGTGCCGGGCACCTTCGATTCGCTGATGGCCAAGCTCATCGTCACCGGTGCCACGCGCGAGCAGGCCATCGCGCGGGCGCGCCGTGCGCTCAAGGAGTTCCGCATCGAGGGCCTGCCCACGGTGCTGCCATTCCACCGCGCCGTGATGGCGCACCCCGACTTCGTGTCGGGCGATGCATTCAAGGTGCACACGCGCTGGATCGAGACCGACTTCGCGAATGGCGAGGCCGCTGCGATGCGACCTGACCCGATGCCCGGCACGGCGCTGTTGCGCACGGCGATCGAAGTGGATGGGCGGCGGATGTCGCTGGGCTTGCCGGCCGTGCTGTTGAGTGGTTTGTCGTCTGCGGCTGCTGGTGGTGCGGGCATCGCAACGGCAGAACCGGCAGTGGCAGACGCCGCCGCCGTGGCCGCGCCGGTATCGGGCACGGTGCAAGGCTGGAAGGTGGCTGATGGCGACGAGGTCGCGGCGGGCAGCGTCATCGCCGTGATGGAGGCGATGAAGATGGAAATGCAGGTGCTCGCGCACCGGGCGGGGCGCATCGCTTTCTCGGTCGCCGCGGGTGGATACGTGGCCGCTGGCGCCGCCATTGCAACCATCGGCTGACATCGCGAGCCGGCTTGGGCAGTGATGAAAACCCTACTCGCCGCTGACGCAGTTGTTGCATCGCAACATGCTTTCGTAGCGCTTTTTTCTTGCCATACGACGAAAGGGCTCGGATTCCAGAAAGCGCGAATCGGGTGATTACTTCCCGATGAAATCTTTCGCGCTCAATGCCTCGTGCGACATGTTTTTACCCGGAAAACCGTCTCAGAAATTGTTGAAACGGCTTGTACATTGATTCGGAGTTAACGCTGCCGATTCATTCAAGACGTGGAGAAGTTCATGAGCACGGTCGATCCCCTGGGCGATGCATCTCCCCTCACTTCCGGCCAGATGGCCATGTGGCTCGGCGCGAAGTTCGCCTCGCCCGACACCAACTTCAATCTCGCCGAAGCCATCGACATAGAAGGCTGGATCGACCCCGCCGTCTTCGTGGCGGCCATGCAGCAGGTGACGCAGGAAGCCGAGGCCACGCGCCTGCACTTCGTCGATACCGCACAGGGAGCGCGCCAGGTCGTCGCGCCGGTTTTCACGCGCGAGATTCCCTACCTGGACTTCAGCGGCGATGAAGATCCGGCCGCCGCGGCACAGGCCTGGATGCACGCCGACTTCAGCCGCAACATCGACCTGGCGGAAGGGCCGCTGTGGCTGTCCGCGCTGATCCGCATCGCACCCGAGCGCCACATCTGGTACCACCGCAGCCATCACATTGTGCTGGACGGTTTCGGCGGCGGGCTGATCGCGCGCCGTTTCGCGGACATCTACAGCGCACGCATCGCCGGCACCGACGTGCCCGAGGCTTCGCGCCTCGCGCCCATCTCGCAGCTGGCCGAGGAAGAAAAGGCCTATCGCGAGTCCGGCCGCTTTCCGCGCGACCGCCAGTACTGGACGGAACGCTTCGGCGATGCGCCCGATCCGCTGAGCCTCGCCTCGCACCGCTCGGTCAACGTCGGCGGCCTGCTGCGCCAGACCGCGTACCTGCCGGCCGCGAGCGTGCGGGCCTTGCAGGGCATCGCGCAGCAACTGGGCACCACGCTGCCGCAGATCCTGATCGCCACCACTGCGGCCTACCTGTACCGCGCCACCGGCACCGAGGACATGGTGATCGGCATTCCGGTCACGGCGCGCCACAACGACCGCATGCGGCGCGTGCCGGCGATGGTGGCGAATGCGTTGCCTCTGCGGCTCGCGATGCGAGCGGACCTGCCGGTGCCGGAACTGATCCACGAGGTCGGGCGGCAGATGCGGCAGATCCTGCGGCACCAGTCGTACCGCTACGAGCACCTGCGCAGCGACCTGAACATGCTGGTGAACAACCGGCAGCTGTTCACCACGGTGGTCAACGTCGAGCCCTTCGACTATGACTTCCGCTTCGCCGGGCATGCTGCCAAGCCGCGCAACCTGTCCAACGGCACGGCCGAGGACCTGGGCATCTTCCTCTACGAGCGCGGCAACGGGCAGGACCTGCAGATCGACTTCGACGCCAACCCGGCGGTGCACACCGCGCAGGCGCTGGCCGATCACCAGCGCCGGCTGCTGGCCTTCATGGCGGCGGTGATCCAACAGCCTGGCCAGGCCATCGGCCAGGTCGACCTGCTGCAAGCCGGCGAGCGCGAGCAGCTGCTGGTGACGTGGAACGACACGGCCCGCCCGGTGCCCGACACGAATCTCGCCGCGCTGATCGAGGCGCAGCTCGCCGCTCATCCGCAAGGCATCGCGCTGCGCTTCGACGGCGAGGCGATGCGCAACGACGAGCTGAACCGGCGCGCCAACCGCCTCGCCCACCTGCTGCGCGCGCGCGGCGCGGGACCGGAGCGCACCGTGGCGCTGGCCATTCCGCGTTCGATGGAGCTGATGGTGGCCTTGTTGGCCACGCTGAAGACCGGCGCGGCCTACCTGCCGGTGGACCCGGACTTTCCGCAGGACCGCATCGCCTTCATGCTCGGCGACGCACGGCCGGTGTGCCTGGTGACGACGGCGGCACTCGCGGAGTCGCTGCCGGCCGATGCCCCGAAATTGCTGCTCGATGTAGCGCAAACGTTTGCGGAACTGGGGACTTGTGCCGACACCGATCCCGGCATCGCCGTCGATCCCTCGCACCCCGCCTATGTGATCTACACCTCCGGCTCCACCGGAAGGCCCAAGGGCGCGGTCGTGTCGCACCGCGCCATCGTCAATCGCCTGCGCTGGATGCAGGACCGCTACGGGCTGCAGGCCGACGACCGCGTGTTGCAGAAGACGCCGTCGAGCTTCGACGTGTCGGTGTGGGAATTCTTCTGGCCGCTGATCGACGGCGCCACGCTGGTGCTGGCGAAGCCGGGCGGCCACAAGGACGCGGCCTATCTCGCGGCGCTGATCGCGGACGAGGCCATCACCACCCTCCACTTCGTGCCGTCGATGCTGGAGGTCTTCCTGCTCGAGCCGGCCGCGTCGGCCTGCACCACGCTGCGGCGCGTGATCTGCAGCGGCGAGGCTTTGTCGCCCGCGCTGCAGTCGCAGTTCCAGCAGCGCCTCTCGTGCGAACTGCACAACCTCTACGGACCGACCGAAGCTGCGGTCGATGTCACGTCATGGGAATGCCCGCGCACGCCCGAAGAGGAACCGTCGTTGAAGAGCGTGCCCATCGGCCGGCCGATCTGGAACACGCAGATGCACGTGCTCGACAGCGGCCTGCAGCCGGTGCCGCCCGGCACCACCGGCGAGCTGTACATCGCGGGCATCGGCCTCGCGCGCGGCTACCTGAATCGCCCGCTGCTGAGCGCCGAGCGCTTCGTCGCCAACCCCTATGGCGAACCCGGCAGCCGCATGTACCGCAGCGGCGACCTCGCGCGTTGGCGCAGCGACGGCAGCCTCGATTTCCTGGGTCGTGCCGACCAGCAGGTGAAGATCCGCGGCCTGCGCATCGAGCCGGGCGAGATCGAGTCGGTGCTGCTGCGGCATCCGCTGGTCGCACAGGCCGCGGTGATCGCGCGCGAGGACGTGGCGGGCGAGAAGCGCCTCGTGGCCTATGTCGTGGCTGCGGATGCGGCCGATCCGCAGGCGGCCGAGCTGCGCGACCACCTCGCGCAGGCCCTGCCCGAGTACATGGTGCCCTCGGCCTTCGTCAGCCTGCCGGCCCTGCCGCTCGGCCCGAGCGGCAAGCTCGACCGCAAGGCGCTGCCGGCGCCGGAACTGCAGGCGGCCACGCCCTACGCCGCGCCGCGCACGCCCACCGAGAAGATCCTGGCGGGGCTCTGGGCCGAGACCCTGCACCTGCCGCGCGTCGGCATCGACGACAACTTCTTCGAGCTCGGCGGGCACTCGCTGATGATCGTGCAGCTGATCTCGATGATCCGGCAGCAGTTCATGATCGACCTGCCGCTGGACACGCTGTTCCAGGTCTCCACCATCGCCGGCCTCGCGGAGCTGCTCGACCAGGCCTCTGGCGCGCGGCCCAGCCTCGTGCCGATGCCGCGCCCGGCGCGCATTCCGCTGTCCTTCGCGCAGCGCCGCCTGTGGCTGATGAACCAGCTCGAGAACGCGAACCCGGCCTACAACATGCCGCTGGCCCTGCGCCTGTCGGGCGTGCTCGACCGCGCGGCGTTGCAGGCGGCGCTCGACGACCTGGTGCAGCGCCACGAAAGCCTGCGCACCATCTATCCGAACGAGGACGGGCTGCCGTACCAGCACATCCTCGACGGCGCGCAGGCCCGCGCGGTGCTGGCCGAAGCGGACAGCAGCGAAGAAGAGATCGCTGCCCAGCTGCATGCAGCGGCCCGCCTGGGCTTCGATCTCGGCAGCATGGCGCCCCTGCGTCCCCATCTGTTCAGGCTGGCGGCCGACGAGCACGTGCTGCTGCTGCTGACGCACCACATCGTCGGCGATGGCGCGTCGCTGCTGCCGCTGGCGCGCGACCTGAGCATTGCCTACGCCGCGCGCAGCGAAGGCAAGGCGCCTAGCTGGGCGCCGCTGCCGCTGCAGTACGCCGACTACGCGCTGTGGCAGCAGGACCTGCTCGGCAGCGAGGACGATCCCGAGAGCATGGCCGGGCGCCAGCGCGAGTTCTGGCGCGAGACCTTGCGCGGCCTGCCCGAGCGGCTGAGCCTGCCGGTCGACCGCCCGCATCCGGCCGTTCCCAGCTACCACGGCGACGTGGTGCCGATGCACATTCCGCCGCACGTCCACGAGCGCATGCTGCAGCTGGCGCGCGACGGCCAGGCCAGCGTCTTCATGGTGCTGCAGGCGGCGTTGGCGGGCCTGCTGAACCGGCTGGGCGCGGGAGACGACATCGTCATCGGCACGCCGGTCGCCGGGCGCAGCGACCATGCGCTGGACGACCTGATCGGCTGCTTCGTCAATGCGCTGGTGCTGCGCACCGATGCCTCGGGGCAGCCGGGGCTGCGCGAGCTGATCGCGCGGGTGCGCGCCACCAACCTCGCCGCGTACGCGAACCAGGAGTTCCCGTACGACCGCATCGTGGAGCTGCTGCGCCCGGAGCGCTCGGGCGCCAACCTGCCGCTGTTCCAGGTGATGCTGGGATTCCAGAGCAGCAACAGCCGCCTGTCCTTCAGCCTGCCCGGCCTGTCGATCACGCCGCAGCCGGTGGCCGTCGACACGGCGAAGTTCGACCTGTCCTTCATCCTCGACGAGCAGCGCGGCGCCGACGGCCTGCCGGGCGGCATTGCCGGCGGCATCCAGTACAGCACCGACCTGTTCGAGCGCAGCACCGTCGAGGCCATCGCCGAGCGCCTGGTGCGCCTGCTGGAACAGGCCTGCGAGGCGCCTGACACCGCGCTGGGCAGCCTGGACATCCTGAGCGCCGAGGAAAGCCGGCGCCTGCTGTCCGACTGGAGCGGCAGCACGCGAGACATCGCGCCGCTATCGCTGGCTGCCATGGTGGCGTCGCATGCCGCCGAGCGCCCGCATGCGGCGGCGGTGGTGCTCGACGATGCAACGCTCAGCTATGCCGAACTCGATGCGCGCGCCAACCGGCTCGCACACCTGCTGCGGAGCCGGGGCATCGGCGCCGGCGCCGGCGCCATCGTCGCGGCGGTGCTGCCGCGCTCGCTCGACCTCGTGGTGGCGCACCTGGCCATCGTCAAGGCCGGCGCAGCCTACCTGCCCATCGACCCGAACCACATGACCGGGCGCAGCGCCTTCGTGTTCGAGGAGGCGGCACCCGCCTGCGTGCTGACCCACGCTGCGCTGCTGCCGGAACTCGCCGGCATCGCGCATTGCCTGGCGCTCGACAGCGACGAGACGGTCGCCGCGCTGGCGATCCAGCCGGACGCCGCGCCGGCGCATGCGCGCGCGGCCGAGCCGCAGGATGCCGCGTACGTCATCTACACCTCCGGCTCCACCGGCATGCCCAAGGGCGTGGTGGTGCCGCACGCGGGCCTGAGCAGCCTCGGCGCCGCGATGGCGCAGCGCTTCGCCATCGACCCGGACTCGCGCGTGCTGCAGTTCTCTTCCAGCGGCTTCGACGCTTCGGTGATGGACCTGCTGATGGCCTTCCACGCCGGCGCCGCGCTGGTGCTGCCGGGGGCGCAGCAGCTGCTGGGACCGGAGCTGGCCGACCTGCTCCACAGGCAGGCCGTGAGCCACGCGCTGATTCCGCCCGCCGCGCTCGCCACCCTGCCGTACGGCGAATTCCCGCACCTGCAAACCTTGGTGGTGGGCGGCGATGCCTGCCCCGCCGCGCTGGCTGCGCGCTGGTCACAAGGCCGCCGCATGATCAATGCGTATGGCCCGACGGAGATCACCATCTGCGCGAGCATGAGCGCGCCGATGAATGCCGAAGAGCCGCCGTCCATCGGCCGGCCGGTCTGGAACACGCGCCTGTACGTGCTCGACGACAGCCTGCAGCCAGTGCCGCCCGGTGTCGCGGGCGAGCTCTACATCGCCGGCAGCGGGCTGGCGCGCGGCTACCTGAACCGTCCGCTGCTCAGCGCCGAGCGCTTCATCGCCGACCCCTTCGGCGAACCCGGCAGCCGCATGTACCGCAGCGGCGACCTGGTGCGCTGGCGCAATGACGGCAGCCTCGATTTCCTGGGCCGCGCCGACCAGCAGGTGAAGATCCGCGGCTTTCGCATCGAGCCGGGCGAGATCGAGTCGGTGCTGCTGCGGCACCCGCAGGTGACGCAGGCGGCCGTGATCGCCCGCGAGGACGTGCCGGGCGAGAAGCGCCTCGTGGCCTACGTGGTCGCCGCCGCCGACCCGCAGCCGGCCGAGCTGCGCGCCCACATGGCGCGGGCGCTGCCCGACTACATGGTGCCCTCGGCCTTCGTCCACCTGCCGCTGCTGCCGCTGACCCAGAGCGGCAAGCTCGACCGCAAGGCGCTGCCGGCGCCCGAGCAGCGGGCCGCGGCGCACTATGCCGAACCCCGCACGCCCACCGAACGGCAGCTGGCCGCGCTCTGGGCCGAGACGCTGCACCTGGAGCGCGTGGGCATCCACGACAACTTCTTCGAGCTCGGCGGGCATTCGCTGATGGCCATCCAGCTCGGCATGCGCATCCGCCAGCAGCTGCGCGTGGACTTTCCGCATGCCGAGGTCTACAACCGCCCGTCGATCGCCGAGCTTGCCGCATGGCTCGACAACACCGCCGGCGCGGCCGAGGCGCTCGACCTGTCGCGCGAGCTCGACCTGCCCGCGCACATCCGCAGGCAGGATGCTGCGCCGCCGCTGGATGCGAAGCGGGTGTTCCTGACCGGCGCCAGCGGCTTCGTCGGCAGCCACCTGCTGGCCGCGCTGCTGCGCGACACATCGGCCTGCGTGGTCTGCCACGTGCGCGCCGCCGACGAGGAGGCGGGCAGGCGCCGCCTGCAGCTCACGCTGGCCCAGCGCCAGCTCGGCGCGATCTGGGACGATGCGCGCATCATGGTCGTGACCGGCGACCTCGGCCAACCGCGGCTCGGCCTCGACGACAACGCCGTGCAGTTGGTGCGCGACGGCTGCGACGCCATTTACCACTGCGCCGCGCAGGTCGACTTCCTGCATCCCTATGCGAGCCTGAAGCCCGCGAACGTCGACAGCGTGGTGACGCTGCTCGAGTGGACCGCGCAGGGCCGGCCCAAGAGCATGCACTACGTCTCGACGCTGGCGGTGATCGACCAGAACAACGGCAAGGAGGGCGCCGTCACCGAGCAGTCGGCACTGGCCTCCTGGAGCGGGCTGGTCGACGGCTACAGCCAGAGCAAGTGGGTCGGCGACGCGCTGGCCCGCGAGGCGCAGGCGCGCGGCATGCCGGTGGCGATCTACCGGCTGGGCGCGGTCACCGGCGACCACACACACGCGATCTGCAACGCCGAGGACCTGATCTGGCGCGTGGCGCATCTCTATGCCGACCTGGAAGCGATTCCCGACATGGACCTGCCGCTCAACCTGACGCCGGTGGACGACGTGGCGCGCGCCATCCTCGGCCTTGCGGGCCGGCAGGCGTCATGGGGCCAGGTGTTCCACCTGATGAGCCAGGAGGCGCTGCGGGTGCGCGACATACCGCCGGTGTTCGAGCGGCTCGGCATGCGGCTCGAACCGGTGGGGCTCGAGCCCTGGCTTGAACGCGCGCATGAACGGCTCGCCGTCGGGCAGGACCGCGACCTTGCGGCGGTGCTGGCCATCCTTGACCGCTACGACACCTCGGCTACGCCACCGCAGGTCAGCGGCGCGGCCACGCATGCGCAGCTCGAAGCCATCGGCGCAGCGATCCGGCCGGTCGACCGCGAGCTGCTGCAGCGCTACTTCGTCGACCTCGGCATCGACACCAAGGCGCGCCGGGCCCTGGAAACCAGCACGTCCTAGGAGGAGCGACATGGCACGCTATCTCATCGCCGCAACAGCCTTGCCGGGACACGTGCTGCCGATGCTGGCCATCGCCCAGCACCTGGTGGGCCTCGGGCACGAGGTGCGGGTGCACACCGCGAGCCGGTTCAGGGCGCAGGCCGAGGCCACTGGCGCGACGTTCACGGCCTTCGAAGCCGCGATCGATTTCGATCATCGCGAGCTCGACCAGCGTTTCCCGCAGCGCCAGCGCCTGCCGTCGGCTCATGCGCAAATGTGCTTCGGCCTCAAGCACTTCTTTGCCGACGCCATGGCCGCGCAGCGCGCCGGCCTGCGCGCGATCTTGGAGCACTTCGAAGCCGATGCCATCGTGGTCGACACGATGTTCTGCGGCACCTTCCCGCTGCTGCTCGGGCCGCGCGAGCAGCGCCCGGCGGTCGTGGCCATCGGCATCTCGGCGCTGCCGCTGTCGAGCTGCGACACCGCCTTCTTCGGCACCGCGCTGCCGCCGTCGTCCACGCCGCAAGGGCGCGTGCGCAACCGGGCGATGAACGCCAACCTCAAGCAGGCGATGTTCGGCGAGGTGCAGCGCTACTTCGATGCGCTGCTGACATGCGCGGGCCTGCCTGCGCTGCCGGATTTCTTCATCGACGCCATGGTCAGGCTGCCGGATCTCTACCTGCAGCTGACGGCCGCATCCTTCGAATACCCGCGCAGCGACCTGCCCGCCTCGGTGCGTTTCGTCGGCCCGCTGCTCGCGCCCGCCAGCCGCGACTTCACGCCGCCCGACTGGTGGCATGAGCTGGACGATGGCCGCTCGGTCGTGCTGGTCACGCAGGGCACGCTGGCCAACCAGAATCCGGCGCAGTTGATCGGCCCCACGCTGCAGGCGCTGGCCGGCGCGAAGGACATCCAGGTCATCGCCACCACCGGCGGCCCGCTGCCGGCCGCGCTGGGCATGGCCATTCCGGCCAATGCTCGCGTGCTGCCTTTCCTGCCTTACGACCGCCTGCTGCCCAAGGTGCATGCGATGGTGACCAACGGCGGCTACGGCTCGGTCAACCATGCGCTGAGCCTCGGCGTGCCGCTGGCGGTGGCCGGAGCCACCGAGGAAAAGCCCGAGATCGCGGCGCGCGTGGCCTGGTCGGGCGCAGGCATCAACCTCGGCAACGGGCAACCGGCCGCGCGCCAGATCGGCGACGCGGTGCGAAGGCTGTTGAGCGAACCGACCTACCGCCAGCGTGCGGGCACGCTGCGCGAAGACTTCGCGCGCCATCACGCGCTGGGCGAAATCACCGCGGCCCTCGCGGCGCTGCACAAGGCTGCCCCCGAGCCCGTGGAAACGGCTTGAATCTCTGCAAGGAAATCGACGATGAGCAATCCGTTTGACGACAAGAACGCCACCTTCCTCGTGCTGGTCAATGAAGAAGGACAGCACTCGCTGTGGCCGAGCTTCATTGCAGTGCCCACCGGCTGGGAGATTGCGCTGGCCGCGACCGACAGGGCGGCCTGCAGCGCTTTCATCGAGGCGAACTGGACCGACATGCGGCCGCGGTCCCTCGTGGCCGGGGATCGCGACGCCATCAAGGCATGAGGGCGTTCGCCCTGCATCGGCGTGGCGCTGCGTGGGCGTATGCGTCGCGGTTCCGCGTGCCGGCTGCAGGTGGTGAAGCGGCCGAGGGCTTTGCGCAGAACAAGGAACACGCCGAGCCAGCGGCGCGAGATGAGGGGCGGATGGCCTCGAGCCTTGCGCCGGCTACAAGCTGGAATGCTCGACCCGCTTCCGGGAAATAAGCACCAGGACGCTATCGCGTGCCAGCGTCGCGAAACGGCCCTTCGGGATGGCCCCAATATGGGGCGACGGTCCCCGAATCGGGGCGGCTTGCATCTTGCGCACCACATTTGTTTTCGACATGGGTGCATGAGCCTTGTATACCACTGGCATGATTCATGCGGCTCGGAGATGGCACGGCCTTTTGGCGACCAGGCGTGCGCTCGAGATCAAACCCACAACTACTCTTCTTTGTTCAGGAATCATGAAATTCAGCAGATTGCAAATCGTTCTGGGACTCGCGCTCAGCGGTCTCATGGCAACCGGCGCAGTCCATGCGCAAAGCGCGTTGGAAACCATCCTGAAGAACAAGAAGATCGCAATCGGGGTGCCTCCTGATTTCCCGCCTTATGGATCCATGGACCGGGACTTCAAGATGCATGGCCTGGACATCGACATGGCCAACTACATCGGGGCCAAGCTCGGCGTGGAGGTCGACCTGATACCCGTGACCAGTGCCAATCGCATTCCATATCTGCAGAAAAGAAAAGCTGCATTGGTCATCGCCACCTTGGGCAAGAATCCGGATCGCGAGAAGCAGATCGACTTTGCCGCCGCGTATTCGCCTTTCTATCAAGCCATCTTCGGTGCGAAGACCTTGAGCATCAAGAACTTCGCCGACCTGTCGGGGAGGTCGATCGCAGTCACACGCGGCTCGGTCGAAGACCAGGAACTCAACAAGGTTGCACCAGCAGGTGCCGATATCAGGCGCTTCGACGACAACACCAGAACCGTCGCGGCCTTCGTGTCCGGACAGGCCCAATTGATCGCCACGGGGGCATCCGTCGCGAACACCGTCATGAGCAGCAATCCCTCGCTCGGCATCACCTACAAGCTGCTGTTGAAAGAGAGCCCGAACTACATCGGGGTGGCCAAGGGCGAGGATTCATTGCGGCTGAGGGTGAACGGCATCATCGACGAGGCGAAGAAGAACGGCGAACTGGACAAGTTGTCGATGAAATGGCTGGAGCGCCCGGCGGGCGAGCTGCCGCAGTAGATCCGAATCGCCATGACACGGTTGAAGATGCTCGTCGTCGGGGTCGGGTGCGTGCCCGTATCGGCGACGCGTCAGTCCAGGGCGAACTGACGCTGCTCCTTCGGCGCAATGCCGGCCTGGCTCACGACCCGACGCCAGCGCGCCAGATCCGATTGCATCCTTTGTGCGAGCGACCTTCGATCGCTTCCGCGATCGCAGGTGCGGCACCCTCGCAGGTCGTGCTCGAACCGCTCGTCGCGTCCGACCCACGATTGCAATTGCTCCAGATGTGCATCCACTGTGGAGTCAAACTTTCCCTTCGGTTTTCTCGATATGTTCAAAAAATGAGATTCAGCCGCTCATTTTTAGAGCCATTCGAATGCTCGTTACCGTCCCTTCGGTGCGTCACACTGATGGCGGTCATGCCTGTCTAGACGTTCGAGCCAGTCAGCGCGACAAGGCTCATCCAATCCGTCGTCCAGTTCGTGCATGCCGATGCCCGCCAGGATTCATGTTGAGCCTGCAGTTCGGGCACCTCGCTGACATTTCTGACTTGCCTGGACATTCGATGTGACAACGCACGTCACTCATGCGCGTGTAGCAGCCGTGGCAGCGCGCGCAATGTATCCATCCGTGCTACCGAGATCGCTTCGTGGAGCCATGCAGGCGCGTGGCATGCACTTTGCGGAATCTGTTTTTTACATATTTGCGATAGATGACACATCCACTGAACGACGACGGGAATGACTTCCTGCTGGATCGCCGTGTTTTCTTTCTCGGCGCCGCGGGCGCCTTGGCCCTGGGCACCGCAGGTTGCGGCGGGGGAGGCGGAGGGTTTTCGACGGTAGGGGGGATTCCCGCGCAGCAGCAGTCGCAACAACAGATATCGGGTGCAACTCCCGATGCCACTGGCGCTGTCGCTGCCACCGATCCTGTCACTGCCGCCGATCCCGTCGCGCCTGACCCGACGGCTCCTCCGACGCAAGTGAGGAAGCTCACCCACCCCGGCCTGCTGCACACGGAGGCCGACCTGAAACGCATCCGGGACAAGCTGGCCGCCAGCGAGCAGCCCTGGGTCGCTGGCTGGAACATGCTGCTCAACGGCCGCCGCGCCAACCTCGATGCGAAGCCGTTCCCCCTGGAGACCGTGATCCGCGGCGTCGACGGGCAGAACTTCGGCCAGATGATCGTCGACATGCAGCGTGCCCTTCACCTCGCGCTGCGCTGGAAGATCACGGGCGATGAAGACTACGCCAGGAAGGCGGTGGAGTTTCTCAACGCCTGGTCGTCGACCCTGACCAAGCTGGGTGGCAACTCGAACGTCTTCCTCGCCTCGGGCCTCTATGGCTACCAATGGGCCGATGCCGCCGAGCTGATGCGCACCTATGCCGGCTGGGCGCCAGAGGACGTCACCCGTTTCCAGACCATGCTGCTGAAGGTGTTCTATCCGTTGTGCCACGACTTCCTGGTCAATCACAACGGCACCGAGACACGAAAGGTCACACACTATTGGGCCAACTGGGACCTGTGCAACATCTGCTCCATCTACGCGATAGGCGTGTTCTGCGACCGGCTCGATCTGACCGATGAAGCGGTCAAGTACTACAAGACGGGTCGGGGCAACGGCGCGAGCGCCCAGAACGTCTATTTCGTGCACCCGGGCCATCTGGGCCAATGGCAGGAAAGCCACCGCGACCAGGGCCACTCGACCTTGGGCATCGCCCTGGCCGGCGCGCTGTGCGAGATGGCCTGGAACCAGGGCGAAGACCTCTACGGGTACTGGAACAACCGGCTGCTGTCCGGCGCCGAGTACGTCGCCCAGACGAACCTGAGCGACGCCAACGGCAACCCATACACGATGCCGTTCACCCCGTACACCGGCGTCTTCGGCACAGGCACCGCGGTGGCGGGGACGGGAAGCCCGCGGCCCTGCTGGGAACTCATCTACAACCACTACGTGAACCGCAAGGGCCTCGCGGCACCGTGGACCAAGGCAATCGTCGACAAGGTGCGGCCGGAGCGCGCCGATGGCGGCGACAGCACCGGCCTGGGCACGCTGCTCTATGCGCGCGATCCGGTCCCTGCCGCCAAACCCAGCGGCCTGAGCGCGTTCCTCAGCGGCGGCAAGGTGCTGCTGTCGTGGTGGGGCAGTGCCGACGCCACGCACTACCTTGTTCAGCGCGCCGCTTCGCCCGACGGCCCGTTCACGACCCTCTCGCAAGTCACTGATCCCCGCACCTACACCGACGGCCCCGCCCAAGGCACCTGGTACTACCGGATCGATGCCGTGACCGGCGAGGGCGAGCTCGCCGGCGCGCAGACCCTGCGCGTGGCTGTCCCCGGCGAGCTGTGGCTGCACCTGCCGCTCAACGGGGATGCCAACGATGCCAGCGGCCACGGCCTGCATGCCCAGTTGAAGGGCGGCACAAGCTGGGGCGAAGGACGCACGGGCGGAGGCGCGGTGCAGCTCGACGGCCGCAGCGGTCATGTCGCGCTGCCCGATGGGGCCGTGTCGGCCCTGGGCGATTTCACGATCGCGCTGTGGGTCTACTGGGATGCCTCTGCAGTCAATACGCGCATCTTCGACTTCGGCTCCAACGACGTGGCCTACATGGCGGTCATCCCGCGCGATGGCAAAGACCAGCTCCGCTTCATGTCCACGCGCGTGCAGTTCTGGAACGAAGAGTCCGTGTCGTCCGCGAGCGCGCTGCCCATCGGCCGTTGGGTGCATGTGGCGGTCACGCTCTCCGGCACCGTGGGCACTCTCTATGTCGACGGCTCGCCGGTCGCCAGCGAGAGCGAGATCCGGATGCCGCCCTTCCAGTTCGGCCATACCACGCAAACCTGGCTGGGCCGCTCGCAGTACGGCGGCGATCCGTTCTTCAAAGGCCGGATGCAGGACCTTCGCATCTACAGCGGGGCGCAGGACGCGGCCTTCATCGCGGACCTGGCTCGCTGACAGCCGTAGGGCAGCTGCACAACCTTCAATCCAGCTCGGCGGCCATCACAAGCCGCGGGGAACCCGGCAACCCTGAACCAGAACCGGCGCGCACCTCCTCGGTCGCGCCGGTGTTTCCTTCGATTTACCAGACTTCTCTCATGAACATTCTTTCTCAACGATGCGCTTGCGCATTGATGACTTCGCTGCTGCTTTTCGGCTGTGGCGGCGGAGGCGGGGGCGGTAGCGGAGCCGGCGTTGCGCTGGTCGGCAGCCCGACAGGTCAGTCCGGCAGCGGCGGTCCATCCAATGCCGGCCAGAGCGGCAGCCAAGGCGGCAGTGGCAGCACGACTGGCGGTGGTACCCAGGCCGGTGGTGGCACTACGGGCAACCCGGGCGGCGACGCTGCACCCGTTGCGGCGTCGGCCGCCCTGGTCGCGAAGCTTGGCAAGCCCTCTCGCGTGCTGGTTGGCCTGGGCGCCACTTCCATCGACGACATGAAGAGCCAGGACATTCACCCCGACATCGTGGAGCGCTATCTGGTGGGCGTCGGCGCGGGGTCGTGGCCCACGTGGAACAGTCCCGATGGGGCCTACGTCACCTTCTCCGCGCAAGCCGCCGAGGCTTATGGTGCGGTTCCCATGTTCACGCTCTACCAGATGACGGCGAACGGCGAGGGCAATCTGAGCGGCATCAGCGATGCGACCTTCATGGACAAGTACTGGGGGCAGGTCCGGCTGATGTACCAGCGCATCGCGGAATGGGGCAAGCCTGCCCTGGTCAATGTAGAGCCGGACTTCTGGGGCTTCGCCGCGTCGCAGGCGCCTGGTCGCGATCTGACGAAGATGGCCGCCGCCGTGAGCGGCCAGCCGGAATGCAGCACGCTGCCGAACACCGTCGCGGGTCTCGGCCAGTGCTTCGTGCAGATGGGCCGGAAGGTCGCGCCCAAGGCGCTGCTCGGATTCCCGCCCGCCTTCTGGAGCGGTACGCCTGCGGAGATTGCCGCCCAGATGCGCACGGCCGGGGCGAACCAGGCGGACTTCATCGTCGCCCAGACCAGCGACCGTGACGCGGGCTGCAGGGAAGCCGCATCGCCGCCCGCGGAATGCCAGAACGGAAGCGCTCCGTTCTATTGGGACGCGAGCAACAAGACCAGCCCGAACTTCCACGATTCGCAGAAGCAGTATTCGGACTACCGCGCGGCGCTGGGCAACGGCCTGCCGATCCTGTGGTGGCAGACACCGATGGGCGTGCCTTCCGACACGCCCGGCGGCACCGACCAGCACTACCGCGACAACCACGTCGACTACATGCTGCGCAACACCCAGGAATACGGCGACATGCACACCTTCGGGATCGTCTTCAGCGCAGGAGGCAGCCACCAGACCTCGATCAGCACGGATGGCGGTCAGTTCGCGCGTCTTTCAGCGCAGTACCTCGCGGGAAGCGGTGCTGCCTTGAAGTAGCGGTTTCCTGTCGAAAGGGGCCTCTACCGCGCGGTGGTGCTCCATCGACAGGAATGACAGAAGCGGGGGGGAGGCAAGCAGCAAGGCCAATCCCTTGATCTCGTCGACCATATCCGCTTGAAGGGGACTCGTGATGAGCGCTCCTAAAACCCTATACGGTCGGGTCACAAACCCTTGCGCATAATTGACGCAAGCTATGACTCTCACCGAACTCAAATACATCGTCGCGGTGGCCCGCGAACGGCACTTCGGCAAGGCGGCCGAGGCCTGCTACGTTTCCCAGCCGACCCTGTCGGTCGCCATCAAGAAGCTCGAGGACGAGCTCGAAGTCAAGCTCTTCGAGCGCAGCGCCGGCGAAGTGACCGTCACGCCGCTCGGCGAGCAGATCGTGCAGCAGGCCCAGAGCGTGCTCGACCAGGCGGCCAGCATCAAGGAGATCGCCAAGCGCGGCAAGGACCCGCTGGCCGGTCCGCTGAACCTGGGCGTGATCTACACCATCGGGCCGTACCTGCTGCCCGACCTCGTGCGGCAGGTGATCGCGCGCACGCCGCAGATGCCGCTGGTGCTGCAGGAGAACTTCACCGTCAAGCTGCTCGAGATGCTGCGCGCCGGCGAGATCGACTGCGCCATCATGGCCGAGCCCTTTCCCGACACCGGCCTCGCGATGGCGCCGCTGTACGACGAGCCCTTCATGGCGGCTCTGCCCAACAAGCACAAGTTGGCCGACCGCGAATCGATCACCTCGGAAGAACTGCAGAGCGAGACCATGCTGCTGCTGGGCACCGGCCACTGTTTTCGCGACCACGTGCTGGAGGTGTGCCCGGAGTTCGCGCGCTTCTCCAGCAATGCCGAGGGCATCCGCAAGAGCTTCGAAGGCTCGTCGCTGGAGACCATCAAGCACATGGTGGCCTCGGGCATGGGCGTGACGCTGGTGCCGCGCCTGTCGGTGCCTGCCGATGCACTCAAGCCCAAGCTCAAGGGCCGCAAGGAACTCGAGCAGATGGTGCGCTACCTGCCGGTGCGCGACGCGCAGGACCGCGACCCGCCCACGCGCCGCGTGGTGCTCGCATGGCGGCGCACCTTCACGCGCTACGAGGCGATCGCGGCGCTGCGCAACGCGATCTATGCCTGCGAGCTGCCGGGCGTGAAGCGCCTTTCGTAGCAGCATTTGCGGGGTCGGCCTGCGCGCCGGCCGTTCTGAATCGTTGATCGCTGAGATAGAGTGGCGCTGTTGCGAAGCCGCATGCCGGCTTTCAGAATCGGGGTGTCCACTCCTCCCAATTTGAAGAAAGACTTCCCGCCATGGCCAAAGCCTCGAAGAAATCGTCGTCCGCCTCCTCCGCCGGCAAGGTGCCCAAGAAGGGCGGCACGGTGGTCGCGCAGGAGTCGGGCAGCCGCAATGCGCCGATCATCAACATCGGCATCGAGCGCCAGGACCGCGCCGCCATCGCCGAAGGCCTGAGCCGCGTGCTGGCCGACACCTACACGCTCTACCTCACCACGCACAATTTCCACTGGAACGTGACCGGCCCGCACTTCAACTCGCTGCATGCGATGTTCATGGGCCAGTACACCGAGTTGTGGGGCGCGACCGACGTGCTGGCCGAGCGCATCCGCGCGCTGGGCCACTATGCGCCGGGCTCGTACGCCGAGTTCAGCAAGATCGCCACCGTGCCCGACGTGCCGCAGACCCCGCCCAAGGCGATGGAGATGGTGCGCATCCTGGTGAAGGGCCACGAAACCGTGTCGCGCATCGCGCGCGAATTCATTCCGGTCGCCGAAGAAGCAGGCGACGACCCGACGGCCGACATGCTGACCGCGCGCTGCACGGTGCACGATCAGACGGCCTGGATGCTGCGTTCGCTCCTTGAAGACTGAGTCCGCTCCCCCCACCACCGCGCCCGCGCCCCCTCGCGGGCGTTTTGCGTTGTACCTCGACCTGATCCGCTGGAACCGTCCGGCGGGTTGGCTGCTGCTGCTGTGGCCCACGCTGGGCGCGCTCTGGTTCGCGGCGGGCGGCTGGCCCGGCTGGCACCTGCTGGTGGTATTCACGCTCGGCACCTTCCTCATGCGCAGCGCGGGCTGCTGCGTCAACGACGTGGCCGACCGCGACTTCGACCGCCATGTGAAGCGCACGGCGCAGCGGCCCGTCACCAGCGGCGCGATGTCGGTCAAGGAGGCGCTGGGGCTGGGCGTGGTGCTGGCGCTGGCGGCCTTCGGGCTGGTGCTCACGACCAACCGCACGACGGTGCTGTGGTCGTTCGCGGCATTGGCCATCACGCTGATCTACCCGTTCGCCAAGCGCTTCGTCTCGGTTCCGCAGGCGGTGCTGGGCATTGCCTTCAGCTTCGGTATTCCGATGGCCTTCGCGGCGGTGCAGTCCGCCGTGCCGGTCTTCGCCGCGTGGCTGCTGGCGGGCAACCTGTTCTGGGTGCTGGCCTACGACACCGAGTACGCGATGGTCGACCGCGACGACGACCTCAAGATCGGCATGAAGACCTCAGCCATCACCTTCGGCCGCTTCGATGTGGCGGCGGTGATGGCGAGCTACGCGATCTTCCTCGCAGTCTGGACCTGGGCCGGCGCGAGCAACTCGCTGGGCACGCTGTTCTACGCCGGCATCGCCGCGGCCGCGGTGCAGGCGCTGTGGCACTGGCGGCTGATCCGCGAGCGCACGCGCGAGGGCTGCTTCAAGGCCTTCCGCCTGAACCATTGGCTGGGCTTCACGGTGTTCGCCGGCATCGTGGCCGGCTACGCCGTCCGCTGAGAGTGCGCGCATGCTGGAACAGTTGAAGCGAAAGATCGGCCAGGAGGGCTTCTCCGGATGGCACTTCATCACGCAGGAGATGGTCCAGCGCTATTCGGAGCTGTCAGGCGACGGCGAAGGCGAGTGGATCCATCTCGATCCCGAGCGCGCGGCACGCGAGGCGGACTACGGCGGCACTATCGTGCAAGGCTTCTTCCAGGTCTCGCACCTGGTCCGGCTGACCGGCGAGGCCATGCGCACGCTGCTGCCCTTCGATTCGAATTACGCGCTGAACTACGGCTTCGACCGCCTGCGCTTCGTGCGGCCGATGCCGGTGGGCGCGCGCTTCCGGGCGCGCGTGCGCATCGTGGACGTGACGCCCAAGCCCGGCGACAGCTTCATGGTGAAGGAGGAGGTGCTGCTCGAGCTGGAAGACGGCACCGTCACGCTGGCCGCCGAGTGGCTGTTCTTCCTCGGGCCCGGCGCGCTGCCGCCGGCCTGAAATCAGCCGCGGCCGAATTCCTCGCCCAGTTCGGCGGCGCGCTTCTGCGCGGCGCGGATCGCGGTCTTGAACTGCGCCTTCACGTCGGCCTGCTGCAGCGCGGTGATGGCCGCGTACGTGGTGCCACCCTTGGAGGTCACGCGCTCGCGCAGCACCGACGGCGGTTCGGTTGCGCTGTGCGCCAGCGCCGAGGCGCCGGTGAAGGTGCCGATCGCCAGCCGCTGGGCCTGCTCGGGCGTCAGGCCCATCTCGACGCCGGCTTCGGTCATCGCCTCGATGAAATAGAAGACGTACGCCGGGCCCGAGCCTGACATGGCGGTCACGGCGTCGAGTGCCGATTCGGCGTCGACCCAGATCAGCTCGCCGGTCGGCGCCAGCAGCTGCCCGACCAGCGAGCGGTCGGCCCCTTCGACGCCGGGTCGGGCGTACAGGCCCGTCATGCCTTTGCCCACGAGTGCCGGCGTGTTGGGCATGGCGCGCACCACGCGCTCCGTTCCGAGCCAGCGGGCGATGCTGTCGGACGGGATGCCCGCGGCCACGCTCAGGTGCAGCGCGTCTTCAGTGAAGCCGCGCACCGGACGGGCTGCTTCGGCAAAGGCCTGGGGCTTGACTGCCCACACCACCACCCCGCAGCGCGACAGCGCCTCGCCCGCGTCGGCCTTCGCGGCGATGCCGAAGGACTGGGCCAGCTTGGTGCGGGCCTCCTCGAAGGGCTCGACCACCTCGAACGCATCCGCCGGGGTGCCTTGCTGGATCAGGCCGCCAATGATGGCGCTGGCCATGTTGCCGCCTCCGATGAAGGCGACGGGGGGCAGCGGCGCGGGGCCGGTGCGGGGCAGGAAGGTCACGGCGATGGTCATGGTCGGTCGGCGTATTCGAAGGCGGCGAACTGGGTGATTTGAAGCGGATTGAAATTGTCGTCGCTCACGACGACCAGCATGCGCTTGCCATCGGGCAGGGGTGGTCCCCAGCACATGCCCTCGGTGTTGTCGAGGCGTGACAGGCCGAGCGCGGCGAAGTCGGCCACCAGGGTCTTGGCCGCCGGCCGGTGGTTGCCCGGCGCCAGTGCGTCGATGGCGAGCACATCGCTGGCGGCACGGGTGTCGATTTCATACAGGCGCAGCGAATTGCCGGCGCCGGTGGCGTAGGCGCGCTCCAGCACCAGCATGCGGTCCGCATCGAGCATCAGGATCTCGCTCACGCCGTTGTCGGCGTAGCTGCCGGGAATCAGCGGGCGCAGGGGGATGGCGTCGGGAACGTAGGCGATCTGGCGGTCGGCCTGGCCGGTTTCCAGATCGATCCGGGTGAAGCGGCAAGGCCCGCCTGGGGCGCCGGTGGTGGGCTCGGGGCCGTCCTGGATCAGGGCGTTTTCCATGCCGAGCCAGGCGAAGCGGCCATCGGGCGTGAGGGCCAGTCCTTCGAGCGTCAGGTTGTCGCGCGGGCCGCGGCGCTGGGCGGGGTCGGGCCTGAACATGGCCGGAAGGGAGAATTCACGCAGAAAGCGGCCGTCGCGAGCCGACTCGTACAGCGCCGGGCCGAAGCCGCGGGCGATGTCGCCCTCGCTGGTCCACAGCAAGGTGTTGGTTGCAGGCCGCAGCCGCAATGCCTCGGGGTCGGGAACCGGAAGTCCCTCGACCGCCCGGCGCCTGTTGGGCCAGGGGCCGCCGCCGGGGCGTTGCAGCTGCACCACGCCGAGGGGCTCGGGGCGCGCGGCCTGCGGCTGGGGCCATCGGGCGATGTAGTAGCGCACAGGCGCGAGGTCCGATCGATCATCGCTGATAAGCAGGTACTCACCTCGGATTGGGTCGTAGTCGATGCCCGAGAGACCTCCGGCCACGGTGCCCTCTATATCGAAGCGGTGCGCCCAGCGGGCCTCCGCGATGCGCCGCAGCCGGCCGGGGTCCGGGTTCGGCGCGGCACTCTGGCAGCCGGCCAGGCCCAGCGCCAGCAGGCCGGCCGCGCCCGCCAGCACGCGCCGACGCTTCGGCTGGGGAAGGTAGGAATTCAAGGCGTCGCGCACCGCCTGGAGTCTAGTACCAGCGCGCGGTGATGTAATGGGGTTGTTGACATCGGCAGTAGTGCGTGCCACAATCGCTGGCTTCGCTTTCAAAAGGCGAAGCTTTCAGCCCAAAGCGGAAGTGCCTCGAGTGGTTCGAGGCATGGACGACGGGCCCAAGACTGACCGCGGTGCCTCCCTCCTGGATGCACATCGGTACAAGTTGGGAATATCAAGAAATGATCCAAACTGAATCCCGGCTCGAAGTGGCCGACAACACGGGCGCGAAATCCGTCCTGTGTATCAAGGTGCTCGGTGGCTCCAAGCGGCGTTATGCCAGCGTGGGCGACGTCATCAAGGTCAGCATCAAGGAAGCCGCTCCACGTGGTCGCGTCAAGAAGGGCGAGATCTATAGTGCAGTGGTGGTCCGTACCGCCAAGGGCATCCGTCGCGCCGACGGTTCGCTCGTCAAGTTCGACGGCAATGCCGCCGTGCTGCTCAACGCCAAGCTGGAGCCCATCGGCACCCGCATCTTCGGACCGGTCACGCGCGAACTGCGCACCGAGAAGTTCATGAAGATCGTGTCGCTGGCACCCGAAGTTCTGTAAGGACAACAACGCCATGAACAAGATTCGCAAAGGCGACCAGGTCATCGTGTTGGCCGGTCGTGACAAGGGCAAGCGGGGCGTCATCTCGCTGCGCAAGGATGACTCGCACGTCGTCATCGAAGGCCTGAACCTCGTCAAGAAGCACACCAAGCCGAACCCGCTCAAGGGTACGACCGGTGGCATCGTCGAGAAGTCCATGCCCATTCACCAATCCAACGTGGCGATCTTCAATGCCGCGACCGGCAAGGCCGATCGCGTGGGCATCAAGATCACCCAGGGTGCCGACGGCAAGCGCGTGGCTGTTCGCGTCTTCAAGTCGAGCGGCGACGAAATCAAGTTCGCCTAAGAGGTACTCACATGGCACGTCTCCAACAACACTATCGCGAAAAGATCGCGAAAGACCTGACGGAAAAGTTCGGCTACAAGTCGCCGATGCAGGTTCCGCGCCTCACCAAGATCACGCTCAACATGGGCGTGGGTGAAGCAGTCGCCGACAAGAAGGTTCTCGACAACGCTGTCGCCGACCTGACCAAGATCGCTGGCCAGAAGCCCGTGGTGACCAAGTCGAAGAAGGCCATTGCCGGCTTCAAGATTCGCGAAATGCAACCGATCGGCTGCATGGTCACGCTGCGCGGCGTTCAGATGTATGAATTCCTGGACCGTTTCGTGACCATCGCGCTGCCGCGCGTTCGTGACTTCCGCGGTATTTCGGGTCGTGCCTTCGACGGTCGTGGCAATTACAACATCGGCGTCAAGGAACAGATCATTTTCCCTGAGATCGAGTACGACAAGGTCGACGCCCTGCGCGGTCTCAATATCAGCATCACGACGACGGCCAAGACCGACGAAGAAGCCAAGGCTCTTCTTGCTGGTTTCCGTTTCCCGTTCAAGAACTGAGGCGAATCATGGCAAAACAATCCCTGATCCAGCGCGAACTCAAGCGCGACAAGTTGGTTGCCAAGTTCGCTGCGAAGCACGCGGAACTGAAGGCGATCTCCAACGACGTGAAGAAGACCGACGAAGAGCGCGCTGCTGCCCGCCTGGGCCTGCAGAAGCTCCCGCGCAACGCGAACCCCACGCGTCAGCGCAACCGTTGCGAAATCACTGGTCGCCCCCGTGGCACCTTCCGTCAATTCGGTCTGGCTCGCGCCAAGATCCGTGAACTGGCCTTCGCTGGCGACATCCCCGGTGTCACCAAGGCCAGCTGGTAAGCCAGGCAGGAGCAAACAACATGAGCATGAGTGATCCCATTGCCGACCTGCTGACGCGTATCCGTAACGCGCAGATGGTGGCGAAGCCCACCGTGTCGGTCCCGTCTTCCAAGGTGAAGGTCGCGATCGCACAAGTCCTGAAGGACGAAGGCTACATCGACGGCTTCCAGGTCAAGACCGAAGCCGGCAAGAGCGAACTTGAAATTGTTCTGAAGTACTACGCTGGCCGTCCGGTCATCGAGCGCATCGAGCGCGTGAGCCGCCCCGGCCTGCGCGTCTACAAGGCAAGCTCGTCCATTCCGCAAGTCCAGAACGGCCTCGGCGTTGCGATCGTCACGACCCCCCAGGGCGTGATGACCGACCGCAAGGCGCGCGCCACCGGTGTCGGCGGCGAAGTTCTGTGCTACGTCGCCTAACCGAGACATCGAGGAGTCACTGAAATGTCCCGAGTAGGAAAAATGCCGATCACCATCCCCGCTGGCGTGGATGTGTCGATCAAGGAAGACCAGATCAGCGTCAAGGGCACGGGCGGCACGCTCAACCTCGCGCGCAATGCACTGGTCAAGATCGTCAGCAATGACGGCAAGCTGAATTTCGAACCCGCCAACGAATCGCGTGAAGCGAATGCGATGAGCGGCACGATCCGCCAGCTGGTGAACAACATGGTGGTTGGCGTGACCAAGGGCTTCGAGAAGAAGCTCAACCTGGTCGGCGTCGGCTACAAGGCTGCAGCCTCCAACAACAAGTTGAACCTGCAAGTCGGTTACTCGCACCCGGTCAACATCGACATGCCTCAAGGCATCACGGTGGCCACCGCGACCCCGACCGAAATCGTGATCAAGGGTGCTGACCGTCAGCGCGTTGGTCAAATCGCCGCTGAGATCCGCGCTGTTCGTCCGCCTGAGCCTTACAAGGGCAAGGGCATCCGTTATTCGGACGAGAAGATCGTGATCAAAGAGACCAAGAAGAAGTAAGGGGCAGCAAAATGATGTTGACCAAAAAAGCACAGCGTCTTCGCCGCTCGCGCCAGACCCGCATCCGCATCGCGACGCAGGGCGTGGCCCGTCTGACGGTGAACCGCACCAACCTGCACATCTACGCCACCGTCATCTCCGACGACGGCACCAAGGTGATTGCAACCGCATCGACGGCCGAAGCCGAAGTGCGTACCTCGCTCGGCGGTTCGGGCAAGGGCGGCAATGCCGCTGCTGCGACCGCCGTCGGCAAGCGCATCGCTGAAAAGGCGAAGGCTGCCGGCGTCGAGAAGGTCGCCTTCGACCGCGCAGGTTTTGCGTACCACGGCCGCGTCAAGGCGCTGGCCGAGGCGGCTCGCGAAGCCGGTCTGCAGTTCTAACCGGACACGAGATTCAAAATGGCAAAGATTCAAGCAAGAACGCAGAACGAAGGCCCTGAAGACGGTTTGCGCGAGAAGATGATCGCGATCAACCGCGTCACCAAGGTGGTGAAGGGTGGTCGTATCCTCGGTTTCGCAGCACTCACCGTCGTGGGCGACGGCGACGGCCGCGTCGGCATGGGCAAGGGCAAGTCGAAGGAAGTGCCTGCTGCAGTGCAGAAGGCAATGGAAGAAGCCCGTCGCAACCTGTTCAAGGCTCCGATCAAGAACGGCACGCTGCATCACCGCGTGACGGGTCACCATGGCGCCGCTTCGGTCGTCATGATCCCCGCCCCGAAGGGTACTGGCATCATCGCCGGCGGCCCGATGCGCGCCGTGTTCGAAGTCATGGGCATCACCGACATCGTGGCCAAGAGCCATGGTTCGTCGAACCCCTACAACATGGTTCGCGCCACGCTCGACGGGTTGAAGAACTCGACGACCGCGTCCGATGTGGCTGCCAAGCGCGGCCTGACCGTCGAAGAAATCTTCGCCTGAGCGCAAGCTCTCGCAAGGCTGAAGGAAGCATTCAAATGACGACGCAACAACAAACCCTCAAGGTGCAACTGGTCAAGAGCCCGATTGGCACCAAGGAATCGCATCGCGCGACCGTGCGTGGCCTCGGCCTGCGCAAGCTCAACAGCGTGAGCGAGCTGCAGGACACCCCGGCGGTGCGCGGCATGATCAACAAGATCAGTTATCTGGTCAAGGTTCTGTAAGAGAGACTGATATGGAACTCAATGGCATCAAGCCGGCAGCCGGCGCCAAGCACGCGAAGCGTCGCGTCGGCCGCGGTATCGGCTCCGGCATCGGCAAGACCGCAGGCCGCGGTCACAAGGGTCAGAAGTCGCGCGCAGGCGGTTTCCACAAGGTCGGCTTCGAAGGCGGTCAAATGCCGCTGCAGCGTCGCCTGCCGAAGCGTGGCTTCAAGTCGCACCTGCTGAAGTTCAACGCCGAAGTCACGCTGACTGCCCTCGAGCAGCTCGGTCTGGCTGAAGTGGATGTCCTGGCGCTGAAGCAAGCCGGCCTCGTGGGCCAGCTCGCCAAGGTCGTCAAGGTCGTCAAGACCGGTGAACTCACCAAGGCCGTCAAGCTGACGGGCGTGGGCGCAACGGCTGGCGCCAAGGCTGCTATCGAAGCGGCCGGCGGCAGCATCGCCTGATCACCATCGGACTGAAAGAAGTTCTTCGTGGCAACTAACGCGGCAACGATCGCAAAAACAGGCAAGTTCGGCGACCTCCGTCGTCGGCTCGTCTTTTTGCTGCTCGCGCTCGTGGTCTACCGGATTGGCGCGCACATTCCTGTGCCGGGTATCAACCCGGACCAGCTGGCGGCGTTGTTCCAGGGCCAGCAGGGCGGCATTCTGAGCCTGTTCAACATGTTCTCGGGCGGTGCGCTGTCGCGCTTCACCGTGTTCGCGTTGGGGATCATGCCGTACATCTCGGCGTCGATCATCATGCAGCTGATGACCTACGTGCTTCCGACCTTCGAGCAATTGAAGAAGGAAGGCGAGGCCGGCCGCCGCAAGATCACGCAGTACACGCGCTACGGCGCGCTGGGTCTGGCACTGTTCCAGTCGTTCAGCATCGCAGTGGCCCTCGAGTCGTCGGCCGGTCTGGTCATCGCCCCCGGTTTCGGCTTCCGCCTGACCGCCATGGTGAGCCTGACGGCAGGTTCGATGTTCCTGATGTGGCTCGGCGAACAGATCACCGAGCGCGGCCTGGGCAACGGTATCTCGATCCTGATCTTTGCAGGTATCGCGGCCGGTTTGCCCAACGCCATCGGCGGCCTGGCTTCGCTGGTGACGACCGGTGCGATGAATCCGATCATTGCGCTCTTCATCATCGCTGTCGTGGTACTGGTCACCTACTTCGTGGTGTTCGTGGAACGCGGCCAGCGCAAGATCCTCGTGAACTATGCGCGGCGCCAGGTCGGCAACAAGGTCTACGGCGGCCAATCGTCGCACCTGCCCTTGAAGCTGAACATGGCCGGTGTGATTCCGCCGATCTTCGCTTCGTCGATCATCCTGCTGCCCGCAACGGTGGTTGGCTGGTTCAGCACCGGTGAAGGCGGTTTCCGCTGGATCAAGGACGTTGCCGGTGCACTGCGTCCTGGCGAGCCGATCTACGTGCTGTTGTATGCTGCCGCGATCGTTTTCTTCTGCTTCTTCTACACGGCACTCGTGTTCAACAGCAAGGAAACGGCCGACAACCTGAAGAAGAGTGGTGCATTCATTCCTGGCATTCGCCCGGGTGACCAGACCGCTCGCTATATCGACAAGATTCTGGTTCGCCTGACGTTGGCCGGCGCGGTGTACATCACCTTCGTCTGCCTGCTGCCCGAGTTCCTGATCCTGAAGTACAACGTGCCGTTCTACTTCGGTGGTACCTCCCTGCTGATCATCGTGGTCGTCACGATGGACTTCATGGCCCAGGTGCAAAACTACATGATGTCCCAGCAGTACGAATCGCTGCTGAAGAAGGCGAACTTCAAGACATCGTAGGGCTGTGTTGCAGTATTGAGTCCGGGCGGTAGACCGCCACGTTAAACAGTTTTAGGAGAATGAAATGAGAGTTTCGGCTTCGGTCAAAACCATCTGCCGTAATTGCAAGGTCATCCGCCGTAAAGGTGTGGTGCGTGTGATTTGCACCGACCCGCGCCACAAGCAGCGCCAGGGTTGATTGAAGAGTATTAGAGGACGCACATGGCACGTATTGCTGGCATCAACATCCCGCCGCACAAGCACGCTGAAATCGGCCTGACCGCCATCTTCGGCATCGGTCGCACCCGCGCCCGTCAGATCTGCGAAGCGAGCGGCATCGAATATTCGAAGAAGATCAAGGATCTGACCGACGCCGATCTCGAGAAGATCCGCGACCAGATCGCTCTGTTCACCATCGAAGGCGATCTGCGTCGCGAGACGACGATGAACATCAAGCGTTTGATGGACATCGGCTGCTATCGCGGCTTCCGTCACCGTCGCGGCCTGCCGATGCGCGGCCAGCGCACGCGCACCAATGCCCGCACCCGCAAGGGTCCGCGCAAGGCAGCGCAGTCCCTGAAGAAATAAGGATAGACAAGCATGGCTAAAGCACCTGCAAACAACGCCGCACAGCGCGTTCGCAAGAAGGTTCGCAAGAACGTTGCGGACGGCATCGCCCACGTGCATGCCTCGTTCAACAACACCATCATCACGATCACCGATCGCCAGGGCAACGCCCTGTCGTGGGCTTCGTCGGGTGGCCAGGGCTTCAAGGGCTCGCGCAAGTCGACCCCGTTCGCTGCGCAGGTCGCTTCCGAAGTGGCCGGCCGTGCTGCTGTCGAACAAGGTATCAAGAACCTCGACGTCGAGATCAAGGGCCCGGGCCCCGGTCGCGAATCGTCGGTGCGCGCACTGGCTGCGCTCGGCATCCGGATCAATTCCATTGCCGACGTGACGCCCGTTCCGCACAACGGCTGCCGTCCCCAGAAGCGTCGCCGCATCTGATCGTCAGTCCGCAAGGCGCAGCCGGCTTTGAATAGCGGCTGCGCATTTGTTTTTTATCTAAGCCCACCGCCACTCGCGTTTCGCAAGTGGCTCCCGCAGGCTACTGCGGCAGATACACAAAGGAAGAATCGTGGCACGTTACCTCGGCCCCAAGGCCAAACTTTCCCGCCGTGAAGGCACCGACCTGTTCCTGAAGAGCGCCCGCCGTTCGATCCAGGACAAGGCCAAGTTCGACTCCAAGCCCGGCCAGCACGGTCGCACCTCGGGTCAGCGCACTTCCGACTACGGCCTGCAACTGCGTGAAAAGCAGAAGGTCAAGCGCATGTACGGCGTGCTCGAAAAGCAATTCCGCCGCTACTTCGAAGAAGCCGATCGTCGCCGTGGCAACACCGGCGCCAACCTGCTGTTCATCCTCGAATCGCGCCTGGACAACGTCGTCTACCGCATGGGCTTCGGCTCGACCCGCGCTGAAGCACGCCAGCTCGTGTCGCACAAGGCGATCACGGTGAACGGCCAGTCGGTCAACATCCCGTCGTACCTGGTCAAGACCGGTGACGTGATCGCCGTGCGCGACAAGTCCAAGAAGCAGAACCGCATTGTCGAAGCGCTGCAACTCGCCCAGCAAGTCGGTATCCCGGCTTGGGTCGATGTGAATGCCGACAAGGCCGAAGGCACGTTCAAGAAGGTGCCCGATCGCGACGAATTCGCAGCCGACATCAACGAATCGCTGATCGTCGAACTGTATTCGCGTTGATTTTTTCTACCCGCACCCGCCCTTCGGCGCGTGCGGGAGATTGTTATTGTTGTTCACGTTCCTGCTCCGCGCTTCGTCGCGGATCAGGTGCTTCACCAGCCTTACCGGTGTAACGAGCCGGGGGTATTGAGAGGAAGTCTGCATGCAAACCACCCTGCTGAAACCCAAGACCATCCAGGTCGAGCAACTTGCGGCCAACAAGGCCAAGGTGACGCTCGAGCCTTTCGAGCGCGGCTATGGCCACACGCTCGGCAACGCGCTGCGTCGCGTTCTGCTGTCGTCCATGGTGGGCTACTCGGCCACCGAAGTCACGATCGCCGGCGTTCTGCATGAGTACTCGTCGATCGACGGCGTGCAGGAAGATGTCGTCAACATCCTGCTGAATCTCAAGGGCGTGGTGTTCAAGCTCCACAACCGCGACGAAGTCACGCTGAGCCTGCGCAAGGACGGCGAAGGTCCGGTCCTGGCATCGGACATCCAGACCCCGCACGACGTCGAGATCATCAACCCCGACCACGTGATCGCGCACCTGTCGCAAGGCGGCAAGCTCGACATGCAGATCAAGGTTGAAAAGGGCCGCGGCTACGTGCCCGGCACGATGCGCCGCTACGCCGACGAGCCGACCAAGTCGATCGGCCGCATCGTCCTGGACGCCTCGTTCTCGCCGGTCAAGCGCGTGAGCTACACGGTCGAAAGCGCCCGTGTCGAACAGCGTACCGACCTGGACAAGCTGCTGGTCGAAATCGAGACCAACGGTGCGATCACCGCCGAAGATGCCGTGCGCGCTTCGGCTAAAATCCTGGTCGAACAGCTCGCCGTGTTTGCGCAACTCGAAGGCGGCGAACTCGCTGCATTCGATGCACCCGCACCGCGCAGCGCACAGCAATTCGATCCGATCCTGCTGCGCCCTGTCGACGAACTCGAACTGACGGTGCGTTCGGCCAACTGCCTGAAGGCCGAAAACATCTACTACATCGGTGATCTGATCCAGCGCACCGAAAACGAGCTGCTCAAGACCCCGAACCTGGGTCGCAAGTCGCTCAACGAAATCAAGGAAGTGCTCGCCTCGCGCGGCCTGACCTTGGGCATGAAGCTCGAAAGCTGGCCGCCGGCCGGTCTCGACAAGCGTTGATTTGAATTTTTGAATTTGGCCCCTGAAAGGGCCAGTGCACCGGGCAGTACCTGACACGGCTGCCTGTTTTTATAAAGTAAAGGAAAGCACCATGCGTCACGGACACGGACTCCGCAAACTCAACCGCACCAGCTCGCACCGCCTCGCGATGCTGCAGAACATGATGAATTCGCTCATCGAGCACGAAGTCATCAAGACCACGGTCCCCAAGGCCAAGGAACTGCGCCGCGTCATCGAACCGATGATCACGCTCGCCAAGAAGCCCACGCTCGCCAACAAGCGCCTGGCCTTCGACCGCCTGCGCAGCCGCGACAGCGTCGTCAAGCTCTTCGGCGAACTCGGCCCGCGTTTCGCAGCGCGTCCGGGCGGCTACACCCGCATCCTGAAGATGGGTTTCCGCGTGGGCGACAATGCCCCGATGGCGCTCGTCGAACTGGTCGACCGTGCTGAAATTAAAGAAGAAGCAGCCGAGCAAAGCGCTGCAGAATAAGTTATAATTTTATCTTGCCGCGCGATGGAGCAGCCTGGTAGCTCGTTGGGCTCATAACCCAAAGGTCGCAAGTTCAAATCTTGCTCGCGCAACCAATTTAAAAGGCCCTTTGAATTTCAAAGGGCCTTTTTTTCTTTTGTCGGTGAATTAAAAAATGCCCTCTCGAAGAGGGCATTTTTATTTCCGCCGGCCATTGCCGCCCAATCAGTCGGGAACGACTGCCGTGACTTCGATTTCCACCTTCGCGCGGTGCTCGACCAGCGCCGCCACCTGCACGCAGGTCATGGCCGGGAAGTTGCGGCCCATGGCATCGCGATAGACGGGGCCGAGCTCGGAGAGCCGGCGGCTGTATTCGTCGCGGTCCGTCACGTACCAGGTCATGCGCACCATGTGCTCGGGGCCCGCGCCGCCTGCGCGCAACACCTCGGCAATGTTGCGCAGTGCCTGGCCGCATTGCTCGATGAAGTCGTCCGACTCGAACTGCTGTTGTGCGTTCCAGCCGATCTGGCCGCCGACGAACAGCATCGTGCCGCGTGCAGCGACACCGTTTGCATAGCCCTTGGGAGGCAGCCAGCCTTCAGGCTGCAGGAGTTTGTTGATCATGGTGTGGTGTTGAGTTGTCTCAGTTTGAATCGCTGGAGCTTGCCGGTTTCGGTGCGCGGCAACACCGCGACGAACTCGATCTCCCGCGGGTATTTGAACGGTGCGATCGTCGCTTTCACATGGTCCTGCAGCGCCTTCACGAGGGCCGCATCGCCTTCGTGCCCTGGCTTGAGCACGCAGAATGCCTTCACGATCATGCCGCGGTCGGCGTCGGGCTTGCCGATCACGCCGCACTCGGCGACCGCCGGGTGCTTCAGCAGCGCGTCTTCGACCTCCGGCCCGCCGACGTTGTAGCCGGCTGTGATGATCATGTCGTCCGCGCGCGCCTGGTAGAAGAAATAGCCGTCGTCGTCCTGCACGAAGGAATCGCCCGGGTAGTTCCAGCCGTTCTTCACGTAGTCGGCCTGGCGCGGATCGTCGAGATAGCGGCAGCCCACCGGGCCTTGCAGCGCAAGCTTGCCAACCGTGCCGCGCGGCACTTCGTTGCCTTCGTCGTCCACCACCTTGGCGGTGAAGCCGGGAACCACCTTGCCCACCGCGCCGCGGCGTACGTCGCCGCCCGCGGCGGAGATGTAGATGTGGAACACCTCGGTGCCGCCGATGCCGTCGAGCATCTCGATGCCGGTGGCTTCCTTCCACAGCTGGCGTGTGGCGTCGGGCAGCGCCTCGCCCGCACTCACGCTGATGCGCAGGCTGGGCATGCCGTGCTGCTTCACGAAGGGCGCCATCTGGCGATAGAAGGTCGGCGCCGTGTAGCAGATCGTCGCGCCCACCTCGTTGATGAGCTTCACCAGCCCTTCTGGTGTGAACGGCGCGTCGGCAAAGTACACCGAAGCGCCGGCCCACATCGGGAACACGAGCAGCCCGCCGAGCCCGAAGGTGAAAGCCAGCGGCGGCGAGCCGATCACGATGTCGTCGCTGCGCGCGCGCAACACGTGGCGCGGCCAGGTCTCGCACATTGCGAGCACGTCGCGGTGCGTGGTGACGGGCGCCTTGGGCTTGCCCGTGGTGCCCGAGGTGAAGGCCAGCAGCGCGACGTCGTCGGAAGCCGTGGGGCAGGCCGTGAACACGCCGCTCTTCTTCGCCGCGCGCGCGGAGAGCGAGTCCGGCGCTTCGGGCCTGTTGAATGCGATCACGGTGGCCAGCACGGGGTGCTCGCGCTGTGCGATCGCGAGTTCGTCGAGCAGGCGGCCATCGCACAGCGCAGCAACGGGCTGCGCCTTCTCGATGATGTCGCCCAGCTCCTTTGCGCGCAGCAGCGGCATCGTCGCCACCGCGATCAGTCCGGCCTTCACCACCGCGAGCCACGACAGAGCCATGGCCACCGAGTTGCCGCCGCGCAGCAGCACGCGATTTCCCGGCACGAGTCCGAGATCCTCGGTCAGCACCTGCGCAATGCGGTTGACTTCGATGGCGGCCTGCGCGTACGTCAGCGTGCCCTGCGGTGAACGCAGCATCGGGTTGTCGCCGAAGCCCTTCGACGCGGCCTTGTCGAGCAGTTCCTCGACCAGGTTCAGCTGGTCGGGCAACTGCAGCTCGGGCAGGTCGTAGCGAAAGACGGGCAGCTGCTCGGCGGGCGGCAGGCGGTCGTGAACGAAGCGGTCGACTTGGGCAGACACGGTGTTTATCCCCGCAGAACGGATTTGCCAATGATCAGTTGTTGAACCTCCGTCGCGCCTTCGTAGATGCGCAGCGAGCGGATGTCGCGGTAGAGGCTCTCAATCTTCGTGCCAACCTTCACGCCGAGGCCGCCATGCATCTGCAGTGCCATGTCGATCACGCGGCTGGCGTTCTCGGTGGCGCACATCTTGGCCATCGCGGCAGCGGCTGACACATCGCCGACCGCAGGCGCGCCGCGCTGCTCGGCGTCATCGCGCATCCATGCGGCGCGGTAGGTGAGCAGCGCCGCGCTGTCGATCAGCGCGGCCATCTCGCCAAGCTTGGCCTGCGTGAGCTGGAAGTCGGCGAGCGTCTGGCCGAACATGCGGCGGTTCTTCGAATGCGAGATGGCTTCGGCCAGTGCGCGGCGACCCATGCCGAGCGCTGCCGCCGCCACCGAGGCGCGGAAGATGTCGAGCGTGCGCATCGCGAGCTTGAAGCCGCCATTGAGTTCGCCGAGCTGCGCCGTGCGCGGCACGATGCAGTTCTCGAAACGCAGCGTGGCGAGCGGATGCGGTGCCATCACGTCGATGTGCGCGGAGGTGTCGAGGCCGGGCGTCGTCGCGTCGACGATGAAGGCCGTGATGCCGCGCGTGCCGCCCGTGGGATCGGTCTTCGCGAACACGCAGTAGAAATCGGCGATGCCGCCGTTGCTGATCCAGGTTTTCTCGCCGTTCAGGCGCCAGCCGTCGGCGGTCGTTTCGGCGCGCATGGCCATTGCACCCACGTCGGAGCCTGCCTCGGGTTCGCTGAGCGCGAAGGCCGCGATCTTGCTGCCCTTCGCCACGGCAGTCAGGTAGCTTGCATGCTGTTCTGGCGTGCCAGCGAGCGTGATCGCACCGCTGCCGAGACCCTGCATGGCGAAGGCGAAGTCGGCGAGCGGCGAATGGAAGGCCAGCGTCTCGCGCAGCAGCACGAGTGCGCGCGAGTCGAGGCGCTCGAGCGCACCGCCAGCGCTGCCGGGCACGGCATAGCGCAGCCAGCCGCCGTCGCCGAGCCGCTTCACCCAGTCCCGGCACGCCGCGCGGTCGTCGCGCTCGTCCACCTCCTGCGCGGCGGCCCAGGGCAGCAGGCCATCGGCCAATGCGCGATGTGCATCGTCGAAGAATGGCAGCGCGAGGTGCGCGGTCGATGGCGGTGCAGGTGCTTTGGTCATCATCGCGTCAATCTCCACCGAACACGGGTTTGCGCTTGGCCGCAAAGGCCTCGTACGCCCGCTTGAAATCTTCGGTCTGCATGCAGATCGCTTGCGCCTGCGCCTCGGCCTCGATGGCCTGGTCGATGGTCATGGACCATTCCTGCGACAGCATGGTCTTGGTCATGCCATGCGCGAAGGTCGGACCTTCCGCCAGGTCGCGCGCCACCTTGATGGCGGCTTCGAGCAACGCATCGCTTTCGTGCAGGGCGTTGAAGAAGCCCCAGGCATGGCCTTCCTGCGCGGTCATGGCGCGGCCGGTGAACAGCAGTTCCGACGCACGGCCCTGGCCGATCACGCGCGGCAGCAGTGCACACGCGCCCATGTCCGCGCCGGCCAGGCCCACGCGCGTGAACAGGAATGCGGTGCGCGTGGCGGGCGAGCCGTAGCGCAGGTCGCAGGCCAGCGCGATCATCGCGCCGGCACCGGCGCACACGCCGTCGATGGCGCCGACGATCGGTTGGGGGCAGGCGCGGATCGCCTTGACCAGGTCGCCCGTCATGCGCGTGAACTCCAGCAGCTCGGGCATGCGCATGCCGGTCAGCGGGCCGATGATCTCGTGCACGTCGCCGCCCGAGCAGAAGTTGCCGCCCGCACCGGTCACGACGATGACCTTCACGTCGGTGGCGTAGGCCAGTGCGCGGAACAGGTCACGCAGTTCGGCGTACGAGTCGAAGGTCAGCGGGTTCTTGCGCTCGGGCCGGTTCAGCGTGATGGTGCCGACACCGGCTTCAAAACTCCACGCGAAGTGCTCGGCCTTGTAGGCCGCCTTCGCCTCGAATTGCGCGCGCATGGGGTTGCCTGCGCCGATGTAGTGCTTCATTCGGTCTCCGCCATCAATAGTTGGTTGTGTGAGTGTTGCTTGACCTTGCCGAGCAGCTTGTGGAGCTGCGCGATCTCCTTGCCGCTGAGGCCCGCAAAGGCCTCGACGATCCAGTCTTCATGCTGCTGCGCCATCTCGTTGAAGAGCTTGCGCCCGCGCGCGGTGAGCCGCACGCGCCACGCGCGCCGGTCGCCTTCGACGTTGATTCGTTCGACCAGTCCTTCGGCCACGAGCTGGTCGGTGATGCCGGTCACGTTGCCGCCCGTCACCATCATGCGGCGCGAGAGCTCGTTCATCTTCAGCCCGTCGGGCGAGCGCTCGAGCTGCGACATCAGGTCGAAGCGCGGCAGCGTGGTGGCGAACTGGGAGCGCAGTTCGTTGCGCACCTGCTTCTCGATGAGCTGGGTGCAGGTCAGGAGCCGCAGCCAGAGGCGCAGGGCCTCGGGGTGTTCGCTGTGGGCGCGGGCTTCGAGGTCCATGTCAGTGCGTCTCCTCGTTGTTCTGTGCCGTCACTGCAGCCGCGGCCATCTGCTGCTGCTTCGCGATCTCGCGGTACATCTGGTCGCGGCCGCTCAGGTATTGCTTGGGCCAATCGACGTCGCGGCTCTGCAGCTTTGCGGCCTCGTGCAGCGTCCATGCGGGGTCGGCGAGGTGCGGGCGGGCCACGGCGCAGAGATCGGCGCGGCCGGCGGCAATGATGCTGTTGGCCTGGTCGGCGTCGGTGATGGCGCCCACGGCGATGGTCGAGATGCCGACCTCGTTGCGGATGCGGTCCGAGAACGGCGTCTGGTACATGCGCCCGTACACCGGCTTCGCGGCGCGCGTGGTCTGGCCCGACGACACGTCGATGAAATCGGCGCCGGCTTCCTTGAAAAGACGTGCGACCACGATCGCATCGGCATCGGTGTTGCCGCCGGGCGCCCAGTCGTGCGCGGAGATGCGCACGCTCATCGGCTTGTCGGCGGGCCACACCGCGCGCATGGCGCGGAACACTTCGAGCGGGTAGCGGCAGCGCGCCTCGATGTCGCCGCCGTATTCGTCGGTGCGCAGGTTGGTGAGCGGGCTGATGAAGGCCGACAGCAGGTAGCCGTGCGCGCAGTGCAGCTCGAGCCAGTCGAAGCCGCATTCGGCGGCGCGGCGGGTGGAGGCTACGAATTGCTCGCGCAGCGTGTCCATCTCGGAGCGGGTGATCGCTGCGGGCAACTGGTTCTGCTCGCCGTAAGGCACGGCACTTGCGCCGAGCACCGGCCAGTTGCCGCTTTCGAGCGGTTCGTCGGTGCCTTCCCAGCCCACGCGGGTCGAGCCCTTGGGGCCGCTGTGGCCGAGCTGCATGGCGATCTTCGCGCTCGACTGCGTGTGCACGAAATCGACGATGCGCTTGAAGGCGGCCTGCTGCGCGTCGTTGTACAGGCCCGTGCATGCCGGCGTGATGCGGCCTTCGGGCGTCGGGCTCGTCATTTCGACGAACACCATCGCGGCGCCGCCGAGCGCACGTGCGCCCAGGTGCACCAGCAGGAAGTCTTGCGGCACACCGTCGACCGCGCTGTAGGTGGCCATCGGCGACACGAGGATGCGGTTCTTCAGCGTGAGCCCGCGCACCTTGTAGGGCATGAGCATCGGCGCCATCGCCTTGCCGCCTGCGAGCCACTGCTCGTAGCCGCCGAGCCACTGCGTGTCGCGCACGCGCAGGTTCTCGTGGCTGATGCGCTGCGAGCGGGTGAGCAGCGAGTAGGCGAACTGCTCGATCTGCATGCCCGTGTAGCGCGGCACGTTCTCAAACCACTCGGTGGAGTTGCGCGCGGCGTTCTGGATCTTCAGCACCTCGACGCTGCGGCGCGCCTCGTAGCCTTCGAGCACATGGTCGACCGTGCCGCCCTGCGCGAACTCGTTGGCCAGGTCGATCGCGTCTTCCAGCGCGAGCTTGGTGCCCGAGCCGATCGAGAAATGCGCCGTGTGCGCGGCGTCGCCCATCAGCACGACGGGCACCGAGCGGCCTTCGACGTCGATGCGGTGCGTCCAGCGCTCGCACACCACGCGCGGAAAGCGGATCCAGTTGGCCGAGCCGCGCAGGTGCGTGGCGTTGCTGATGAGCGGGTGGCCGCCCAGGTACTTGGCGAACAGCTTCTCGCAGAAGGCGATGGCCTCGGGCTGCTCCATCTGGTCGAGACCGTGGGCCTTCCACACGGCCTCGGGCGTCTCGACGATGAAGGTCGAGGTCTTGTCGTCGAACTGGTAGGCATGCGCCTGAAACCAGCCGTGCTCGGTCTGCTCGAAGGCGAAGGTGAAGGCGTCGAAGGTCTGGTGCGTGCCCAGCCACACGAAGCGGCAGTTGCGCAGGTCGATGTCGGGCTTGAACACGTCGGCATAGCGCTGGCGGATGCGGCTGTTGAGGCCGTCGCTGGCAATCACGAGGTCGGCCTTGTACTGCGCGGCGATCGCCTGGTCGTCGGTGGCGTCGGTCTCGAACACCAGCTCGACGCCCAGTGCCAGGCAGCGCTCCTGCAGGATGTTCAGCAGCCGCTTGCGGCCGATGCCGCAGAAGCCGTGGCCGCCCGAGCGCACCTGGCGGCCCTTGAAGAAGACCTGGATGTCGTCCCAGTGGTGGAACTCGTTGCCGATCAGCGCCGCGGTTGGCGCATCGGCCGCGTGCAGGTTGCCCAGCGTCTGGTCGCTCAGCACCACGCCCCAGCCGAAGGTGTCGAAGGGGCGGTTGCGTTCCACCACCGTGATCTGCAGCGCGGGGTTGCGCGCCTTCATCAACAGGGCGAAGTACAGGCCCGCCGGCCCGCCGCCGATGCACAGGATGCGTTGGAGGTCCGAGGCGGGAGCGGGTTTGACCGGGCTTAGGCTGTTCATGGTTCAATAGTTTAGACATAAACAATCTGCTGTCAATGGCGATTCGTAACGGCCGTCCGGCGCGCGGGTCGCGGCTTCGGCCGACAAGGGCAGTCATGCAAAAACTTTGAAAAATCAATACCATGGGCTCCATGCAAAACTTGATACCCAAGATCGAGTCGCAGCTGGCTTCGCTGCCTGTCCCCATCGCGCTGGAACTGCCCGATGGCCGGCGTGTTGCCCAGGCGGGAGCCCGCGTCACGCTGGCCTTCAAGGAGTGGGCCGTGCTCGCCAAGCTGGCAGCGCGGCAGGTGGGCGCCATCGGTGAGGCGTATGTCGAGGGCAAGGTGCAGATCGAGGGGGCCATGCGCGACCTGATCGACGCCACGGTCGGCATGCTGCCCGGCAACCCGGCCGAAACCGACACAGGCTGGTGGAGCCGCCTTCAGCACATGGCCAAGTCGCACGGCTCGCATTCGCTGCGCAAGGATGCGGCCCAGATCGAGTTCCACTATGACGTGTCCGACGACTTCTACGCGCTGTGGCTCGACGCGCGCCGGGTCTATTCATGTGCGTACTTCCGTACGCCCGATCTCACGCTGGCGCAGGCGCAGGAAGCCAAGCTCGACCACATCTGCCGCAAGCTCATGCTGCAGCCGGGCGAGCGCTATCTCGACATCGGCTCGGGCTGGGGCGCGTTACTGCTGTGGGCGGCCGAGCATTACGGCGTGGACGCTACCGGCATCACGCTGTCGAAGAACCAGCACGCGTACGTGCAGCGCCTGATCGAGGAAAAGGGCCTGCAAGGCCGCGTGCGCGTCGAACTGCGCGACTACCGCGAGCTGTCGGTCGGCCAGCCTTTCGACAAGATTTCCTCGGTCGGCATGTTCGAGCACGTGGGCGCGGCCAACATGCCGACCTACTTCCGCAAGATCCATTCGCTGCTGAGGCCGGGTGGGCTGGTGATGAACCACGGCATCACCTCGGGCGAACTCAACTACCGCCAGCTCGGCGCCGGCATGGGCGACTTCATCGAGAAGTACATCTTCCCGGGCGGCGAACTGCTGCACGTGACGCACGTGTTGCGCGAGACGGCCGCGGCCGGCCTGGAGATGGTCGATACCGAGAGCCTGCGCCCGCACTATGCGCGCACGCTCTGGGCCTGGTCGGACGCGCTGGAGGCGCAGCTCGACGCCGCGCGCGAAGTGCTGCGGCGCAGCGGCGGCCGCCAGAGCGACAACGCCGAGCGCATCCTGCGGGCCTATCGTCTCTACCTCGCAGGCTCGGCCATGAGTTTCGAGCAGGGCTGGATCTCGCTGCACCAGATGCTGTCCACCAAGCCAGACGGCAAGGTCGAACACGGCGTTCTGCGCGGCGCGCAATCGGTGTACCCTTTTGCCCGTGACTACATCTACAAGTGAGTGAGAACACCATGCTCTATCGATTCCAGTCCCGAGCCTCTCCCGACTTCGTGATGCTCGAAGTGCATGCCCGGCAGTTGTTCGACATCGTCGGCAAGGCGATTGCGCCGCAAGGCATCATCACGGTCGAGCAGATCCCGGGCGCCATTGCGGCCCTCGAAGCTGCGCTGGCGCGCGAGGCCGCCAACGCACACAACAACGACGACTACGCCGTCGAAGGCCACGCCAGCGAGGCCGAGAAGCAGCATGTCGGGCTGCACCAGCGTGCGATCCCGCTGCTGCACATGCTCAAGGATTCGCTGGCCGAGAAAAAAGACGTGACTTGGAAGACCTGATCGACCAGATCGAACGGCTCCAGTCGCGAAACGCCGCGGAACCGGCTTTGCCGGGCCGCAGGCGTTGCTCCCTGCAAGGGGGTTGGCGCCAGCGACACGAAGTGCGCGAAGCCTGGGGGTCAGTCAACTTTCGCGCCGGAGTCCTTGACCACCTTGGCCCACTTCACGTGCTCGCTCGCAATGAGCTTCGTAAAGTCGGCGGGCGAATTGCCGCTCGGGATCGCGCCCTGCGCGAGCATCTTTTCCTTGATGGCCGGCGTGCCCAGCGACCTGGCCACTTCCTGCTGGATGCGGTTCACGATCTCCGGTGAGGTTCCGGCCGGGGCCAGCAGCCCGAACCACGAGCTTGCCTCGTAGCCCTTGAGCGACGGGCCTCCCGCTTCAGCCACCGTCGGAATGTCCGGCAGCGCGGGCGAACGCTGCGCGCTCGTCACGGCCAGCGCGGTGAGCTTGCCGGCCTTGATCTGTGCCATCGACGAGGGCAGGTTGTCGAACATGACGTCGGCGTTGCCGCCCACCATGTCCAGCAGCGCCGGGCCCGAGCCCTTGTACGGGATGTGGGCCATGAACGTGCCGGTCATGCTCTTGAACAGTTCGCCGGCGAGATGGATCGACGTGCCGCTGCCGCTCGACGCCATGTTGAGCTTGCCCGGGTTGGCCTTGGCGTACTTGATGAAGTCCTGCACATTGCGGATGTTCAGCGTCTTCGCCTTGTCGGCATTCATCTCCATCACATTCGGCACGGCGGCCACCAGCGTGATCGGCGCGAAGTCCTTGATCGGGTCGAAGGGCAGCTTGGGGTACAGCGCGCGGTTGATGCCGTGCGTGCCCACCGTGCCCATCAGCAGCGTGTAGCCGTCGTTCGGCGCGCGGGCCACAAGCTCGGCGCCCACGTTGCCGCCCGCGCCCGCGCGGTTGTCCACGATGAACTGCTGGCCGAAGGCCTTCGACAGCTCGGGCGCGACGGCGCGCGCCAGGATGTCGGTGGTGCCGCCGGCCGCGAAGGGCACGACGATGCGCACGGGCTTGGTCGGCCAGGTGCCTTGGGCCCACGAAGGAGCGGCCATCAGCGTGAGGGCGGTGGCGACGGAAGCGGCCAGCGCGGCGCGGCGATGGGTCCGGAAGGAAGAGCAGAAGAAAGAAGTCATGCGCGCGTTTGTACAGGCGCGCGCCGCGCACGTCGCGGGTGAAAACCCCGTGGGCCGGCAGGCCGCTCAGGCCACCTGCATCCGCTGCGCAAACCGCTCGTCGCGAAAACGTTCGAGCACGAAGTCGATGAACACGCGCGTCTTCGGCGGCAGCAGCTTCTTGCTCGGGTAGTAGAGCCACACCGCGCCCGCATCCTGGTGCCAGTCGGGCAGCAGCCGCAGCAGCTCGCCGCTGCGCAGGCCGCGCTCCACGAAGGGCATCGGCAGCATCGCCACGCCCAGACCCATCAACGCTGCATGCGCGATGGCCTCGGGGTCGTTGAAGATCGCGCGCGGCCGGGGCAGCTCCACCGTGGCCTCTTCGCCGCGCGCATGCCGCAGCGTCCAGCCGCGCAGCCGGCCTGTGGGCGAGGACCGGCGCAGCAACGTGTCGAGCGCCGCCAGGTCCGAGGGATGCCGGGGCCGCTCGCGCCCCTCCATGTAGCGCGGCGATGCCACGGCCACCACGTGAATGCGCGCCAGCTCCCGCGCTATCAACCCGGCCGCGAGTTCGATGCCGCCGCCGATGGCCGCGTCGAAGCCCTCGCCCACCAGGTCCACCTGCTGGTTGTCGAAATGCCAGTCCGGCAGGATGGCCGGGTAGCGCGCGAGGAAGTCGCCCATCATCGGCAGCACGTGCTCGCGCCCGAAGGCCTGGCCCATGCTCACCTTCAGCGTGCCGGCGGGCTGGCCGTCGTCCTTGTCGATGCCGGCCACCGCCTCCTGCAGCGTGGCGAGCGCGCCGCCGACCTGCGCCAGGAAGCGCTCGCCGCCCTCGGTCAGCGTGAGGCGGCGCGTGCTGCGCTGGAACAGCCGCACGCCCAGCCGTGCTTCGAGCCGTGCAACGTTCTTGCTCACGGCCGCCGGCGTCAGCCCCAGGCGCCGGGCCGCTGCCGAGAAGCTGCCGCCCTCGGCGCTCTGCACGAAGGATTCGAGGTGACTGAGCGGTTCCATGGCCGCATTGTCATTCCCATCTTCAACTCCGGGTTGAATTTGATTGCCTCGATTGATGGCTACCGCCACAGGAATGAATTGCCGACACTGAAGGCCTTCCTCCTCCACCTGCACGGAAAAATCATGGCCTCCAACACTGCTTCTTCTTCTCCTGTCCTGGCCGGCAAGGTCGCCTTCGTCACCGGCGGTTCGCGCGGCATTGGCGCCGCCATCGTGCGCCGGCTGGTGCGCGACGGTGCCGCCGTAGCCTTCAGCTACGCCAGTTCCAGCGCCCCGGCCGAGGAACTGGTGCGCAGCATTCAGTCCGAAGGCGGCCGTGCCCTTGCGCTGAAGATCGACAGCGCCGATGCCGCCGCGCTCACCGCCGGCATCGACGAAGCGGCCCGCGCGCTCGGCAAGATCGACATCCTTGTGAACAACGCCGGCGTGTTCCTCGGCGGCACCCTCGACGACTTCTCGCTCGAGGACTTCGACAAGACGCTGAACGTCAACGTGCGCGCCGTGTTCGTCGCGGCCAAGGCAGCCTCGCGCCACATGGGCGAAGGCGGCCGCATCATCAACATCGGCAGCACCAACGCCGAGCGCATGCCCTGGCCCGGCGGCAGCGCCTATGCCATGAGCAAGTCGGCGCTGGTCGGCCTGGTGCAGGGCCTGTCGCGCGACCTCGGTCCGCGCGGCATCACGGTCAACAACGTGCAGCCGGGCCCGGTCAACACCGACATGAACCCGGTCGACGGCCCCAACGCCGCTGCCATGCACGGCCTGATGGCGCTCGCCCGCCACGCCCGCCCCGAAGAAATCGCCGGCATGGTCGGCTACCTGGCCAGCCCGGAAGCCGCGTTCGTGACCGGCGCCAGCCTGAACATCGACGGTGGCTTCGCCGCCTGAAGCGGCGCGAGCTCACGAGAAGGCCGGGACCTCCCGGCCTTTTTCGCGTGCGCCTTCGCCAGGATGGCGCTCCGGGAATTCCCGGATGCCCAGAGGCACGCCCCGATGGGATAGTTAGTTCGCCCTTCAAACTAACTAATTTCTTACCGCTGGTTCCTGCGGGGCGCACCAACACTGGAGAGACATCGATGCAACTGAAACACACCCTGGCCGCCATGGCCTTCGGTTTCACGGCCGTGGGCGCCCTGGCGCAAACCGTGGTCGGCGTGAGCTGGTCCAACTTCCAGGAAGAACGCTGGAAGACCGACGAGGCCGCCATCAAGGCCCAGCTCGAGAAGCTCGGCGCCAAGTACATCAGTGCCGATGCAGGCGGCTCGCCCGAGAAGCAGTTGGGCGACATCGAGGGCCTGATGTCGAAGGGCGCCAAGGCGCTCATCGTGCTGGCGATGGACAAGGACGCCATCCTGCCCGCCATCACCAAGGCCACGCGCCAGAAGGTGCCCGTGGTGGCCTATGACCGGCTGATCGAGGCGCCGGGCGTGTTCTACATCACCTTCGACAATGTCGAGGTCGGCCGCATGGAGGCGCGCGAAGTCTTCAAGGTCAAGCCCAAGGGCAACTACGTGATCATCAAGGGCTCGCCCAGCGACCCGAACGCCGACTTCCTGCGCGCCGGCCAGCAGGAGGTGCTGGACGCCGCGATCAAGAAGGGCGACATCAAGATCGTCGGCGACGAATACACCGACGGCTGGAAGCCCGAGGTCGCGCAGAAGAACATGGAGCAGATGCTCACCAAGAACGGCAACAAGGTCGACGCAGTGGTCGCGGCCAATGACGGCACGGCCGGCGGCGCGGTGGCGGCGCTCACCGCCAAGGGCCTGCGCGGCATCCCGGTGTCGGGCCAGGACGCCGACTTCGCGGCGCTCAACCGCATTGCGCTGGGCACGCAGACCGCCACCGTCTGGAAGGATTCGCGCGAACTCGGCCGCGAAGCCGCCTCCGCCGCCATGGCGCTGGCCGCCGGCAAGCCGGTCGACAAGGCCGCACCGTGGGCCGGCGGCGCCAAGAAGATCTCGCTGTCCTCGCGCCTGTTGACGCCGGTGCCGATCACGCGCGACAACCTCGACGTGGTCGTCAAGGCCGGCTGGATCAATAAGGACGAACTCTGCAAGGGTGCCACGGGTGCGAGCGCGCCCGCCGCCTGCAAGTAACGAGTTTGCCAATCCGCGCCACGCGGCGTCCGGCCGGCCCCTGGGGCTGGCCGGTACGCGGTCGCGCACCTGCCGTTCCAAGGGACACCTTCAAAAATGAGCAATGAAACTCCGGGCTGGTGGCGCCGCACGGGCATCGACCTGCGGCTGATCCTGATGTGCGTGCTGCTGGCCGTGATGGCGGTGGTGTTCAGCGTCATGTCGGGCGGCGTGTTCCTGTCGCCCGAAAACCTCTACAACGTCGCGCAGCAGACGGCCGTGGTCGGCATCGTCTCGACCGTGATGGTGCTCGTCATCGTCGCGCGCCACATCGACCTGTCGGTCGGCTCGGTGATGGGCTTCGTCGGCGTGCTGATCGCGTACCTCCAATACACCTCGGGCTGGTCGTGGCCCACGGCCTGCCTCGCGGGGCTTGCCGTGGCCCTCCTCGTGTCGATCTATCAAGGCTGGCTCACGGCGGTGCTCGGCGTGCCCTCGTTCGTGGTCACCCTCGGCGGGCTGATGTCGTTTCGCGGCGCGGCCTTCCTCGTGGCCGACGGCAAGACGCAGCCGGTGAACGACGAGTTCTTCCAGCGGCTGGGCGGCGGCTACGACGGCGGCATCGGCGTTACGGCGAGCTGGGTGCTCGCAGGGCTGGTCGCGCTGGTGCTGTTCGGGCGCATGCTGCAGAAGCGCCGCGCGCGCCAGCGCTACGAGATGCCGACCGAGGCGCTGTGGCTCGACGTGCTGATCACCGCGGTGCCGGTGGCGGTGGTGTTCGGCTTCGCGTGGGTCATGAACAACTACCAGATCTCGTCGAAGAGCGAGCCGCAGGGCATTCCGATCCCGGTGCTGATCTGGGCGGTGGTGGCGATCGTGCTGTCGTTCATCGTGCACCGCACGCGCTTCGGGCGCTATGTGTTCGCGATGGGCGGCAACCCCGATGCCGCGGCGCTGGTGGGCATTCCGGTCAAGCGCGTCACGCTGATGCTGTTCGCGCTGCTGGCGGTGCTGGTCACGGTCGCGGCCATCGTGTCGATCGCGCGGCTCAACGCGGGCACCAATTCGCTGGGCACGGGCATGGAGCTGTACGTGATCGCGGCGGCCGTGATCGGCGGCACGGCGCTGGCGGGCGGCAGCGGCTCGATCTTCGGCTCGGTGCTGGGCGCGCTGATCATGCAGTCGCTGGACAGCGGCATGCTGCTGCTCGACGTGCCGATCGGCAAGCGCATGGTGATCATCGGCCAGGTGCTGATCGTGGCCGTGGTGTTCGACGTGCTCTATCGCCGCAAGTTCGGGGAGAACTGACATGGCCGACATCGACAAGACAAAACCGCTCGTCGAGCTGCGCGAGATCCGCAAGGCCTTCGGCGGCGTCAAGGCCGTGGATGGCGTGAGCGTGAACCTCTACCCGGGCGAAGTGGTCGCGCTGCTGGGTCACAACGGCGCCGGCAAGTCCACGCTGATGAAGATGCTCGCGGGCGCCTACCCCATCGACTCGGGCGACACGCTGATCGCGGGCGAGAAGGTCCACATCCGCACGCCCGCCGAAGCGCAGGCCCAGGGCATCGAGACCATCTACCAGACGCTCGCGCTGGCCGACAACCTCGACTCGGTGTCGAACCTCTTCCTCGGCCGCGAGAAGATGACGCCATGGCGCACGCTCGACGATCACTTCATGGAAGTGCAGGCGCGCAAGGTATTCCATCGCCTCAACAGGAACTTCACCAATATCCGCGTGCCGGTGCGCCGGCTCTCGGGCGGGCAGCGGCAGGTGGTGGCGATCTCGCGCGCGCTCTACTTCAATGCGCGCATCCTCATCATGGACGAGCCATGCGCCGCGCTCGGCCCGGAAGAAACCGCGATGGTCGGCGGGCTCGTGAAGCAGCTCAAGGCCGACGGCGTGGGCATCTTCCTGATCACGCACGACATGCCCGACGTGTTCTCGCTGAGCGATCGCCTCGCGGTGATGAAGAACGGCAAGCTGGTCGGCACCTACCGCACCACCGATGTGACCGAGGACGAAGTGCTCGGGATGATCATTGCCGGCAAGCGGCCCGAGGGCAAAGAGCAGGCCCATCACGCCGAGACCGCAGCGCTCTCCTGATGTGACCACCATCGGCGACCAGCAACTGTTGAAGCGCATGAACCGCAGCGTGCTGCTGCGGCTGCTGCGCGCGCAGCCCGGCCTGTCGCGCGCGCGGCTGGCGAGCGAGAGCGGGCTCACCAAGTCGACCGTCAGCCTGCTGGTGCGCGAGCTGCTCGACGAAGGCTGGCTCAGCGAGGCCGGCGCGACGGTGGCCGACGGCATGGGCCGGCCTTCGACGCCGCTGCAGATCAACGTCGGCGTGCGCGCGCTGATGGGCGTGGAGATCGCCGTCGAGACCGTGCGCCTCGTGTGCGTGTCGCTGCAGGGCGAGGTGCTGCACGCCGACACCCGTGCGCTGACCGACGGCTCGCCGGCCGGCGCGTGCGCGCAGGTCGCGCGCATGGCCGCCGCCGCGCACGTGGTGCTCGAGCGGCTCGGCCTGCGCCTGTCGAGCATCGGCGTGTGCGTGCCGGGCGCGGTGGACGACTGCACCGGCGTGGTCCGCTTCGCGCCCAACTTCGGCTGGCGCAACGTGAGCCTGCTGCCTGCGCTGGAGAAAGCCTTTGCCGCCGTCGGCCTGCCCGGCGTCACCGTGCAACTGCAGAACGACGCCGATGCGGCCGCGCTTGGCGAGTACGAGTTCGCGGCGAGTGAAGGCCAGGACGGCGAAGACCCGCTGATTTTTGTCAACTGCGACGTGGGCGTGGGCGCCGGCGTGGTGCTGAACGACCGGCTTTTCACCGGCGCGCAGGGCATGGCCGGGGAGATCGGCCACACCATCCTCGAACTCGACGGGCCGTTGTGCTCGTGCGGCCGCCGCGGCTGCGCCGAGGCCTTCTTCGGCTCGCGCGTGCTGGAGCGCGAGGGCGCCGACATGCAGCGCGCCGCGGCCTTCTTCGGCGTGCTGCTGCAGAACCTGTGGGTCACCTTCAATCCGCGCGCGATCGTGCTCGGCGGCAAGGCCTGCGCCGACCATCGCGGCTTTGCGCAGGCAGCGTTCGAGAGCGTGAAGCGCCACGCCGACGGTGCCGGCATGCCTCCGCCCGACCTGCGCACCGCGCGTTACGGCGCATTGGCGCCCGCAGTGGGCGCGGCCGCGCTGGCGCTGCACGAATACCTGCGGCCGCTGCAGCCCGACGCAAAGGCACGCCGCGCGCGTGCGCTGGCGCGCGCCGCGGCCTGATCGATCAGGCCGGCGACGCGCCTTCTTCCGCGCCGTTGTTGTCGCGCCAGCCGTGCAGCCGCCGATAGAGCGTGCCGCGCGACACGCGCAGCTGCCGTGCCGCCTGCGACACATTGCCGCCATGCGCGGCGAGCGTTTCCTCGATCAGCTTGCGGCTGTGCTCGCGCAGCGTCGCCTGCGCAGGAGACGCGGATTCGACAAGGTTCGTGCACTCGCAGGCTTCGGGCGCCTGCATCCGCGCATCGTCCTGCCGCTCGATGGCCAACGGTGCCGCCTCGCCGGGCATCGCCACCGCATGCCTGAAGTCCGCGCCGTCCGCGCCCTTCAGCCGTGCCTGCACCCACACGCCCAGCCCGCTCGCAAGCCGCAGCGGCTGCGCCGCCTCCCGCCGCCCGAGCCGCAGCAGGCTCGCGAGGTCGTGTCCCAGCAGGTATTCGACGTCGCGCTCGTCCGCCGCCTCGGGCAGCCGCCCGAGCAGCCGCGCGCCCGCGTTGTTGAGCCAGGCGATCGTGCCGTCGGGTGCGACGCCTGCCAGCGCTTCGAGCGGCGTGCCCAGCAGCGTGGGGCTGGCCTGGAAGCGCAGGATCAGGTGGTCGCGCGACTGCGCCTGCAGCAGCCGGTTCTCAATCGTCGTGGCATGGAGCGCCACCATCGACGCCGCGTCGAAGCCGAAGCGGCGCGCCTCCACCGTGAGGTCGAGCACGCCGGCGAGCTGCCCCGCCACGTCGCGGATCGGCGCCGCCGCGCACTGCATGTGGCCCAGCACGTCGAAATAGTGCTCGGCGCCATCGACCGCGCAGGCCTGCCCGGTGCTCGCCACGATGCCCGGCGCCGTGGTGCCGACGACGCGCTCGGAGATGTTCACGCCCACGCGCGATGTCTTGCGCAGCACCGGCTGGTGCGCGGCGGCGGGCTGCTGCGTGACGTGCACCACCACGCCCTCGCGGTCGGTGAGGATCACGCGGCAGTCGGTGCCCGCGAGTGCATGCTCCATCTGCGCCAGCTCCTGGCGCGCCGCATCGAGCAGCTCGCGGCTGCGCGCGAGCGTGGCGTGCAGGCGGCTCGGCGTGACCGCGTCGAAGGTCACGATGCGCTGGCGGTCGGTGTGCGTGCGGCTGCAGCGCATCCACGACTGGATCACCGCCTCGCCCACGAGGCCCGAGGGGCGCACGCCTTCCTCGAAGAACTGCTGCCGCGCGAGCGCCACGCGCTGTGCGGGCGTGTTGGCAAAGAGCTGGCGCGGCGCGTCCGGCGTGCCGATTCTGTCGAGGGCCATGGGTTCGCTGCCTCCCTGGGTGGGGTCGGGGTCGGGACCAGCGCTGAATGTGTTCCGCAATGGAACAGCGCCGGACTGGGGAAATCCCGGGGGTGAACCCGGAGCCCGCGCGCACGATCCTTGAGGGACAAAGGAGACCTGCGATGAAAAAAACACACTCCGGGCTGCTCATGCTGGCCGGCGCCTTGCTGTGCCTGGGCGCATCGACCACGGCCTCGGCCCAGAACGCACAGGACCGCGCAGCCGCTGCCACCAAGCGCGTCGACGGCAGCTTCATCCGCGCCAACGCGGCGCAGAAGAAGACGCCCGACTGGCCCAGCGTCGGCCTCGACTATTCGGAGTCGCGCTTCAGCAGGCTCGACCAGGTGAACGCCGGCAACGTGAAGCAGCTGGGGCTGGTCTGGTCTTACAACCTCGAATCCACGCGCGGCGTGGAAGCCACGCCGCTGGTGGTGGACGGCATCATGTACATCACCGCCTCGTGGAGCGTGGTGCACGCCATCGACACGCGCACCGGGCAGAAGCTGTGGACCTTCGATCCACAGGTCGACAAGTCCAAGGGCTTCAGGGGCTGCTGCGACGTGGTGAACCGCGGCGTGGCGATCCACGAGGGCAAGGTCTACGTGGCGGCCTACGACGGGCGGCTCATCGCGCTCGACGCGGCCACCGGCCAGAAGGTCTGGGAGAAGAACACCATCGAGGGCCAGAAGGGCAGCTACACCATCACCGGCGCGCCGCGCGTGTTCAAGGGCAAGGTCATCATCGGCAACGGCGGCGCCGAGTACGGCGTGCGCGGCTACGTCACCGCCTACGACGCGAAGACCGGCGACCAGAAGTGGCGCTGGTTCGTGGTGCCGGGCGACCCGGCCAAGCCCTTCGAGGACGAATCGATGGCGCGTGCCGCCAAGACCTGGGACCCGAGCGGCAAGTACTGGGAGGCCGGCGGTGGCGGCACCGCGTGGGACAGCTTCGCCTTCGACCCCGAGCTCAACCTGATGTACGTGGGCACCGGCAACGGCTCGCCCTGGTCGCACAAGGCGCGCAGTCCCAAGGGCGGCGACAACCTGTACCTGGGCTCGGTGGTGGCGCTCAATCCCGACACCGGCAAGTACGTGTGGCACTACCAGGAGACGCCGGGCGACAACTGGGACTACACCTCCACGCAGTCGATGATCCTGGCCGACATGAAGCTCGGCGGCAAGCCGCGCAAGGTGCTGCTGCATGCGCCGAAGAACGGCTTCTTCTTCGTCATCGACCGTACCAACGGCAAGTTCATCTCGGCGAAGAACTTCGTCGAAGTGAACTGGGCCACGGGCTATGACAAGAACGGCCGTCCCATCGAGATCGCCGCGGCGCGCGACACCACCAAGCCCGGTGACTCCATCCCGGGGCCGTTCGGCGCGCACAACTGGCATCCGATGTCGTTCAACCCGCAGACCGGCTTCGCCTACCTGCCCGCGCAGCACGTGCCGATCAACCTGATGGACGACAAGGACTGGAAGTTCAACGAGGACGTGCCGGGCCGACCGCACTCGGGCCTCGGCTGGAACCTCGGCAAGTTTGCCAATGCCGAGCCGCCCAAGAGCAAGCCCTTCGGCCGCCTCGTGGCCTGGGACCCGGTCGCGCAGAAGGAAGCGTGGGGCGTCGACTACGCTTCGCCATGGAACGGCGGCACCCTCACCACCGCGGGCAATCTCGTGTTCCAGGGCACGGCCGACGGTCGCCTGCTGGCCTACGACGCGAAGACGGGCGAGAAGCTGTGGGAAACGCCCACCGGCACTGGCGTGGTGGCGGCGCCCTCGACCTACATGGTCGACGGCAAGCAGTACGTGTCGGTCGCGGTGGGCTGGGGCGGCGTGTACGGCCTCGCGCAGCGTGCCACCGAGCGTCAGGGGCCCGGCACGGTCTACACCTTCGCGGTCGGCGGCACGGCGAAGATGCCGGACTTCGTTCAGTACCGCATGGACAAGCTGGTGCAGGGCGTGAAGTACGACCCCGCGAAAGTGCAGGCCGGCACCATGCTGTACGTGAGCAACTGCGTCTTCTGCCACGGCGTGCCCGGTGTGGACCGCGGCGGCAACATTCCGAACCTCGGCTACATGGATGCGGCCTACATCGAGAACCTCGACAAGTTCATCCTGAAGGGCCCGGCCATGGCGCGCGGCATGCCTGACTTCACGGGCAAGCTCTCGGGCGACGAGATCGAGAGCATCAAGGCCTTCATCCAGGGGACGGCTGACGCCATCCGGCCGAAGTAGCCGCAACGAAAAAAGCCGCCGTCCTCAAGAGTACGGCGGCTTCTGCGAATTCAAATCCAGGAACACCGCGGAACCGGCTTTGCCGCGCCGCCTGGGGGGCGAGCAACAGCTAGTCGGCGTACACGCCAGCCGCCTTGATGATCGGGCCCCACTTGGCGATCTCGGCCGAGACGAACTTCTTGTGCTCGGCCGGCTCGGTGCGCTTGTCGGTCGTGATCACCGCGCCCAGCGCCTCTTCGCGCTTGACGAAGCCCGGGTCCTTCATCGCGGCCTTGATGGCCTCGTTGAGCTTCTTCAGCACCGGCGCGGGCGTGCCCTTGGGCGCATACACACCGTGCCAGATCGTCACCTCGAAGCCCTTGAGGCCCGACTCGTCGAGTGTGGGCAGGTCCTTCAGGGCCGGCGTGGTCAGGCGCTTGCTCGTGGTGACCGCATAGGCCTTGACCTTCTTGGCCTCGATCTGCGAGGTGGTGTTGGTCGTCTGGTCGCACAGCAGGTCGATCTGGCCGCCCAGCAGGTCGGCGATGGCCGGGGCCGTGCCCTTGTACGGCACGGGCGTCATCTCGACTTTCAGCGCGCTCTGGAACAGCAGGCCGCACAGGTGCGAGGCGGCGCCCAGGCCGGCGTTGCCGAGGTTGATCTTGCCCTTGTTGGCGGCGATCCAGGCCGTCAGTTCCTTGTAGTTGTTGGCGGGCAGGCCGGGCTTGCCGATCAGCGTCATCGGCACTTCATTGACCATGCCGAGGTACTCGAAGTCGTTCTCGACGTTGAAGGGCAGCTTGCGGTAGAGCGCCGGCATCGTCGACATGCCGATGTGGTTCAGCAGCAGCGTGTAGCCATCGGGCGCGGCGCGCGCCACCTTGGCGGTGCCGATGGAGCTGCCCGCGCCCGCGGTGTTGTCCACCACGATGGTGGTGCCGAGCGTCTTCTGCATGGCTTCCGCCAGGTCGCGTGCGACACGGTCGGTCGGGCCGCCGGCCGCGAAAGGCACCACCAGCGTGACGGTCTTGCCCGCAGGGAAATCCTGGGCGTGGACACCGGCGGCTGCGGCGGCAATCGCCGCGAGGGCGAACAGTTTCTTCATGACGTCTCCGGGAGGGGGATAAAAAGGCCGCGATCTTAAAGGCTGACCACAGCCTGACCTATACCGGATAGCCCTTAGAGACGGCCGGGGGCCGAGGGCGCCCGGGCTCGGCGATTCCTTCGGGCGAAATATGTCTGCCCTGCGGAATCGGGCAAACAAATCCTGCGACTCGTAAGAGGAGTTTGCCGCCTGTCGAACTGTCCGACAGGCGGATCCGGCGCAGGACGATGCGGGCGAGGTGGGCGTGGCCTAGGGTGAATCTTCATTGCTTTTTTTATGCAGCAACCCCGAAGGAGATTCACTCATGCCCATCACCTCCTCTTCCCTCGACGGAATGAAGGTCGCCATCCTCGTGTCGGACGGCTTCGAGCAGGTCGAGATGACCGAGCCGCGCAAGGTGCTCGACGGTGCCGGTGCGCAGACGCAGATCGTCTCGCCGCTCGCCGGCACCGTGCGCGGCTGGCACCACCATGAGCCTGCCGACAGTTTTGCGGTCGACGTGCCGCTGAAGCGCGCCGACGCCGGTGACTTCGACGCGCTGCTGCTGCCCGGTGGCGTCATGAACCCCGACGCGCTGCGCATCGACGAGAAGGCCGTGGCGTTCGTGCGCGCCTTCGTCGAAGCGGGCAAGCCCATCGCGGCGATCTGCCATGGGCCGTGGACGCTCATCGAGGCGGGCGGTGTCAAGGGACGCAAGATGACCTCGTGGCCTTCGCTGCGCACCGACCTGAAGAACGCCGGAGCGAAGTGGAGCGACAAGGATGTCGTGGTCGATCAGGCGCTCGTGACGAGCCGCAAGCCCGACGACCTGCCGGCATTCAACCGCGAGATGACGAAGCTCTTCGAGCTGGCGCACGAGCCCGAGCTTCATTGACCGACGCGGCTGGCCGCGTGGCGCATTCGTGCACTGAACCTGCACCGCACACGCACCGTCATCCGATACCCTCGCTCTCTCTTCGCATGCAGCGGCATGCGCCCTGAAAGGCGAAAGTATTCCAATGACGGCAACCCCTTCTCACGCACGTGCGCGGCGACTGCCGCGCGATCTCGCGCTCGTCACCGTGGCCATCGGTGCCGCGATGTTGGCGGTCAACATGGTCATGCTGCTCTGGCCCGACTCGCCTGACAGCGAGCAGCTGCGCAGCACCTATGCCCTTCCAGGCGTGTGGATTCCAATGGTGTTCAGCGTCGGCATGGCCTGGTTGCTGGCAGCGGCGCTGGCCTGGAGCCATGGGCGCAACGCGCTCGAAAAGCGCGGCGTGGACAGCGTGGCGCGGCTGTCCCATCTCCGCAGCCGCTATGGCGCGGCATACGCGGTGGTGCTGGTGCTGAACTTCTACGCGCTGAGCCCGCTGCTCTACGAAGTGCAACTGCTCTTCATGCCGGGCGGCCGCCTGCAGGACTTCTTTGGCCCGGATTCCATGCGCACTGCGATGGCCGCGTTCATGTTCCTGCAGTCCGTTGTCCAGTTGATCGTGCTCGTGCTCGGTGTGTGGGTTGCAGCCTGGTTCGCGCTGAGGGCAGGCCGCGCCGCACCCTCTGCCATGCAAGACGACGAAGCCATCGGCTCATCGCCACGCCGCGCCGTGGCGTTGGTGGGTGCCTCGCTGTTCGCGTCGCTGCAGATGTGGAGCGGCGTGGTCGTGAGCCGCTGGACTTCCGTGGCGAGCGGCATGGAGGGGCTGGAGCTGCTGCTCGCCTGGATGGTGCCGCCGCTGGTGGCCTTCGCGCTCGCGTTGTGGGGCGGCTGGCTCGGCACCAGCGCCGGGCTGGTGCGTGTGCGGCCTTTCAGGGCCGTGGCGGCGGCGGTGCTGGCCTTCGTGCTGGTGCAGGCGAGCTGCATCGCCATCGCGCTGGCGTGGCTGGTGCTGTCGATGTGGGCGCGCGGCCATGACTCCGCGGGCGGGCTCATCGGCTTCGCCCTGGCGCTCGTGCTGGCCTATTCGGTGCTCGTGGTGGTGCTGATGCACGCCACCACGCGCGGGCTGTACCGCCGCTACTTGTAGCTGCGCACGTCGTCGATCACCTTGCCGTCGTTGGGCAGTTCGCCTGCGCCCACGACGACCACTTCGCCGCGTAGCTTGGTCACTTCGCGGATCGCATCGCCCACGCGGGCCTGAAACCCTATGGGCACGGCGCCCGCGCATTCGAGCGTCAGCGTCATCTTGTCGTCGCCCATCTCGCCCGACACCACAAGCCGCGCGCGCCGCGCCTCGGGAAAGCGCCGCACGATCTCGGCCACCTGCGAGGGATGCACGAACATGCCGCGCACCTTCGTGGTCTGGTCGGCGCGGCCGAGCCAGCCCTTGATGCGCTTGTTGGTGCGGCCGGTGGGGCAGGTGCCCGCGAGCACGGCCGAGAGGTCGCCGGTGCCGAAGCGCACGAGCGGGTAGTCGGGGTTGAAGCTGGTGACGACGATCTCGCCGACCTCGCCGTCGGGCACGGGATCGCCGGTGCCGGGGCGCACGATCTCGACCAGCACGCCTTCGTCGATCACCAGGCCTTCGCGCGCACTGGTTTCGTAGGCGATGAGACCGAGGTCTGCCGTGGCGTAGCACTGCGTGCCCTTCACGCCATGCGCGGCAATCCAGTCGTGCAGGCTCGGCGGAAAGGCTTCGCCCGACACCAGCGCCTTGGTGAGCGAGGGCAGCTTCATGCCCTTCTCCGCAGCTTTCTCAAGCAGGATCTTCAAGAAGCTCGGCGTGCCCGCATAGCCTTCGGGCTTCAGGTCGGCGATGGCCTCGAGCTGCTGTTCGGTCTGGCCGGTGCCGCCCGCGAACACGGTGCAGCCGATGGCGCGCGCGCCGCTTTCCATGATGGAGCCCGCGGGCGTCATGTGGTAGCTGAAGCTGTTGTGGATGAGTTCGCCGGCGCGAAAGCCCGCCGCATGCAGCGCGCGCGCGGTGCGCCAGTAGTCGCGGGCCTCGCCCTCGGGTTCGTAGATGGTGCCGGGGCTCGCGAAGATGCGCAGCATGCGCGGCCCGCGCACGATGGAGGCAAAGCCACCGAACGGGTCGTCCGCGCGGCGTGCCTTCTGCAGCTCGAGCAGTTCGGATTTGCGCGTGACAGGCAGTTTGGCGAGGGCTTCGCGCGTGGTGATGTCGGCGGGCTTGACGCCGTCGAGGATCTTCGCGAACGCCGGTGCGGCGGTCTGCGCTTGCGCGATCTGCTTCGGCAATGCGGCCAGAAGGTCACGCTCGCGTTCGGCGGGGTCGCGGATTTCAAGCTTGTCGTAGTGGTCGGTCATGTCCGTCCCCTTCATCTTTCTGGTCGGTTCAAGCCAACCACCTCTTGCGCCGCTTGTAGCTCTTCACATCTCGGAAGCTCTTGCGGTCCGCACCGCCAACGCCGAGGTAGAACTCCTTCACGTCCTCGTTCTCGCGCAGGCTCTGCGCCGCGCCGTCCATCACGATGCGGCCGTTCTCCAGGATGTAGCCGTAGTCGGCATAGCGCAGCGCCATGTTGGTGTTCTGCTCGGCCAGCAGGAAGGTCACGCGCTCCTTGGCGTTGAGGTCCTTCACGATCTCGAACACCTCTTCGACGATCTGCGGCGCCAGGCCCATCGAGGGTTCGTCGAGCAGCACCATGCTCGGATTGGCCATCAGCGCGCGGCCGATGGCGCACATCTGCTGCTCGCCGCCCGAGGTGTAGGCCGCCTGCGAAGTGCGCCGCGTCTTCAGGCGCGGGAAGTACGCGTAGACCTTCTCCAGCGTCTGCTGCACCGCGGCCTTGCCATCGGTGCGCGTGTAGGCGCCGGTCATCAGGTTCTCTTCGATCGTCAGGTGCGCGAAGCAGTGGCGGCCTTCCATCACCTGGATCAGCCCGCGCTTCACAAGCTCGGCCGGCGACAGCGCCTCGATGCGCTCGCCGCGCAGCTCGATGGTGCCCTTGGTGACGGCGCCGCGTTCGCCCGCGAGCAGGTTGCTCACCGCGCGCAGCGTGGTCGTCTTGCCCGCGCCGTTGCCGCCGAGCAGCGCCACGATGCCGCCATCGGGCACGGTCAGCGACACGCCCTTGAGCACGAGGATCACGTGGTTGTAGATGACCTCGATGCCGTTGACGTTGAGAAGGATGTTGGGTTCGCTCATGGTGTGGTCCGAAGCATTCGAAAGAACAACGACGACGCTGCTCTTTCGAATGACGGCTCTCGCGAGCCGCCACGGATCAGCTGCGCGTCAGGAGCTGCAGTCCGCCGCTTCGCGGCGCGTCAGCTTCTTCTCGCCTGCGTACTTGTCGGCGGCGGCCTTCACCATCGGCTTGATGATCTGGCTGTCGGCCTCGTACCAGTCGGACATGCCGCCCCACTTGGCACCGTCCCAGGTGTGCACGCGCGCCCAGGTCGAGCCCATGTGGTCCTGGCACGAGGTGCTCACCGGGCGCATCACGCCCGAGAAGCCCAGCGCGTCGAGCTTCTTCTGGTCGAGCGCGAGGTTCTCCATGCCCCAGCGCACCTGCTCGCCGGTCATGACCTTGCCCTTGCCGAAGCGCTCCTGCGCGCGCCGCACGGCCTCAATGCCGAGCATCTGGATGATCACGCCGCGCGTGTAGAGCACCGAGCCCACTTCTTCCTTCGGCCCCGTGCCCTGGCCCTTGTCATGCACCTGCTTCAGGATGTCCTGGATCACCTTGGGTTGCGTGCCCGAGGTGTTGAGCGCGAGCGCGTTGTAGCCCTTGGCGTTGGCGCCCACGTCCTTCACGTCGGGTTCCGCGCCGGCCCACCACACGCCGTACATCTTCTCGCGCGGGTAGCCCGTGGCCACGGCCTCCTTGAGCGCGGTGGAGTTCATCACGCCCCAACCCCACAGCAGCACATAGTCGGGCCGCTGCTGGCGTACCTGCAGCCAGGCCGACTTCTGCTCCACGCCGGGCGCGGTCACCGGGATCAGCGAGAGCTCGAAGCCGTTCTGCTTCGCGCGCTCCTGCAGCAGCGGAATCGGTTCCTTGCCGAACGGCGAGTCGTGGTACACGAGGGTGATCTTCTTGCCCTTGAGCTTGTCCATGCCGCCTTCCTTCTTCCCGATGTGCTGGATCAGGATGTCGGCCGCGGTCCAGTAGGAGCCCATCAGCGGGAAGTTCCATTTGAAGACGCCGCCGTCCTGCGAGGCCGAGAGGCCGTAGCCCAGCGTGATCAGCGGAATCTTGTCGGTCGGCACCTTGTCGGTCAGCGCGAAGGTGATGCCGGTGGCCTGCGGGTCGAACAACGCCACGCCGGGGTGGCCCTTCAGGCGCTCGTAGCACTCCACGCCCTTGTCGGTGGCGTAGCCGGTCTCGCACTCTTCGTACGCGATCTTCACGCCGTTGATGCCGCCGGTGGCATTGATGTACTTGATGTAGTCCTGCTTGCCGTTGGCCCAGGGCGTGCCGTTGGGCGCATAGGGGCCGGTGCGGTACACCAGCAGCGGGAAGAACTGTTCCTTGGCCTGTGCCTGCGCGAGCGAGGGCGCCAGCAGGGCGCCGAGGGTGCTGGCCACCAGGGCGGCGGTCAGAGCGAGCGATTTCAGTTTCATGCCTGTCTCCTTATGTGGGCACCTCGGTGCCGGTTTTTACGTACGAACGGGAATTCAGTGAGGGAAGGGCCAGAGCCGCAATTTCTCCTTGGCCGTGGACCACAAGCGCGCCAGCCCGTGCGGCTCCACGATCAGGAAGAACACGATCAGCGCACCGAAGATCATGGTCTCCAGGTGCGAGGCCAGCGCGGTGGAGATCGAGAAGCCCAGCCACCCCGGCAACTGGTTCAGAAAGAGCGGCAGCAGCACGATGAATGCGGCGCCGAAGAAGCTGCCCATGATCGAGCCGAGCCCGCCGATGATCACCATGAACAGCAGCTGGAACGAGCGGTCGATGCTGAACGCCGCCGGCTCCCACGCACCCAGGTGCACGAAGCCCCACAGCGCGCCGGCCACGCCGACGATGAAGCTGCTCACCGCGAAGGCCGTGAGCTTGGCGTACACCGGTCGGATGCCGATCACGGCGGCGGCCACGTCCATGTCGCGCATCGCCATCCACTCGCGGCCGATGGCGCTGCGCACCAGGTTCTTTGCAAGCAGCGCGAACACCGCCACGAAGATCAGGCAGAACAGGTACTTCTGCACCGGCGACTCGATGGGCACGCCGAACACGTTGAGTCCTGCCACGCTCACCGAACCCGAGGACGAATTGTTGGTGAACCACTGGATGCGCAGGAACGCCCAGTCGGTGAAGAACTGCGCGGCCAGCGTGGCGACTGCAAGGTACAGGCCCTTGATGCGCAGGCTCGGAATGCCGAACAGCACACCGATCACCGTCGCGCACAGGCCGCCCAGCAGCAGCGAGGCAATGAGCGGCATGCCGTCGATGCGCACCTGGAAGTTGTAGGCCGCGTACGCGCCCACCGCCATGAAGGCGCCGGTGCCCAGCGAGATCTGCCCGCAGTAGCCCACGAGGATGTTGAGGCCCAGGGCCGCGAGCGAAAGAATGAGGAAGGGCGTGAGGATGGCGCGCATCCAGTAGTCGGACACGCCGAGCGGCACCACGACGAAAGCCACGAGCAGCAGCACGAGGATCGCGAGGCGGTCCTGCGCGATCGGGAAGATCTGCTGGTCGGCGCGGTAGCTCGACTTGAACTGGCCGTTTTCTCTATAGAACATTGCTCAGACCCGATCGATGATTTTTTCGCCGAACAGGCCTTGCGGGCGAACCAGCAAGAAGACCAGTGCCAGCACATAAGCAAACCAGATCTCGATGCCGCCACCAAGCATGGGGCCGAGATAGATTTCGGACAACTTCTCGCCCACGCCGATCAGCAGGCCGCCGATGATGGCGCCCGGAATCGATGTGAGCCCGCCGAGGATCACCACCGGCAGCGCCTTCAGCGCCACCAGCGAGAGCGAGAACTGCACGCCCAGCTTGGAGCCCCAGATGATCCCGGCCACCAGTGCCGAGAAGCCGGCCACCGACCACACGATCACCCAGATGCGCTTGAGCGGGATGCCGATCGACTGCGCGGCCTGGTGGTCGTCGGCCACCGCGCGCAGGGCGCGGCCCGTGGCCGTCTTCTGGAAGAAGATCGCCAGCACCACCACGAGCCCTGCCGCCACCAGCGCGGCGATCAGGTCTTCCTGGCTCAGCAGCAGCCCGCCCTGGAAGGTGCCTTCGAGCACCATCAGCGGCTCCTTGGGCATGCCCACATCGATCTTGTAGATGTCGTTGCCGAAGATCGTCTGGCCCATGCCGTCGAGGAAGTAGGCGATGCCCAGCGTGGCCATCAGCAGCGTGATGCCTTCCTGGTTCACCAGCTTGCTGAGCGCGAGCCGCTCGATCAGCCAGGCCACCACGACCATCACCGCCATGGCCGCGACGAAGGCCAGGATGTTCGCGAGGATCTGGTTCTCGAAGCCGAACCACTGCGGGAACCACTCCGAGAAGCGCGCCATGGCCAGCGCCGCGAACAGCACCATCGCGCCTTGTGCGAAGTTGAAGACGCCCGAGGCCTTGTAGATCAGCACGAAGCCGATGGCGATCAGCGAATAGAGCATGCCGACCATGAGGCCGCCGAAGAGGGTTTCGAGGAAAAAGCCCATGGTCAGTGTCTTTCTTGTCTTTCTCCCTCCCCCGCTGGGGGAGGGTTGGGGTGGGGGCAGGCGGCGTCCGATGAGGCGCTGCTTTTTTTCGAAGGCCGCTGTGCCCCCATCCCAGCCTTCCCCCAGAGGGGGAAGGAGCAATACTTCAGGGCGAGGTTTCGCATGGCTTCAGTGCTCCACGCCGAGATACGCCCGAATGACGTCCTCGTTGTTCCGCACCTCATCCGGCGTCCCGTCGCCGATCTTCTTGCCGTAGTCCAGCACCACCACGCGGTCGGAGATGTCCATCACCACGCCCATGTCGTGCTCGATCAGCACGATGGTCGCGCCGAACTCGTCGTTCACGTCGAGGATGAAGCGGCTCATGTCCTGCTTCTCCTCCACGTTCATGCCGGCCATGGGCTCGTCCAGCAGCAGCACCTGCGGCTCCATCGCAAGCGCGCGGCCGAGGTCGACGCGCTTCTGCAAGCCGTAGGGCAGGCGGCCCACCGGCGTCTTGCGGTGCGCCTGGATTTCCAGGAAGTCGATGATGTGCTCGACGAACTCGCGGTGCGCGAGCTCTTCGCGCTCGGCCGGTCCCCAGCGCAGTGCCTGCGCGAGCAGGCCGCTCTTCATCTTGAGGTTGCGGCCCGTCATGATGTTGTCGAGCACGCTCATGCCCTTGAAGAGGGCCAGGTTCTGGAAGGTGCGCGCCACGCCCATCTCGGCCACCTGGCGCGAGTTCATGTGCTTGAAGGTCTGGCCCCGGAAGGTGATAGAGCCCTGCTGCGGCCAGTACACGCCGTTGATGCAGTTCAGCATCGAGCTCTTGCCCGCGCCGTTCGGCCCGATGATGGCCCGCACCTCGTGCTCGCGCACGTTGAAGCTGATGTCCGTCAGCGCCTTCACGCCGCCGAAGCTCAGGGAGATGTTCTGCACGTCGAGGATGACCTCGCCGTCCTTGCGGCCGCCTCGGGTCGTTGTTGCAAGCATGGAGGCCTCGGTGTGGTTGTGCGCGTTCATGCGGCCGCCTTGACCAGTGGAAAGCGCTTCGCGTCGACGATCTTCAGCGTGGCACTCACCGAGCCCGTGCGCCCGTCCTCGAACTTGACCTGCGTCTCGATGAACTGCTCGGTCTTGCCGCCGTAGAGCGCACTGACCAGCACCGCGTATTTCTCGGCGATGAAGCCGCGGCGCACCTTGCGCGTGCGGGTGAGCTCGTCATCGTCGGGATCGAGCTCCTTGTGCAGTACCAGGAAGCGCGCGATCTGCGTCTCGCCCATGCCGTCCTCGCTTGCAAGGTCGGCATTCACCTTGGCGATGCAATCGGCCACCAGCGCCAGAACCTCGGGCTTGCCGGCCAGGTCGACGTAGCCGCCGTACGCCAGTCCGCGGCGCTCGGCCCAGTTGCCGACGGCCTCGTAGTCGATGTTGATGGCGGCGCACACTTCGTCGCGGCCGTTGCCGAAGCACACGGCTTCCTTGATCTGCGGGAAGAACTTGAGCTTGTTCTCGATGTAGTTGGGCGCGAAGATCGCGCCGCCCACGAGCCGGCCCACGTCCTTGGCGCGGTCGATGATGCGCAGGTGGCCCTCGCTGTCGAGCACGCCCGCGTCGCCGGTGTGGAAGTAGCCGTTCGCGTCCAGCACCTCGGCGGTGGCGTCGGGGCGCTTGTAGTACTCCTTGAGCACCGACACGCCGCGCACCAGCACCTCGCCGTCCTCGGCGATCTTCAGCTCGATGCCCGGCGCGGCCGTGCCCACGGTCTGCAGCTTGACCTTGCCGTCCTGCTGCAGGCACACGTAGGCGCAGGTCTCGGTCTGGCCGTAGAACTGCTTGAGATTCACGCCGATGGAGCGGTAGAAGCGGAACAGGTCGGGCCCGATGGCGGCACCGGCCGTATAGGCCACGCGGATGCGGCTCATGCCCAGCACGTTGCGCAGCGGCCCATAGATCAGCAGGTTGCCCAGGCTGTACATGAACCGGTCGCCGGTGCCCACGGGCGCGCCGTTGAGGATGTCCGCGCCCACGCGCTGTGCCAGGGCCATGAACTTCGCGTACAGCCAGCGCTTGGGCGCCGCCGCATCTTCCATGCGGATCGACACTGCAGTGAGCAAGCCTTCGAAGGTGCGCGGCGGGCCGAAGTAGTAGCTCGGGCCGATCTCGCGCATGTCGTTCATCACCGTCTCGGCCGACTCGGGGCAGTTGAGCGTGAAGCCGCCCACCAGCCACTGCGCCACCGAGAACAGGTGGTCGCCCACCCACGCCATCGGCAGGTAGCTCATGATGTTGTCGCCGGGGCCGAGCCTGTCGGTCTCCACGCCGCCGCGACCCGCTGCGATGAAACTCGCATGCGTCTGGCACACGCCCTTGGGGCGCCCGGTGGTGCCCGAGGTGTAGAGGATCACGCCCACGTCGGTGGCTTCGCCGCCGGCCACGGCGCGGTCGTAGTAGCCCAGGTTGGCCTTGTCGAATTCGCGACCCAGCGCGCGCAGCTGTTCGTAGCTCATCAGCCCCGGCTGGTCGTAGTGGCGCAGGCCCTTGGGGTCGTCGTAGATGATGTGGCGGATGCCGTGCTGCTGGTCTTTTTGCAACTCGCGGCACTCGAGCAGCTTGTCGACCTGCTCCTGGTCTTCGACGACCACGAACTCCACGGCCGCGTCCTGCAGCATGAAGACCATTTCACTCGCCACCGCGTCCTGGTACAGCGGCACCGGCACGCCGCGCAGGCTTTGCGCGGCGATCACCGCCATGTAGAGGTGTGGCCGGTTGGCGCCGACGATGGCGAGGTTGTCGAAGGCCTTGAAGCCGAGGCTCGCGAGGCCGCAGGCCATTTCGCGCACTTCCTGCGCCACGGCGTTCCAGGTCCAGGTTTGCCAGATGCCGAGGTCCTTCTCGCGCACGGCGGGCGCCTCGGGTTGGGCCTCGGCATGCGCGAGCAGCAGACGGGGGAAGGTGGGGGCGGTTGTTTGCACAGTGGGCGGATCGTAGGTCTCACTTTGACGCCCGGTTGTCATTCCAACGACAATCCTAGGGACACTACTCCCCGGAGTTTCCCGATGCCTCACGGCAATCTCAACCACAACGTGCTCGGCGGTTCGATCAAGGATCGCGTGCGTCCCGCCAATGCCGCGGAACTCGAAGGCATCCCCTGGCTGCCCACGCTCACGCCCGCCGAGCGCCGCCGCGCCGAAGCCGCGCTGGTTGTGGGCGAGGCCGAGCCCGGCGACCTGGTGTGCCGCGTCGGGCGCTCGCCCACCTACTGGTTCGGCGTGGTCGAGGGGTTGCTCAAGATGAGCAACGACAACGCCGACGGCGGCTCGGTCACCTACACCGGCGTGCCGCCAGGCGGCTGGTTCGGCGAAGGCACGGTGATGAAGCGCGAGCCCTACCGCTACAACATCCAGGCGCTGCGGCGCAGCCTGGTGGCGGGGCTGCCGATCGAAAGCTTCCACTGGCTGCTCGACCACTCCATCGGCTTCAACCGCTTCGTGATGAACCAGCTCAACGAGCGGCTGGGCCAGTTCATCGCGGCGCTGGAGATCGACCGGCTCAACAACCCCGACGCGCGCGTGGCACGCAACCTGGTGTCGCTGTTCAATCCGGTGCTGTACCCGGGCGTAGGCGAGGTGCTGCGCATCACGCAGCAGGAGCTGGCCTACCTGGTCGGCCTCTCGCGCCAGCGCGTGAACGAGGCGCTGAACGGCCTCTCGGCACAGGGCCTGATCCGCGTGGAGTACGGTGGGCTGCGCGTGCTCGACCTGCCGGGCCTGCGCGCGACCGCGATGTCGAACAAGAAGAACGCCTCGGCGGAAACGGAAAACACATGACCCTCAAAGACCAGCTCCAGGTGGTGCCCGCGAACGCGGAAGCCGCCTTCATCTCGCCGTCAGAGGCGCCGAAGACGAAGGCCGAGGACGCCGGCCCGACGCTGCAGGAGGCCATCGAACGCAACGACGCGTTGAACGAGAAGCTCGATGCGCTCAACGAAATACTGGCCAAGCCGCTCAGCGAAATTCTTGCCGACCGCGAGAAGTCCGAAGAGGCCGCGCTCGCGTGGGACCGCTTCGGCGCGATGTGGATGCTCTCGCAGCGCGCGATGCGACGCGTGGCGCTCGACCTTGCGGCGCAGCTCGGCGTGAGCGAGGAAGAAGTCGTCGCGCGTGCCATGGCCAATGCCAATGCGGTACTCAACGGCGCAGACGAGGTCGACCTCGACGGCACCATCGCGCCTGCGCAGCTGCAGCACATCGCCCGCCACCGCAACTTCCTGCGCAAGCAGTTCCGTACCGGTTGAGCACCAGGGCCTCTCGATACCGCTTAACCTCCCCGCCTTCGTTCAAGAAAGAGCTTCCCGATGACCGCTTCCCACCTCACCCTTATCACCGGCGCCTCGCGTGGCCTGGGCCGTGCCATGGCCGAACAGCTGCTGCAGGCCGGCCACACGGTGCTGGGCATCTCGCGCAAGCAGGATCCGGCGCTTGCTGAGGTAGCCAAGGCCGCCGGCGCCGAACTCGTGCAATGGGAGCAGGACCTGTCCGACCCGGTCGCCGCGGCAGCCCGCGTGTCGGCTTGGCTCAAGACCATTGACGCGCAACGCTTCGACAGCGTCACGCTCATCAACAACGCCGGCACCGTCGGCAACCCCGCGCCGCTGTCCAGCGCCGTCGAGGCCGAGCTGTCGCTGGCCCTGCGCATCGGCCTCGAAGCGCCGATGCTGCTGACGGCCGCGTTCCTGGGCGCGACGCGCGAATGGCGTGGTGCACGCAAGGTGCTGAACATCTCGTCGGGCCTGGGCCGCAACGCCATGGGCAGCCAGGCGCCTTACTGCGCGTCCAAGGCCGGCATGGACCATTTCTCGCGCGCCGTGGCGCTGGAAGAAGCGAATGCGCCGAACGGTGCGCGCATCGTCTCGCTGGCGCCTGGCATCATCGACACCGACATGCAGGTGCAGCTGCGCGGCGCATCGGCCGAGAAGTTTCCGGACCGCACGCGCTTCGTGAGCATGAAGGAGGACGGCCGGCTCGACAGCCCCGCCACCGCAGCGGCCAAGGTGCTCAACTACCTGGCGCGCGAAGACTTCGGCAACAACCCCGTGGCCGACGTGCGCGATCCGGCCTGAACGCAGAAGAAGCGAGCGAGCACACCATGGCCACCGCCAAGTCGATCGACACCAACGACTACAAGCTCTTCCCGTCGCCGAGGAACGTGCATCGCATCGTCTTCGAGCATCAGGTCTTCGTGCCGTATCCGTACGCGCTGATCGTGATGGATGAGTTCTACTTCAAGGGCCGCTACAGCCTGTTCTCGGCCTGCAGGATGAGCGACGGGAAGATGGGGCAGGTGGCGACGTTCGAGGACGCGGCGGACGTGGAAATCTTCAACAGGAAGTTCACGCCGGACTGAGCCCGGTATTTCTCCCTTCCCTTCCGGGGGAGGGCAGGGGTGGGGGCAAGCGGCGCATCCATCGCTCATGGCATGTTCGGCGCCGTCAGCCCCCATCCCAACCTTCCCCCAAAGGGGGAAGGGGCAAGAAGGGCTACTCGATCGTCGCGCCCGAGGCTTGCACGATCCCCTTCCACTTCTCGTAGTCGGTCTTCAGCAGCGCGCCGAACTGCTCCGGCGTCATGCTTTGCGGCTCAGCGCCCTGGGCAATGATGGCCGCCTTCATTTCGGGCGTGGCCAGCAGTTTGTTGATCGCCGCATTCAGCGTGGCGACGACGTCCTTGGGCGTGCCGGCCGGCACGAAGACGCCGTACCAGGTGCTCACGTCGAAGTCCTTGTAGCCCAGCTCGGACACGGTGGGCGTGTCGGGCAGCGAGGTGCTGCGCTTGGCAGAGGTCACGGCCAGCGGACGCAGCTTGCCCGCCTTGATCTGCGCCAGCGCCGAGGGCACGGACGACACCATCAGGTCGACGTTGCCCGCGAGCACGTCCATCATGGCCGCGTTGGAGCCCTTGTAGGGCACGTGGCGCATCTTGATCTTGGCGGCGCTGTTGAAGATCTCGCCGGCCAGGTGGATGGTGGTGCCGTTGCCTGGCGAGCCGTAGGTGATCGTGTCGGGCGCGGCGCGCGCAGCCGTGACCACGTCGTTCAGCGTCTTGAACTTCGAGTTGGCCTGCGTGACGATCACCACCGGCGTGTAGGCCACGTGGGCTACGGCGGTCAGGTCCTTCACCGGGTTGTAGCTCAGGTTCTTGTAGAGCCAGGGCGCGACGACCATGTTGTCCTTCTGGCCCATCACGATGTCGTAGCCCGTGGGCGCGGCGCGCGCGGCCTCGGCAATGCCGATGGTGCCGCCGGCACCTGCGCGGTTGTCAGGCACCACGGTCCAGTGGTTCGCCTCGGTGAGCTTCTGGGCCACGAGGCGCGCCAGGATGTCGGTGCCGCCTCCGGGCGGGAAGGGCACGATCATGCGGATGGGCTTGGCGGGGTAGGACTGCGCCTGTGCAGCCGTGGCAAAGGCCAGGGGAAGTGCCAGCGCGAGGGCCAGCGAGCGGATGAGTTTGCGGATCATGGGGTTGTCTCTGTATGGGGGCGAATCGGGTTGCAGACTTGAGGCCTCGTCGGGCACTGCACCAGGGTGCAGTGTGCCGGAAGCGGAGCCGCAGGGTTTTCGTGGTTCGCGAAGGGCCTCTTCTCGGGCTGCGGCGGCTCCGCAACGTGCATTGCTTCACGAATTGCGCACGTGCGCACGCGATGGCTACTTTGGGTTGCTTTCGGGGTGGCCAGAGCGGGTTACATAATCCAACAAAACGGCCCCCCAGACCCTGAGGGCGGCCAATCAGGGAGTCTCATGTTCATCTTCGATCGTGCGAGTGCGCGTGCTCGCCCGCGCCCGTGAAAAGGCGCGTCACCCTCCGCTCGCCCTTGGGCGACGCGTTGCAGTTCCATCGCCTGGCCGGGCGCGAAGCGCTGCACCAGCTCTTCGAATTCGACGTCGACTTGCTGGGCCACAGCAACGCCATCGACCCGAAAGCCCTGCTCGGCAAGACGGCCACCGTGGCGATGGAAACCGAGCGCGGCGACCTGCGTTATCTCGGCGGCATCGTCACCTGCTTCGGCCTGATTGAAGAAGACGCGCGCCAGTCCTTCTACGAGATGAAGCTGCGCCCATGGCTGTGGCTGGCAACACGTCGGAGCGACTTCCGGGTCTTCCAGGGCAAAACCGTCCCCGACATCCTCACCGAAGTGCTCGACAGCTACGGCTACCCCATCGAGAAGAGGCTCAGCCGCGAATACCGGTCGTGGGACTACTGCGTGCAGTATCACGAAAGCGATTTTTCGTACATCTCGCGCCTGTGCGAATTGGAAGGCATCTACTACTACTTCAGGCACGAAGCAGAGCGGCACGTGCTGATGTTCGCGGACGACATCGCCATCTCCCACGATCCGTTGCCCGGAGGCGATACCGTGCGCTTCCACCCGCTGGAGAAAGCGGGCATGACCGGAGGTGGCTCAAGTCCGAGCGAGCGCATCTATGAATGGCAGTCCGGCGAAGAAATCCGCCCGGGGTTTCATTTCACCAACGACTACGACCCCCTCAAGCCCAGGGCGGACCTTTCCAACCAACGTCAAATGCCCCCAGGCCATGCCCATGACTCCTTCGAACTGTACGAATGGCCTGGTGGCTACAAGCAGCACAACGACGGCGAAGCCTACGCGCGCATCCGTACTGAAGAACAGTTGAGCGAGCGCAGTGCTGCGAGCGGGCATTCCAACAGGCGCGATCTGGCGCCGGGCCACACCTTCCAGCTCGCCAGCCACCCGAGGGAAGACCAGAATCAGAAATACCTTCTGACCGGCGTCGAGTACGAGCTGCAGGAAAATCTTCAAGCCAGCGAAGGTGCCGACGCCTCCGAAGGCTCCGTTCAGCGTTTCGCCTTCAAGGCGCAGCCCGTGACTTACGCATGGCGACCGCCGCGCACCACGCCCAGGCCGCGCACACGTGGCCCGCAGACGGCCATCGTGGTCGGCCCGGAGAACGAAGAAATATGGGCCGATCGGTACGGCCGCGTCAAAATCCAGTTCTACTGGGATCGTCTGGGTCAGCGTAACGAGAACTCCAGTTGCTGGGTGCGCGTGGCCATGTCTTGGGCCGGCGCGACCTTCGGCACCGCGGCCTTGCCGCGCATCGGCCAGGAAGTCATCGTCGATTTCCTGAGCGGCGATCCGGACTACCCCATCATCACAGGGCGTGTGTTCAATGCCGAGAACATGCCCGCGTGGCACCTGCCCGATCAGAAGAACCTCTCGGGCATTCGCAGCCGCGAACTGAGCCCAGAAGGCAGTTCTGGCGGGACGCGCGGCAATCATCTGGCGCTGGACGACCATCCCGGAAAAATCCAGGCCCAGCTCAAGAGCGATCACCTCAGCAGCAGCCTGAGCCTGGGCCACATCGGCCGCATCGACGACACGGCAGGCCGCAAAGACGACCGAGGCCAGGGCGCCGAACTGCGCACCGATGGCCACGCCGCGGTGCGCGCAGCCAGGGGCCTGCTGCTCACCACCGAGACACGGCCCCATGCGCAGGGCCACATCACCGATCTGGGCGAAACGGTCGCGCGCCTGACGGCCGCGCGCGATCTGCATGAACGCCAGAGCCAGACCGCCCAACAGGCCAAGGCGCACGGGGCGGGCGATCAGGACGCCGTCACCCAAGCGCTGAAGGAACAGAACGACGCCATCAAGGGCAGGGGTGGCGACAGGCAGGATGGCCGGTTTCCGGAGCTCGACGAACCCCATCTGGTGATCGCCAGTGCGGCGGGCATCCAGAGCACGGCGGCAGGCGCCACGCACATCGCCAGCATCACCCACAACGCATTGAGCAGCGGCGGCCACACCAGCATCAGCGCGGGCAAGAGCTTCCTGGCCAGCGTGAAGGAAGCCGTGCGCCTGTTCGCCTACAAGTCCATCCGCCTGACTGCGGCGACCGCCGGCATCGACATCGTCGCCCTGCAAAACAGCATCAACCTCCTGGCGAAGCTCGACATCAAGCTGGAGGCCGAAAAGATCAGCATCACCGCCAAGGAAGAGATCCTGATCAACGGGGGCAGCAGCTTTACCAGGTGGAACGCCTCGGGGATCGTGCATGGCACCCGCGGGCTTTGGCGCGAGCATGCGGGGGTCCACAGCTTTGCGGGGCCTATGAGTATGGAAAAACTTCTGCGGATGCAAGGCGTCGGTCACGACGACAAATACAGCGTTCGCTTCGCCCCTCTTGGCAGCGACGAAGTCTTCAAGCATGTGGAAATGGCAGGGCTGCCTTACAAAATTCTTGACGAGCGGCAAGCCATCACGGCCGAAGGGATCATTCCGGACGACGGACGACTTCCAAGAATCACCTTCGAGACGCCCGACGAGGCGACGCTGATCGTGGGTGAAGAGACGTGGGACTGGAACCCAGTTCCCACGATTCGCACGCGGCAGAGCGATCCCAATACCGCCGAAATAGAAAGCCAGGAGGCCGTCGAGAGCGATGGCGTGGACGACGGCTTGGACACCATCGAAAACTCAAAGTACGCCCAATCAGGCGTCGGTTCTGGCCTCAACCATTTTCTTTCTGAATCGGCGGTGGAAGCCCATCTGAATGGACTGGCCTGAGTTCTTGGATATGACATGTCAAAGCTGATATCCGCTACCTATCACCCCAACATCGAAGTCGCAGAGTTCATCTGTGAGGATGGCCGCCATTTGCTGCGCTCCGGTGGAACACTGCCATGGCGAATCAACAACCCCGGCGACTTGACGGCTCGAATGGTAGGTGGCGCGCCCGCCCCCAGGAAGGCCAAAGGCTATGTCGGGTTTGCCACGACCAAATCCGGCAGAACCTTCCTGATCTTTCCCGATGAGGATTCCGGGCGGACAGAGCTGAAGGCAAACCTGAAACGCTTGCACGGCGATCGAACCATCCCCGAAGCCATTCCTGTCTATGCCCCCAAGGGGGAAAACAACACGGAAAAATACGCAAACGACCTGCTCCGCACGAGCGGCATTCCGGCCGACCGGAAGCTCAGCGAATGCACCGACGCCGAGCTCGAAAAGATAGTGGACAGCATCTCGGAAATCGAGGGCTACCACGCCAAGCCTGAAACCCGCAAGGAAACATGGGTGGTCGTGAGCACGATCAACGCCACCAATGGCAGCCAGCCCTTGCCCGACACGGAAATCATCCTGCAAAGAGGAAGCAGGGAGGAAAAGGTCAAATCCGATGCCACAGGCCGCTTCCCGTTGGTGATCCATCCGTCGGACAAGGCCGCTGTGCACGTCAAGGTCACAGACCCGAAGACCAAGGAGCCCGTGAAGGTCGGGACGATTCAAGGCGACACCGGTCAGGACTTCAATCTTCTGGCGAAGTTCAGAAAATGGAAAGGTGTTGCTGGGTCGGAGAAGATCAACAGTTCCACGCTGGACCAGAAGAAGCCGATGAGCTACGTGGTGCAGCCCGGAGACAGCCTGGGAAAGATCGCGAAGCTGTATCGCACAAGTGTTGCCGCAATCAAGGATGCCAACGAGCTGAGCAGCGACCGGATCTATCCTGGCGAGGTGCTGCTGATTGGTGGGAGGGGCAAGGAGCCTGGCGCAGCACAGTCGGCTTCAATTTCCACCGCACCAAAAACTGCATCAGCAAGCACGCCACTAATTCCGAAAGCCCGACCTCGTGCTGCTCCGCCAGCAGCGCCTATTCCGTCAAGCACGCAACCCTCGGATTCGGAACGATCCAAGGAGGGAACGGGAAAGGTCTTGGCACTGATCAATCCGTGGCCTGGGCGAGCGCCGTGGATGCCTATTGCGATTGTGGAGGCGAAGCTTAGAGCTGGTGAAACCGAATCTACTCTGCAAGACAAAATAAATTATCACGTCGAAATCAACGATGGCTTGAAATCTCTGAACGGGAACAGCAATGCGTGGTGCGCTGCCTTTGTCAATTGGTGTCTGTTGCAGGCAAAATATCCGATCGACAATATCGGTTTTCCCAATCACAAAGCTGCGAAGGCACGTGCGCACAGTTTTTATGAAGTAGACGGTCCCAAAGAGAAGTCAGAAAAAACAGCGCGCATGATCCGAAATCCCTTGTTTGTTGAGCTGGACAAGCCAATATATGGCGCCATTGCAATGGTTACATCAAAATCTGATCACGGGCATCATGTGGGATTTGTATATGCAAAAAACGGCTCCAATGGGTTGATATTGCTTGGCGGGAATCAAGATCAGCAAATAAATTTTTCGTACTTCAATATCGCGCCTGTTGCTGCGCGTACAACAAAAAATAAAGATGGGAAGAAGGTCGTGCATAAAGGTGACCCTAATCATTTGAAGTACTTCGTGCCAATTGCATATTATGAGCAGGCTAAGAAGGATATTTCTGATCCTGGACTGGAAGAGATGAAGGCGGTCGAAATAAATAAAATAATGGGAATCGATGCTGGAAAATCTAATGCGAATAAAGAAACCCCAACACTCACTTGACATGGCTTATTTTTGGCGGTCATCACTGCAGCGATTGCTATGGAAGGCGACGACATTTTTTGCCTTGCTTTTTAAATCTACTTCCTTTGCTTTTGCAGGATATGCTGGTGGCCCTTATGTCGTATGGGTAAATCTTGATCATTCTCCCGATAAAAGGAGGATCGATGGGGTGATTGCTGATTACGCGACGAGTAAGGCAGTTAACTGCGATGGACAGTGGAAAATGGGGGATTCTTTACTGTATATGAAGAAGCGCCCTCCATTGATTGATAATGATTTGGTTGAGGGTGTTTTTTTGAGAAAAAACAGCGCTCAAAAAAAACGATTGAACTTCGCATTGAGGAATTATAGGGATATTGATTTTCATCACCACGACGGCCTTGATGGCATTATTGCGTATACGACTCAAGGCGACGCAAAAATGATGAGCTTGACGACGGGGAAAAATAAAATTGAATCCGTAACCATTGCGTCGCATGGTAATCGTCCTGCGAAGGAGGACATAGAAGATGCGTTCTGTGCACTCCTCCCTCCAATAACTCGCGCGCCGTAGGATTGGAAGGGAAGGGAAGGGAAGGGAAGGGAAGGGAAGGGAAGGGAAGGGAAGGGAAGGGAAGGGAAGGGAAGGGAAGGGAAGGGAAGGGAAGGGAAGGGAAGGGGTGGGGTGGGATGGGGTGGGGTGGTGGTTTACTCCAATAAAGGTGGGTCGCATATGATGAATTTCGTAACGGGAGCTGAGTGTGACGAATTTTTTGTTCTTCAAAAGTGTAGTTTTTGCATCTTGGGCGGCCTTTTTGTTTGGTTTTTCTTTGAACTCATTTGCGGGATATAGGGATGATCGACTTGTGGTTTGGGTGAACCTGGAGAGAGGGGGCAAGGGGTTGAATGTTGATGAGGTAATTCATGATTTCATACATTCAGGTCGAGTTGATTCAAGTTGCGGCGTGCGCTGGGAGCAGTGGGGGTCAACCTTGTATATGAGGAAGCGCCCTGATGGAATTACTGATGATCTGATTCGAAAGGTTTTTATTGAAAAAGACAGGCCATCGCTTCAGCGTTTGAATCACTTGCTAAAATCGTTCAAAGATCCCGAAATTGGGGCGGATGAAGGATTGGATGGCGTCGTGGTTTACTCCAGCAAAGGTGGGGCTCGCATGATGAATTTCATAAGAGGTAGGAAGAAGATCAAAAGCTACTCGTTGGCTTCGAACAATTCCTTGGTTAAGGCTCAAGATGTCGAAGAAGCGTTTTGCGTGCTTTTGCCTCCCACAACCCGCGCGCCGTAGAGCTTTCGATCGCTCCACGGGTCGTGCGAGCAACTAGCGCGGTATTGACACCGGCTGCCGCGAGGCAAATACTTCACCGAATGGTTGAGTATTTTTGGCTCGCCCGCCGCGCGTCCACCGCGCAATGGGCTTCACAGGAGACTCCCATGCTCGGAAACATCAACGCCGTGGCCAACCTCGCGGTGAAAGACCTGGCCGTGGCGCGCCGCTTCTACGAAGACACGCTGGGCCTGACACAGGTCGATGCGCAAGGCGAGGAGGTGATCGTCTATCGCAGCGGCACTACGCGGATCAACGTCTACCGCTCCTCATTCGCCGGCACCAACCAGGCCACGGCCGTGACCTGGTCGGTCGATGGCGATATCGAGCGGCTCGTGGCGGCGCTCAAGGCCAAGGGCGTGCGCTTCGAGCACTACGACATGCCCGGCATGAAGCTCGAAGGCGACATCCATGTCATGGACCACATGAAGGTCGCCTGGTTCAAGGACCCGGACGGCAACATCCTCAACCTGATCAACGGCTGATGAGGATGCCGCGGCCGAACCCGGTCAGCCGAAGTTCTTCGCCGCGAAGTCCCAGTTCGCCAGCTTGGCCAGGAAGGTCTCGACGAACTTCGGGCGCAGGTTGCGGTAGTCGATGTAGTAGGCGTGCTCCCACACGTCCACCGTCAGCACCGGGGTGTCGCCGGTGGTCAGCGGCGTGCCCGCGGCGCCCATGTTCACGATGTCCAGCGAGCCGTCGGCCTTCTTCACCAGCCACGTCCAGCCCGAGCCGAAATTGCCCACGGCCGACTTCACGAA